>JAFSZY010000061.1 GCA_017458845.1 Ruminococcus sp.
GCATATTGCTTCCTCCGTTTCGTGGTTTCTCATCAATTCCATTTTAACGGATTTGTAGCAAATATGCTCTACTTTTTTACATTTTTTTATAATTATTTTTTGTAGGCTCTATTTGTTACCCCAACTTTTATTATAGAGCCTCAAAATAACTATTTTGACAAAATTAAAGTCTTAGGCTCAACGCGAACCTAAGACTTTAATTAATTTATATCCATATTGATACAATCGGGAACCGATGTATGAACTAATCCGATTTGTCCGTCCCGACCACAACTGACCACTGATCACTGATCACTGACCACTGTCCACCGCATATATATTCGTATCCCAGTGCGGGATATATGGGTGGTGTCTGAGGTAAAATTTATAGTCGGGGTTAAGCGTTTTGAGTTGTAAGATAAGCGCAAACAAGTCCTCGCTTCTGTGGTATGCCGCAATGTTGAGCTTGGGCTTAAAGAGCCTTATGGTGTTCTCCATACCTTCAAAGGTCTCCCTCTCCGCTCCCTCCACGTCGAGCTTAGCGTAGGTGATTTTCTTGCCGCAGAGGATTGTGTCAACCCTGGCGACATGTACGGGCGTACCTTCGCTGTCAATGGCGCAGTTTCTGCCCGATTTTGTATTGAAATTAATCACCCTGTTCTCGTTAAATGAACCTAGCTGCCACAGGTTGACGCGCTCCATATCGGCACAGTGCTCCTGAAGCTTTTTAAAACTCTTGAGGTTCGGTTCAAGCGCGGTAATGCTCCTGTATCTGCTGTCAGTATAGCCTAAGAACTCATCGATTGTATCGCCGTTATATGCTCCGAGGTCAAGGTAATCCTCCTCATCGGTCAGCTTCAATATGTTTTTGAACGCCTCATCCTTGTCGGTTGTACAGCTGTCGAGGTATTTCAAATCGCCGCTGTACTGGAAGCGGATGATATCCTCAAAAACATTTCGGCTCTTCTCGTCCTCAAGCAGCTCATATGCCTTGTTGAGATTCTCCTCGTTAGCTCTATAAAAGCTCTCATTAAATATATTATCTCCAAAAACGGGAACGCTCGGCACAAGCAGAATATGGCGCTGAGCAACGTGCTTTATGTAAGCCATAACGTCGGGCAATTGACTGGCAAAGCACAAGGCGATTACAAAGTCGTCAAAGCGGCTCTCGATATCGCTGAGCTTTTCGACAGTAAATCCGTGAAACTGCTGATAACGCACAAAATCGTCACTCGCCATAACGCCGCTCGGTTTGATATTCAGTTTGTCGAACTCCCTGAGTACCTTGTCCGCGCCGTCCCCCATACCGTAGAGGATAATCGGCTTGTCGGTATCCTTAAAAAAGTCCCAGACAGATGTCAGCTCGTTAATAAAGTTTTTCATATTGCTCCTAATGCTTTCCCCCGGGGGAAAGTGGTTTTGGCGTTCTCTCAGAGAATGACAAAACCGATAGAGGGTCGGCGCTAGTAAGTACTATTGCATATAAATAGTTTCGTGCACCGACTTTTGTTTTTATCCGACTTTTCACAAACCTTGTTCCAGTCTGTTTATCAAATGTTTGTTAGAGAGGTGTTTAGTAAAATGGACCCTCTTCCGCCTCGCTATGCTCGGCACCTTTTCCCTAGCGGGAGACGGCAACCCTTTTGTCGGCGTTGCCGACATTTCCCCTATCAGGGGAATTTCCCAAGGGAAGGCTAAATAAAAAAACGCCCACCCTATTGGGTGGACACTTTTAGCTGTGTTGGCATCTTCCTATTTTCACAGGCCGTCTCCAGCCAACTATTTTCGGCACTACAGGGCTTAACTTCCGTGTTCGGTATGGGAACGGGTGGACCCCCTGCGTCATCGACACCAACTTTTTTGTGTACGTTCAAACGTCGGTTTAGGACTTAAATCGGTTCTCGCGGGAAATGTTTCCCTTGATTCTTACCTTCCTAATTCCTACTGACTTTGAACCGCTCTTTCAAGCGACTTAGATATTATAGCACTATCGTTTTAAAAATGCAAGTGTTTTTTGCAAATTTTTTTGATTTTTTTGTATCACGGAAATTCTCCCAAATATTGACGAAACGCTCTAAAAATAGTAAAATAAAGAGTAACATTCCTTTACACAAAGGAGTTGACAATATGACCAAAACAGCTCAAGCGTATCTGATGATGAAATCGCTGTCCGTGTACCGCGGAATTCTCCAGAGAAGCGTAATAAAAGGATATATGAAGCTGCTCGAAAGCATAGAGGCGGAGCCGGGGGTTTTCCTCGACGCATACGGCGAGTTTTTCTCCCTGCTCTCTCAGAGGGGCGTAAGCGACAGGCTCGCCTACGCGGTCACCGAGACCGCTCTCTTTGACGAGAACAGCTTTTCCCTCGCGGCGGCGGCAGGCAAGACAAAATCCCTGCCCAAGAACCTCACGGGCGCGGTGTCGCACGACTGCGAGGCTATAATCAACCTCAGCAGACTCACATCAGAGGATATAATCGGCGAGTACAAATATCTCAGCGACATCTCCGAAATTGCTAACGCTCTCCCCCGCTGGAAAACGGGCGAGGCGGCTCAGGCATTCAACACCGAACGCATCAAGCTTTCCGAGCTCGCTAAATTCTACAGAAAAAACGGCTGCGGAATGTTCGCCCGCTACAAAGCCTTTGTATGGCGCGGCGGCGAAATCTGCCCCGTTGAACATCCCGACAAAATCGAGCTTTCGTCCTTTATCGGCTATGAGCGTCCGAGGAGCAAGGTCATCGCGAATACCCTCGCTTTCCTCGACGGCAAGGCTTGCAACAACTGTCTGCTTTACGGTGATATGGGCACAGGCAAGAGCTCGACGGTAAAGGCTGTCGGCAACGCTTTCCGCGAAAAAGGTCTGCGTGTGGTCGAAATGCCCAAGGAAAGGCTCTCGGACTTTCCCCTGCTTGTTGACAAAATCGCGGCTCTGCCGATGAAGTTCATTATATTTATAGACGACCTCTCCTTCCAGAGTCAGGACAAAAGCTACACATCCTTAAAAGCTGTGCTCGAAGGCGGACTGGCGGCTCGTCCTGACAACGCGCTGATTTACGCTACCTCAAACCGCCGCCACCTTATAAAGGAAAGCTGGGCGGACAGGGAAGCCGACGACATCCACCGCCGCGACAATATGCAGGAGACTCTCTCACTGTCCGACAGATTCGGGCTCTCGGTATGCTTCGGCAATCCCGACAAAAAGGAGTACCTCGACATTGTGTTCACGCTCGCCGACAAGGCGAAAATCAAAAAGGACCCCGAGGAGCTCTCCGTACTTGCCGAAAGGTTTGCCTTGGGCAGAGGCGGGCGTTCCCCGCGCTGCGCCAAACAGTTTATTGAATCATTAGGAGGATATGATATATGATTAAAAAGGTTTTATCCGTTATGCTCGCGTGCGTAATGCTGCTGAGCACCGCCGCCGCGCTCACCTCCTGCGGCGAGGAACAGGAGTTCCCCGTAAAAATCGGCAGCATCACAATCAACAAGGAACCCAAGAACATCGTCATCCTCGACAAGAACCTCTCCGACATCATCTCAGCCATAGGCTACGACATCAAGATGGTCGGCAGAAGCGACGAGGTCAACCAGAAGGCGCTCAGGGTTGTGCCCAGTATGGGTACGGCTCAGGACCCGTCCGTGGAGAAAATCAAAAAGGAAAAAGCCGAGATAGTTTTCGCGAACGACTCACTCAACAAATCCGACGTTGAAGAGCTCAAAAAGGCGGGAATCGTTGTGGCTCAGTTCAACAACGCCACCACCATTAAGCAGCTCAAATCCCTGTATATAAAAATCGGCAGAATGCTCGGCGGAAACAACGAGGGTAAAGAAGCGGCTCTCAAGGCGTACAAGGAAATCAAGAGCACGCTTGAAGCTGTCAAGACAGCCGCCAAGCGCGACAAGACCGTCAGCACCATTGCCTACTTCTACACCGACAACGGCGTTCTCAAAACGATTATCGACGGCTCCTGGGAGTCCACTCTGCTCGACTACACAGGTTCGGTCAACGTGTTCAAAACCGCCGACAGCGACGTCGTGGATATAGACAAGCTCCTGCTCGCCAACCCCGACCACATCTTTGTTGCCAGCAAGAAAGTCAAAAAATATATGACCACCAGCGACGTCCTCGGCAAGCTCAAGGCGCTCGACGAAAACACCTTCGTAATTCCGCGCGACGAGCTCACTCTCCAGGGCTTCACCTGCCTCGACGTGCTTGAGGAAATGATTGGCAAAATCACACCTCAGGAAGAGGAAAGCTCAGAGGCAAGCGCTGAATAATGGCACATCCTTTTAAACATTTCAGAACCATCACCAAGCACCGCCACAAGGTTATCGCCAACTGCTTTCGGGCGGGAATACCTCTGAGGGGACTGCTCCACGACCTGAGCAAATACTCGCCAACGGAGTTCATCCCCGGGGCAAAGTATTACCTGGGCAACCGTTCACCCAACGAGGGCGAGCGCGAAGCCTACGGCTACTCCAAGGCTTGGCTGCACCACAAGGGCAGAAACCGACATCACTTTGAACACTGGACGGACTACGACCCTGTGGACAAACAGTTCAAGGGCGTTAAAATGCCGACAAAATATCTCATAGAAATGTTCTGCGACCGCGTCGCGGCGAGCAAGACATACAACAAGGAAAACTACACCGACTCCAAACCGCTGGAATACTTTAAAAACGGCAGAAAGAACCGAGGGGCAATTATCCACCCCGAAACCTCAGACCAGCTGGAGTTCCTCTTGAGAATGCTTGAGGAAAAAGGCGAGAAAGAAACCTTTAGATATATTCGGAGGATGAAAAAATGATTTATGACTCTAAACCGAAGAAACAGACCATCGAAACAATCAACGCGATGATTGAGTATTATCGCGGCGACGCTAAGAGAATACACCACTTTATGAAGGTGTACGGCTTCGCGAAAACCATCGCCATAAACGAAAAGCTCCCTTCGGATATGCTGTATCTGCTAGAAATAACCGCCGTGACACACGACATAGGTATAAAAATCTGTGAGGAAAAGTACGGCTCAGCCGACGGCAGATACCAGGAGCAGGAGGGCCCCGCCGAGGCTGAAAAGCTCTTGACCGAGCTCGGGTTCGAGGAGGAGTTCATCAACAAGGTCTGCTACCTCATCGCCAACAACCACACCTACAAGGGCATTGACAACAAGGTGCACAGGATACTCGTTGAGGCTGACTTCCTCGTCAACATCTACGACGACCACATCAGCCCCGAGCTTGCCAAAAAAGTAAAACAGAATATCTTCCGTACCGAATCGGGCATCAAGCTGTTCGAGGATATGTACGGATGTTAGAAAAGAGCCCGATGGGCTCTTTTTTAGCGGTCGGCAGTCAGTTATTGTTCCCCTGTCATTCCGTCTCGGTATTCACTAGCCACTGACCACTAAAAAAGGACTGCCGCAGCAGTCCTTTTAATACTTACTAATTATTATTTAATAACTCTGACCTTGATTACGCCGTCAACAGCTTCCAAAGCGGAAACAGACGCGTCGTCGTCAGCGTCGGCGATAGCGTAGCCGTAGTCGCCGCGCGTCTTGGCTTCAATCGCCTTCAATCCGCTTACAGCCGCGGTGATATCCTTGACAATATCGCCCTTAAAGAGCACGCAGTAGCGGACAGCGCCCGACTTAGCCATACTTACGTTGGGATAGTTTACGGAGTTTACAATGTTGCCTCTCTCAAGGTACTCCATAATCTGGTCAGCCGCCATAACAGCGCAGTTTTCTTCACTCTCGGGAGTGGAAGCTCCGAGATGAGGCAGGCAGATTACGCCGTCCTCGGCGAGAACATCGTCTGTGGCGAAGTCGGTAACATACTTGCTGACCTTGCCGCTCTTGATAGCCGCGAGCACATCTGCGGAATTTACAAGACCGTCACGGCTGAAGTTGAGTATACGCACGCCGTCCTTCATCTTGGCGATAGCCTCGGCGTCAATCATATCCTTTGTATCGGGAAGGAGCGGAACGTGGATTGTCACATAGTCGCTCTGAGTGATTACATCGTCAACGGTGGGATATACCTGTATGGACGGATCGAGCTTTAACGCGTTGTTTACGGAAAGGAAGGGGTCGTAACCGATAACCTTCATACCGAGAGCCGCAGCGGAGTTAGCAACCAGAATACCGATTGCGCCGAGGCCTACAACGCCGAGAGTTTTGCCGAGAATCTCGGGACCTACGAACTGGCTCTTGCCTTTCTCAGCCATTTTGCCGACCTGGTCGCCGTTGCCCTTGAGAGTCTTTGCCCACTCGATACCCTCTACTACCTTACGGGAGCTGAGCAAAAGTCCCGCGAGCACGAGCTCTTTTACAGCGTTGGCGTTAGCGCCGGGAGTGTTGAAAACAACGATACCCTTGTCGGCGCATACGTCCTTGGGGATGTTGTTGGTACCCGCGCCGCAGCGAGCGATTGCGAGTAAGCTCTCGGGAAGCTCCATATCGTGCATTGAAGCGGAGCGAATCATTACCGCGTTGGGATTTGCCTCGTTGTCGGATACTTTATAGTTGTCGCCCAGACGGCTTGTGCCTTTGGGTGAAATCTTGTTAAGTGTTAATACGTTGTACATAAAATTACCTCCGAATTTTATTGAATAGTCGCTCCTAACTAACGTAAAGTAAGGAACTGGGTTATTGTCTCCCCCTTGGGGGAGAAGCGAGCATAGCGAAGCAGAGGGGGTCACGCAAGTATTAACTAACGTTCATATAAAGAACCGCTATCGCTCTGTGACCCCTTTTGTCAGCCGTCGGCTGACATTTTCCCCAAGGGGACAACGAGGAGTCGCGGCTCTGCCTTTACGTTTAGTTGAACGACTTTTTTATGTTTTACGCGTTCTCTTCCTCAAACTTCTTCATAAACGCTACGAGCTTCTCTACGCCCTCGATAGGCATAGCGTTGTAGATGGAAGCGCGCATACCGCCGACTGTGCGGTGACCCTTGAGGTTTACGAAGCCCGCTGCTGTTGCCTCTTTGACGAACTTAGCGTCGAGGTCACTATCGCCAGTTACGAAAGGAACGTTCATAAGAGAGCGGTCCTTTTTTACAACTGTGCCCTTGAACATATTGCTGGAGTCAAGGAAGTCGTAGAGGATGGCGGCTTTCTTTTCGTTGTACTTCTTCATTTCCTCGAGTCCGCCCATATCCTTAATCCACTTGAAGATTTTGCCGCAGATATAGATGTCATAGCAGGGCGGTGTGTTGTAAAGGGAGTCGGCATCCGCCTGAGTCTTGTACTTCATCATTGTGGGTGTACCCTCGAGAACGTCGTCTGTGATTAAGTCCTCACGGATGATAACTACCTGTAAGCCCGCGGGACCCGCGTTCTTCTGTACACCCGCGTAGAGCACGCCGTACTTGCTGACGTCAACAGGCTCACTGAGGAAACAGGAGCTCTGGTCGGCAACGAGAGTTTTGCCCTTTGTGTTGGGAAGCTCGTGGAACTTTGTACCGTAGATGGTGTTGTTCTCACAGATGTATACATAGTCCGCGTCCTCGCTGATGGGGAGGTCGGAACAATCGGGAATGTATGAGAAGGTCTCATCCTCTGATGTGGCGATTTTGTTAGCCTTGCCATAAATCTTGGCTTCGTTGAAAGCTTTTTTTGCCCACTGACCTGTTACGATATAGTCGGCAACCTTGTTCTTCATCAGATTCATAGGTATAGCCGCGAACTGAAGGCTCGCGCCGCCCTGTAGGAAAAGAACCTTGTAGTTGTCGGGAATGTTCATCAAATCTCTTAAATCTTTTTCAGCGTCCTTGATGATGTCGTCAAACCACTTTGAGCGGTGGCTCATCTCCATAACGGACATACCGCTGCCCTTGTAGTCGAGCATCTCCTCGGCTGCTTCCTTTAAAACAGACTCGGGAAGAACCGCGGGACCTGCTGAAAAGTTGTATACTCTTGCCATTTTAATTACTCCCTTTCAATAATTTAATTACCTGAAAAATAATAATACTGGTATATTATAGCCCAATGGGGCTGGGTTGTCAATAATTTAACGATATTATTAATCATTAATCCGATTTGCCTTCCCCCGGGGGGAAGTGGGCAAATCGCTTGCGATTTGGTCGATAGGGGGATAGTATTCATTAATCCCCCCTTTGTCATCCTGCGGATGACATTTCCCCCTAAGGGGGCAACCATTCAGCCTATTTTATCTCCCCTATAACGCTTAGCAAATCTTCCTTCATTCTGATTGCTTCTTCTCTTGCCGCTTCGGCGAAGTCCTGTTCGGTCTTGCCGTCCTGCTTAGTCCACGCGCACATAATGCCGCGGCTGGAGTTGACAATCGCGCCCAAGCCGTTACTGTCAAAGGCGTACTTCGCGTCCTCGGCTCCGCCGCCCTGAGCGCCGTAACCCGGGACTAGGAAGAACGTGTTCGGGAGCTTCTCCCTGAGCTCTCTGAGCATTTCGGGATAGGTGGCTCCGACAACCGCGCCCACAGCACTGTAGCCGAATTTGCCGATAGTGTCGGCTCCCCAGCCTTCGCACATTTCGCCCATTGTCTCGTAGACGGTCTTGTCACCTATCTTCTTGTCCTGAAGCTCGCCTGAGCTGGGATTTGAGGTCTTGGCGAGCACGAATATATCTTTGTTTTTCTCCTTACACAGAGAAAGCAGGGGCTTAATACAGTCGGTTCCGAGGTAACCGTTTACGGTCAGAGCGTCGGCTCCGAAAGCCACGCAGGTTTCGCCCTCCACGTCGGTTGTGCCGAGGTGGGCGGCGGCGTACGCCTCCATAGTCGCGCCGATGTCGCCGCGCTTGGCGTCGGTCATAACGTACATACCCTTGCTCTTGGCGTAATCTATGGTATGGTACAGAGTTTTTACGCCCTGCCAGCCGTACATCTCGTAGTAAGCCGCCTGGGGCTTGACGGCGGGGACGATGTCGTACAGCGCGTCAATCAGCCTTTTGTTGAACTCGAACAGCGCCGCCGCGGCTCCCTCAAGGGTTCTGCCGTACTTTGTAAAGCACTTTGCCTTGATGAACTCGGGAACATAGTCGAGCTTGGGGTCGAGCCCCGCGACCGTCGGGTTCTGTTTTTCAATTATTTTTTCAATAAGTTTGTCCAAAATTAGCTCCTTTCAACGTACAGTGAGGAACGAAGTTCTTGTCTCCCCCTTGGGGGAGAAGCGAGCATAGCGAAGCAGAGGGGGTCACCCAATCTCCTTATAACCGTTCTGTTAGTGAACCGCTATCGCTCCGTGACCCCTTTTGTCAGCTTACAGCTGACATTTTCCCCAAGGGGACAACGAGGAGTTGCGGCTTTATCTTTACGTTAATTTAGTTGACTTTAGCCACTGACTTAATCCATATCCATAAGCTCATAGAAGAAGTTCGTATAGTCGGTGCGGTGCGCCTTCTGAAACGCGATAGCCGAGCGGGGATGGCTGTTGCGCTGACCCGTGATGATATAGGGCACGTCGAAGCCCCAAAGAATTCCGTCATCCTTGAACTTCTGGTAGTACTTCTCAATGTGGTTATATAAAGGCTCGGTGCGGTACTTGGGGTTCTTGAGGAAGCCCACAAGCAGCTCGCTGCGGCAGTTGCCCGCGCCTCTGCCGAGTCCCAGAGCCGTAACGTCAAGGAAGCTTACGCCCTCCTGGAGCGCGTCAATCGTGTTGGCGAACGCCAGACTCTGGTTGTCGTGAGCGTGCACGCCGACCTGCTTACCGTACTTGTCGGCGTATTCGAGATACATCTGTGAAAAACGTCTTATCTGCTCGGGATAAAACGCGCCGTAGCTGTCAACAAGATAGAAAATATTGACTGGACTCTTGCCGAAGATTTCGAGAGCCTCTCTGATATCCTCTGTGCGTTCCTTTGAAATCGCCATAATGTTTATGGCTGTTTCGTAGCCCATTTTGGCGCAGTGCTCAATGATATCGAGCGCCGCGGGAATGGTGTTGATGTAGGTAGCTACACGAACCATATCGACGGGACTCTCCGCCTTTGGGTGGATATCGCGCTTGTAGTCGGTGCGTCCGACGTCAGCCATAACGGCAATTTTCATCGGAGTGTTGTTTTCACCGACAACCTCGCGGATGTCCTCATCGTCGCAGAACTTCCACTTGCCGAACTTCTCGGGGCTGAAGATGTTCTTGTCAGCCTTGTAGCCGAACTCCATATAGTCTACGCCAGCGCCGATGTTGGCGTGGTACAAATCGTTTACAAATTTATCGTCAAAGAAAAAGTCGTTGCACAGTCCGCCGTCACGGAGCGTCGCGTCAAGCACGCGGACATCCTCGCGGACAGAAAGCAAATTACCTTTTGACATAAAAATTCCTCCGTAATTAGTTGAAAATTGAAAGTTGAAAGTTGAAAATTATTTCTCCTTTCTCATTTCTCCTTTCTCATTTATTCAAACACTACTTCTCCGTCCAGCACTGTATACTTCACCTTGCCGTAAAGCTTTTTGCCCTTGAACGGTGAGTTTTTACTCTTGCCGTGGAGCTTGTTTACGTCCACGGTGCAACTCTCGTCCATATCAAAAAGCACGATATCGGCGGGAGCGCCTATACTGAGCGTGCCCGCGTTTATGCCGAGAATCTCGGCAGGAGCTGTGCTCATTTTGTTTATCAGTTCATTTATAGTAAGCTCGCCTGTTTTCACCAGGTTAGTGATACCAGCACAGAGCGAGGTCTCCATACCTACCACGCCGTTTGGAGCTCTCAAAAAGTCCTGTTTTTCCTCTGGGGCGTGCGGGGCGTGGTCGGTGGCTATGGCGTCGAGAGTGCCGTCCTTTAAGCCCTCGATGACCGCCTGTCTGTCCTCCTCACGCCTGAGCGGAGGGTTCATTCGGTAGTCGGCGTCACGCTTTAGGAGCTCTTTTTCCGTAAAGCTGAAGTAGTGCGGAGCGGTTTCGGCGGTAACTTTTACGCCGCGAGCCTTTGCGTCGCGAATCATCCGTACGGAGTTCTTTGTGCTGACGTGGCAGATGTGAACAGGCACATTAAAAGCGTCGGCAAAGCTGATTTCACGCATTGTGCCGCAGTCCTCGGCTGAGTCGGGAATACCCTTGACTCCCAGCTCGCGCGACACTTCGCCCTCGTTGATAATTCCGCCGTTCGCTATAGGAAGGCTCTCGCAGTGGGCGGTGATTTTGAGCCCGAGCTCGGGAGCTTTCTTCATAGCGTTTATGAGCATAGCGGTGTTCTCGACAGGTCTGCCGTCGTCGGAGAGGGCGACCGCTCCAGCGGCTTTGAGCTCGTCAAGGTCGGTGGGCTCTTTGCTTTGGAGCCCTTTGGTGATGCTCGCCGCGACATAAACCTTAGCCGAGGCATTCTCAGCCTTGTTGAGTATATACCTGACTGTGTCGGCGTTGTCAACGGTGGGATTTGTGTTGGGCATACAGAGCAGTGAAGTCACACCGCCCGCGGCAGCCGCCTTGCAGCCTGTGAGGATATCCTCCTTGTGCGTCTGTCCCGGGTCGCGCAGGTGAACGTGCATATCCACAAGCCCCGGGGCGGCGATTAAACCGCGCGCGTCAATAATCCTGTCAGCAACATCAAACTCGCCGAAAGAGGCGAGTTTTCCGTTTTCTATAAGTATATCGGTTGTTTTGTCAAAATCCCGCGACGGGTCAATTACCCGCGCGTTTTTTATTAAAAGTTTCATATTTTTTCTTTGTTGAAGCGTTTGCCCTCCCTTGGGGGAGGGTGGCTGAGCGTAGCGAAGTCGGGAGAGGGTCCACTTGTTAAATAGTATTAATTCATACGTTTGATAAAGCGAGCTTTTCTAAAGTTGACCCTCTTCAGTCAGGCTACGCCTGACAGCTTTTCCCTAGCGGGAGACGGCAACCCTTTTGTCGGCGTTGCCGACATTTCCCCTATCAGGGGAATTTCCCAAGGGAAGCCTTTTTTTATTTATCTCCTCGGTCTTGAGCTCCTGTCCTGAGGCGGACGGCGTCTGTCCGTACTTCTGCTGCGGTCGCGGTCGATACGCTCTCTGCTTGAAGGTCTGGGAGCGGCGCCGCGCTCATAGGAAGAATGAACCTGAACGAGGTCGTTGCTGCCTCTGCTCGCGTTGGTTCTTCTGCGCGCGCGTTCAGCCTCGCGCTCCATACGTCTGCGCTCGCTCGCGTCACGGCGGCGCTGTTCCTCAATCTTGCGGCGCTTGTTCTGAGCGTGCTTGCGTCTAATCATTCGTGAAAGGTTGATAATAAAGTACTTGAGGTGTGTTGCGGCGAATATAATAGCGACAAATATCGCTCTGAATACCGCGGCGATACCTCTGCCGATTGCGGCGAGCACTTTCTTGACAGTATCCCACGCGTTGGGTATATCCTCGTACTCTTCGTCCTCGTTGACGTCGAGTCCGCGCTTGGCTTTGCTGTAATCGTCAACAGCTGTCTCAACATCGGTGTAGGAGAACATCTCGCCCTTCTCGGGGACAACGTCAAAGTAGTCGGCCGTTTCCTCAAATTCTTCGTCGCTCTGGACAGCCTGCTGAGGTTTCTCCTCAACCTTTTCGGCGGGAGCTTCCTCTTCCTCGGGAGCTTCTTCGGGTTCCTCTACTTCCTGAGCTTCGGGCTCCTCAACAGTTTCGGGTTCTTCCTTGACATCCGGCTCTGCCTCAACCTCAGCTTCGGGCTGAGCTTCAGCCTTAACCTCCTCGGCTATATCCTCAGCGGGAACCTCTGCGGAAACAGCCTCTACGGGAACCTCTATCTCCTCGGCGTTCGCCTGATATTCAACCTTTGTTACGGGCTCTTCCTCAACCACGGCTTCCTCGGGAACGGGCTCGGAATAGGACTTAATCTCTCTACTCTCCTCGGGCAAAACTTCGGCCTTCTTCTTGCGTTTGCCTTTTTCGCCTACGGGAGCGTACTTGGTGAGAAAGGAGTTAGTGGGCTTGGTAACATTAAAAATATGCTTTTTGGGAATCTGGGTTGTCTCGGTAATCTTATGCTCGTGAGCAAGCTCGTGCACAAGAATCTTGTGTTTACGATTGGGATTGCGGAAATACTTGAGCAGAAGTACAAATACGACGATTATTACCGCGATACCGACAAGTGTAATTGAACCGTAGAGTATAATCGATTTGTTGCGGTTAAAGAAGTTGTCGTTGAGAATTGTAACTCCGCCTACGATTTCGCCGAGCAGCTCCTTGTCGGCGGCCTTGAGCTTTTTGCCCGGGGCAGCCTGAATAGTGATATTAATATTCTCGCCGTTCATCACGGTGTTATACTGCTGAGCCTGAACGGTCTTTTTGCCGCTCTTGAAGCTCATATTGAGGCATATGTACTTGATGTCGTTGTATTCAACGGGAGAAGCGTCCTTGTAGGTCTTGTTCTCCCTGAGTTTTTGCATAATATTGGCAAGCTCCTCGTCAGAGAGGGAGTTATAGCTGCCGATTTTCTTGCTGTCCTCGGTCTTTGTCATAGTAACCGTGAGGGTAAGCGCGCTGTCCTTGGTGACGGATTCAAGGTAGATGTTGCCCTCGGTGAGCTTTGACATAGTCGTGTCGTAGTTGAGCTTGAACGTCTTGAAAAACTCGTCGTTCGCCGTACTGTCACGGGTGAGAACAATCATATCATCGGGAATCGGAATGCTCATATTAAGAGCGTCAATCTCGTAAGCTGTGCTCTCCGCAAACGCCGTAAAAGCGAACGGAAGCGCAATTGCCGCGCACATAATAATCGCGCAAATGATAGCGGTTATTCTTTTCATATTCTTCCTCCAATAAGCATTTTCACACAAGGTATATTATACTATTAAATTCGGGCAAAAGCAACATCTTTCGGGAAATAAGGCATATCAAATTGAAGTTTTGGCAAAAATATGATATATTACAATCGAAAGGAATAGAATTATGGTAGAAATAGAAATACAAAGACTGATAAACGACATAAATAACGGCAAAATATCACACGAAAAGTTCAGCTGTATAAGGCAAAGCGCGGAGCCTATGAAGGAATTTTGCGAAATCTGCCTTAAAAACGGCTATGAAATTTACCTCGGCGAGCTGTTCGCTTACGGTCAGGATATGAACGATTCAAAGCTCAGAGCCACAAACGGCGGCGGCAGCTTTGAAATCGAGGGCTGGAGCGACGCGTTTGAAAATCTGCTGGAGGAGATTTAGTTAACAAGTAACAGTTAACAGTTAATAGTTAAAGCGTTAACAAAAGAAAAATATAAAACTGGCAGAACATCTCACGGGAAATGGTCTGCCAGTACTTTTATTATCTTTTTCGCGGGAATAATTGTTACCTGTTACTTGTTACCTGTTACCTACAACAAGTGTATATATCCCGACTTTCGCGGCTTTGCAGGTGTAGCTGTTCTTGCCCGCGGAGAGGATAAAGCTGTCGGCTTTGATATCGTTGTCGGCGATATTAAGCTCCTTAAAGGTCTTGCCCGCGTCCGCGCCGTCGAGCGTGGAGCTGATAACCTTTTTCTCCTTGGCTATGATTACGTTGGGACCGCACTCGTCGGCAAGCTTGGAGCCGTCAACCTTGGAGTAATCCTCGGTCTTTATATCAAGAATTACGCAGCCGCCGTCGTCAACACGCTGAACGCCCGTCATTATCTCGTACTCATCACTGCCCTCGAGCTTTACGATGTCCTTGCAGCACCTGGGGCAAACCCACTTAAGGATTCCCTCGAAGATTACGAGCTCGTCAAAGTCGGAGATGTTCTTGCCTTTTTTGTCCTTGATTGTGGAGGCGATTATCTTTCCGTCGGCGTCTGTTACCATAATGCTCTCGGCAGAGAGGTACCTCGCCGCGTCGGCGAGCTGTTCGTCGGTCATTTTGGGCGTAAAACTGAGCGCCGCCATATTCGCCTTGGAATAAATTTCGTCGTAGAACTCGGCGTTGCTCCTAGCCTGCCACTCGGAGAAGTCCTCGACCTTCTCTTTGGCATAGTTCATCCGCTCGTCGGACACTGTGGAGGAAGAGCATCCGAACATACAAAGCATAAGCGCGAAAACAACCGCAAGAGCGGCTATTGTGTATATTATTCTTTTCATAATTGTCTCCTTTAAATTTCTCCTTAAAAACCGAATGCCCCCAAAATGGAGGCGTTCGGTTAAATAATTGCTGAAAGGATAGATTCCCTAAATCAGTTAGTAATAGTCTGCTCTGTTTCCTTATCGAAAACGTGGAGTCTCGAAAGGTCAAAAGCAATCTTGATGTTGTCGCCGGGCTTAGCCTTTGAAGCCGGGTCAACACGAGCTGTGATGGGTGCGCCGTTGATGTTTACATAGAGATAAATCTCCGCGCCCATAAGCTCTGTTACGTCAACGTTAGCTGTCATGATAGCGTCTGCGGGTGCTTTCTCGAGGAACTCGGGCTCGTCGTGAACGTGCTCGGGACGAATACCGAATACTACCTCTTTGCCGTCATAAGCCTTTAGGGCCTCAACTTTGTCCGCAGGAACAGGCAGATCGTATTTGTCGAACTTGAGAGTTTTGCCGCCGTTGGCAACTACCGCGTCGTTGAAGTTCATCTGAGGTGAACCGATGAAGCCTGCTACGAACTCGTTACAGGGTTTGTCGTAAAGGTTCTGAGGAGTATCAACCTGCTGGATGAAACCGTCCTTCATAACTACGATACGGGTACCCATTGTCATAGCCTCTGTCTGGTCATGGGTTACATAGATGAATGTTGTGCCAAGTCTCTGATAGAGCTTAGAAATCTCTGTACGCATCTGAGCTCTGAGCTTAGCGTCAAGGTTTGAGAGCGGCTCGTCGAGTAAGAATACCTTAGGATCACGAACGATAGCACGACCGAGAGCAACACGCTGTCTCTGTCCGCCCGAGAGAGCCTTCGGCTTTCTGTCAAGATACTGCTCAATGCCGAGAATACGAGCAGCCTCTTCAACTCTCTTCTTGATTTCTTCCTTGGGCATCTTTCTGAGCTTAAGTCCGAAAGCCATATTATCGTAAACCGACATATGGGGATAGAGCGCGTAGTTCTGGAAAACCATCGCGATATCTCTGTCCTTAGGAGTAACGTCGTTACAAAGCTTGTCGCCAATGTAAAGCTCGCCCTTGGAGATGTCCTCAAGACCCGCAATCATACGGAGAGTTGTTGACTTACCGCAACCCGAGGGTCCTACAAGAATGATGAATTCTTTATCATCAATCTCGAGGTTAAAATCTGTAACGGCTACAACGTCGCCGTCATAGATTTTATAAACATGTTTTAGACTTACATTTGCCATACATTATTCCTCCATAAATAATATATATTTTTCAACATTACTATTTTATCACTAACTTGAAAATAATACCATCTGTAAAAGTACCAAACTTCACTGTAACTTTTTATGTAAAATGGGGACGACGTAAAAAACGCCGCCCCATTTTTGTGCTATTTGACAAGAAAAATTACGTCTTTGTCACTTTTGGTGAGTTCCCGGCAGCTTCCTTTAGGCAAATCGCTGTCAAGCTCCAGTCCGCCGATTTTCTCACGTTTGAGGTACTGAACCCTCATTCCGCGGGCGGCAAACATCTTTTTGACCTGGTGGAACTTTCCCTCGCAGATGAACACACGCGCCTTGTTCTTCCCCAACACCGCGAGCTTCGCGGGCAAAAGCCGGGTACCGTCCTCCAGAATCATACCGCTCTCAAAGCTGTCGATGTCCTCCTGTGTGGGAGTTTTGTCAAGCTCGGCGTAGTAGGTCTTAAAGACGTGGTTTTTCGGCGATGTGAGCTTGTGGGCAAAGTCGCCGTCGTCGGTGATTATCATAAGCCCCTCCGTGTCCTTGTCGAGCCTTCCCGCGGGGAAAAGCCCCTTGCGGTACAGCTCCTTGGGCACGAGTTCCATAACCGTGCGGTTGAGGTTGTCCTCCGTCGCGCTGACGTAGCCCGCGGGCTTGTTGAGCATTATGTAGACGTGCTTTTTGACGTTGAGGACTTGTCCGTCCAGCATTATTTCGCAGCGTTCGGAGTCAACCTTATAATCGGGCTTTGTGATTACCACGCCGTCAATCCTCACGCGCTTTGATAGTATTATTTTGTGAACTTCCTTTCGTGAGCCCAAGCCCTCAGTTACCAGTATTTTATCCAATCGTTCCATAATTTAACGCCTCGTATCCGTCGGAATATTCCCCCGTGCTCAGGTGCCCGCCTATGACGCGCCCCCTGAAAATCAATAGGGTTGCATATCCTTCTTTTTTGTTTATTCTGTAGACAACACGGCTGACCTTTTCGCCTCTAAAGGGTTTAAGGTCGAGCCCCGCCTCAATCTGAAGCAAGTTGTAATCCTCGTACACTTCGTTGAAGCTCTTGGGGATTGTGACCGCGTCTGTCTTTTTTGTGTTTTTATCAACGCTTATCCCGAATTGGGACAGGAATTTCACCTGAGCTTTTGTGCTATCCGCTCGGGTGGAATATCTGCCGACCTCATCCGCTGTGGCAAAGTCGGGAACGGAAGCTCTCCTGCCCACTGAGATTATGACGCACAAGGCAATCATAAACACCGCAAACGCCGAAATAACGACAACCTTTGCCGCGCGCTTCTTGCCGAATGTGAAAACTACCATACTATCACCCGTAGATTATATGCGGGGACGTATAAATAATTCGCAATTCGCAATTCGCAATGCGCAATTATTATACTAAGTTAATTATCTCCTCGGGAGCGCTTGCCCATGCGACGGGGTTATACTTTGCCATCGCGTCGTCCGCGCCGTAGCCGTAGGAGCAGGCGATGAAGTCCACATTACACTCCATAGCGCCCTTGGCGTCGTACCAGGTGTCACCGAGCATTACGGCGTTTTCTTTATCTCCGCCGAGCAATTCGAGCGCGTAGGGAATCAAATCCTTTTTGTCCTTGCGGGTACTGTCTCGGTTTGAGCCCGCCACAGCGTCAAAGCACTGTGCGAGCCCCAGTTCATCTACAACCTCGATGGCTGTCGCCTCCAGCTTTGAGGTACAGATTGCGAGCTTCGCGCCCATTTTCCTGAGCTCTTTCAGCACAGGTATTATGCCATCATAGGGCTTGTTCATAAGCTTGCCCTTTTCGGCGTAAAAATTTTTGTACAGCTCGTAGCCCTTGTCGCAGAGTTCGTCGGGCAGCTTGCAGAGGTTTTTGAGCGTATCGAGAAGCGGAGGACCGATATACTTTGTGTAGTCGGACAAGTCCACAGGCTGAGCGCCCAGACTCTCCAGAGTTTTCTCGAGGCTGTAGCGTATGCCCTCGGCGCTCTCGGAAACTGTGCCGTCCAAATCGAACAAAATGTATTTATACTTCATCGAATTTCGAATCCGCCTTTATCTGAAATTTCTCAGCCCTGACGCTCGCGCGGGTGTGGGTTCCTTTGGCTATTAGTCCCGCTTTGTCGTAGGCTTCAACGTCGAACTTGAATATTCTGCCGTCGCTCTCCACAAGTTTGGCGACAGCTCTGACCTCGGCTCCCACAGGAGTGGGGCTGAGGTGCTCTATATTTACCACTGTACCGACTGAGGTGATGCCGTCGGGCAAATCCCTCTCGAGCATTTCGAGCGCGGTTTCCTCTAGGTAGGCTATGAGCATAGGCGTAGCCAGTACGGACAGACATCCGCTGCGCATTGAGCTCGCCATATGAGATTTTTCGACGGTTTTAATCATCTCGTGAGTTGTTCCGATTTCCAGCATAAAATTACCTTCTTTGTTGTGGATAGTTTTCGTATATGGTATAATGATATCAATTTTTAAGGAAATGTGCAAGCCAATGGTGAAAAATAATCGAATTAACATAATCGACGAGGTTCGCGGAGCGCTGATTATCCTCGTTGTTGTATATCACATACTCTATGATTCGGCTGTGATTTTCAAGGTAAAAGAGCTGTGGGCGGCGTACAGGACGGCGCATATTCTTCAGCCCTTCCTCCCCTTTATGTTCATACTCATTTCGGGAATCGCCTTTAAACTCAGCCGTGACAATATCAAAAGAGGGCTGTTCCTCGGCGCTGTCGCCCTGGCGGTTACGGCGGCGACGCGGTTATTCATTCCCCAATACACCGTTGTTTTCGGCATACTGCACTTCCTCGCCTTGATGCACATACTTTTCGGCATAATTCAGAGGTTAATTAAGGAAATCCCCGCAAAAATCTGGATTGTCATTTGCGCGCTGTGCGCCGTACTCTTTGTGCTGACGTATAACATTCAGCTCGGGTATTTCGGGATTGAGGGGCTGTTCACCGCTCCCCTGCCCGACGCGCTGTATCAGAGCAATGCGCTTATGGTTTTCGGCTTCCACACGATTGACTTTGTGTCGGCTGATTACAATCCGATTCTGCCGTGGATATTCATTTTTGTAATCGGCATATTTATCGGAAGATATATTCAAAAGCTCCCCGAAAGCCTCAAAAAGCCTCATATCCGCCCGCTGGCGTTTGTCGGACGCCACACGCTGATAATCTACCTCGCCCACCAACCGATAATTTACGGCATACTTTGGCTTATATGTTGATAAAAAAACAATGATGTGATATAATCTGTTGAAGATGATAATTAAGGAGATTTATATATGAAATTAGGAATAGTAGGATTACCGAATGTCGGAAAGAGTACGCTGTTCAACGCGATTACAAACGCGGGGGCGCAGTCGGCAAACTACCCGTTCTGCACGATTGAGCCTAATGTGGGCGTTGTAGCCGTGCCCGACAAGCGACTCGACAAGCTCGCCGAGATGTACGACCCCGACAAATACACACCCGCGACGATTGAGTTCGTTGACATAGCGGGACTTGTAAAGGGCGCGTCCAAGGGCGAAGGTCTGGGGAACAAGTTCCTCGCGAATATCCGCGAGTGCGACGCGATTGTTCACGTTGTGCGCTGTTTTGAGAACGACGATATTGTACACGTAGACGGAAGCATTGACCCCAAGCGCGACATTGAGACAATTAACCTTGAGCTCATCCTCGCCGACGTTGAAATGCTGGAGCGCAGAATTGACAAGACAAAGAAGCTTATTAAGGGCGACAAGAAGTACCAGACTCACCTGGAGCTGTTTGAGCGTGTGCTCGACGCGCTGAACGCGGGCAAGTCCGCGCGCTCGGTCGAGATGGACGAGGAAGAACAGAAGATTATGAGCGAGGTAGCTCTGCTCACGACAAAGCCGATTATCTACGCCGCCAATATGAGCGACGAGGACTTTTCAAACGGCATAGAGAACCACGCGGGACTCGAAAAGGTCAAGGCTATCGCCGCCGAGGAGAACGCGGGCGTGCTGCCGATTTGCGCTCAGATTGAGGAAGAAATCGTCGATATGGATGACGAGGAAAAGGCTATGTTCCTCGCCGACTTAGGCTTGGATGAAAGCGGTCTGGACAGGCTTATCAAGGAGTGCTACTCGCTTCTGGGACTCATCAGCTACCTCACCGCCGGCAAGCCCGAGGTCAGGGCGTGGACGATTAAGAAGGGCACCAAAGCTCCGCAGGCGGCGGGTAAAATCCACACCGATTTTGAGCGCGGGTTCATTCGCGCCGAGGTTGTGGCGTTTAAAGACCTTATGGAGTGCGGTTCTATCGCCGCCGCCAAGGAGAAAGGCCTCTACCGCTCCGAGGGCAAGGACTACGTGATGAACGACGGCGATGTGGTGCTGTTCAGGTTTAATGTTTAATCAGCAACCGCTGGTCGCTGATTAGTAGTCAGTAGTCAGTGGTCAGTGATCAGTTGTGGTCGGGACGGACAAATCGGATTAGTTCATACATCGGTTCCCGATTGTATCAATATGGATATAAACAAATTAAAGTCTTAGGTTCTGCGCTGAGCCTAAGACTTTAATTTGTTTTCGAAAAAGTGATTTTGGATGGAGCGCAAGCCCTCCCTTGGGGGAGGGTGGGCAATTCGCCCAAAGGCGAATTGGTCGGGAGAGGGTCAACTTTAGAAATGCTCGTTTTATAAAACATTAGATTTAACTCTTTTATCAAATGGACCCTCTTCAGTCAGCGCAAGCGCTGACAGCTTTTCCCTAGCGGGAGACGGCAAACCCTTTGTCGCATTCGCGACATCTCCCTTAAAAAGGGAGTCTCCCAAGGGAAGCCATACTGATCACTGACCACTGACTGCTGATTGCTGATTACTGAAATTTTCCCTTACTTTTCTATTACTGTTCATATAACTGTCACATTAGGGTTTTATGATATAGTCACAGTCAAGAAAGACATCTACGACACATTTTGTGATTTTCATAAATTTCCCTCTTAATTTAGCAAAAAGCTCCCTAAGGGAGCTTTTGCTATATGACCTTTATCTTTACTGATACAGTCTTAGATGTTCTTTTATAATAACGATTACCCATAGCAGTAACTTTAAATTTAGCTAAATAGGTTCTGTTCTTTTTAAGTCCTTTTTTCACTATTATTTTCCCTGTATGTCGGATGATGGTTATTCTCCGATTACCTGAGACTTTTTTAAAAGTCAGTAATCCTTTTCCTTTTCTGATTATAAAAGCTTTTGTTTTTGTAAAAACTGTGGTTCTTTTAGCTTTAGCCGTTACAGTCTTACCCTTAACGCATAAAGTGTTCTTCATCTTAACTACAGTGATTCTGACGCTAGCAGACTCACCATTGTTAACTGCTGTGATAACGGCTGACCCCGATTTTACTCCTTTTACAACTCCGTTTGAATTTACTCTGGCAACCTCACAATTTTCGGATTTGAATATTGTATCCCCTACTGAATTGACAACATTAGCTTTAACAATAGTTGAGCTTCCCACATAAATCTTTTTCTTATCAGTTGTGAGATTAACCATCGTTTTCGATGTATATCCAATACTCACTCTCCCGACACGTTCCATACCGATTGTTTCAGAAATATGGTCAATTATTTCAGGATTATCTCGTGCAAGCTCCTCAAGAGACAAAAAACAATCTTTGTCAAATTCGTCATAGGGGTTTCCGCAAAACACTGCTAACCCTGACGGAAATAATTTATTAGTTACTTCACATTTCTCGTAGAATTCATCGTTATTGCCAAATTGATTGTAATATGGCTTTTCTGTCGGATTCATTGAAATAAAATCTATTAAATAGTATTTATTTGCAGACCACTCATCGCCTGTATTAATAGCATTACAAGCGATACTATAAATACCTTCTCCGTTTGTATTATTAGTGTAATAGCTACGAAACAAATACAACACCTGATCATTCGGAAGTAGCGGAGATAAAGCCCCTACCGAAATAATTTGTCCTACAACTAAAATTACTATCAAAATTATTATTGTTATTTTCTTCATATATCATACTCCTTTCAATTTAAAACTCTTACCGAATATGCAATATCATTTAAAAGTGATTTATTACTTAAAATCATACATATTTTTTTCCCTGGTTGGATATAAAAAATTGCCGTCATATTTTGACTAAATATAGAGTAGTTGGTACTGAACAACTGACCTGAAATAGTATCTACACGTTGAAGCATAGCATCATTAATATTGTTTGAGCTATTAAAAGATACAGCAAAACCACTATATGTTGAATCAGTTATTTCATAATAGCGTGTTGATAAATATGTGTTAGTATAAGTTGTAGAATTTGTTGTAATATTGCTTAGCTTGGGACAAGTTTGCCAATTACTTTCACAATAATTATAATAATTCTGAATGTTATAATTAAATAATGCACATTTTTTATAAGCATGCTGAATACAGCCATTTTCTTGTTGCAATGCAGTATCTATTGCTGTATAAACATCTCTATCATTTATGCTTTCCACATACATTTCTTCATAAATTCTCCTTATCGTATGTAAATTAGAATACTCTTGCTCTATGCATAGTGGAAACAGAACCGCTCCATAACATCTGTATTGATAATCGCCGGATTCAGGCAAGCTAAGTAAAGACAGTTCTGGAGAATTTTGAAAAATATCAACAAAATCTTTTATTCCAAAATTTGAAACAAATCTTACACCAATGGAATTTGCAACCGCTTCGTTAAATGACACCATTTCATTATAATGCTGATTCACCTTATAAGAATTATACTGAAACTGTATTGCATGCATAAATTCATGATAAGTAGTTCCTAAAGTATAATTCGATATTGGGTTCATGCCATCATTTATATTTATGTTTATAAACGTATAGGTCATATTTGAATCAACCACTGGAATCGTTAACCCTTCATAGTTTTGCCCCGACGTTATATATACATTATAAGTTGATTCATCTGGAAATAAGTTCGGTGTAGAAAAGCACAAAGTGTTACACAGACTTGCATAGGCGTTTTGAAAAGACAATGCAAGATAAGCTAAATTCATATTAGACATTGTTCCTGATTCATAATGAATAGTAAAAAAGCGATAAGTGTATATGGTCTCATTTTCATACGAAGGAATAAATGAATTAACTAATCTTGTAATTCTTTTATTCATATTTTCCGACATATTATTATTTTCTTTATACCTCTTTATTTCTGATAATGCTTTGATTATTTCAGGTTCCTTATTGATACGTTTTCTCTGAAGATTATTTATATATAGATTAATCTTTTCTTCTTCATTTATATAGTTATTCTCAAATAAAAAATTAATTCTATCCGTCATTAATAGTTTATTTGTTTTTATTTTTGTTTCCATACTAAAATCATTAAAAACACATTTCACATCTATCTCGTTATCATTTAATAACGCTTTTTTTATGCTGTTAGTGCTATATTTTATTTGATATTTAGAATTAACAAACAAAGATTCTTTTTTCTCATTATAATAATATGACGTATTATTCAATATATCATAATCAAATGTTTTTATTGGAAACAACTTTAAAGAAAAGTTTTTCTCATATATACTAATTAAAAAACTATCATTTTTTATTCCGTAACCAGACGGAATTGAATCTTTATCCACTTCAATATAACAATAATCCGACGGTCTTTTTATAATAATTTCTCCATCAGTACTAGGTGAAATTGTACTTAAATAAATATGATTATACTGGGAACATAATTCATCTTTTTTATATTCTTCTAACTTAAAAACATTTAATCTAATATTACTATAATCAAATTTATTGTTTTCGGTAAAAATTATTTTTCCTGAAATATCTTCATTTGCATAATTAAAAAATTTAGTACCTAAAGCATTTGTCAAAAAGTTACTATTGAACATAATAACAAAAAACAGAATAAACGATATCTATTTTTTAAGCCAAGATTTTTTTATCATTATTCTCCTTGTTTTAAAAAATACAAAACATATTAATGAATTTGTATGCTTTTTTAAAATAATATCATCTTTTTTATAGTAATTCAATTATCAAAATTATAAAAAATTGCTGTACGATTTTATTAAATACAAACAAAAAAACACATGCTTTTTTGTAAACAAAAGAATTATAATTTTAAATTATAAACATTCAGTAAAAAATATACATTTATGATTGACATTGGTTTTTTCAGCGTTAAAATATACTTAATCTTTTTAGGAGGCGAAACAAATGATTAAACGTACCTTCTACAACCTTCCCGCGGAAAAACGCGAGAAAATTATCGACGTCACACGCAGGGAGTTCTCCAAAGGCAACCGCAAGAAGATAACCATCAACAGCGTTATCAAAAACGCAGGTATTTCACGAGGCAGTTTTTATCAGTATTTTGACGACAAGCTCGACCTTGTGGAGCTGATTACCGAGGATATGTTCACGCGGGTAGTGGACTTTATCCGCGACGAGCTTATACTCAACGGCGGAAATATCTTTGCTGTTCCGATGAGGATTTTTGACCTTATGATCAACGACAGCCGTCAGTACGACGATGTGCTCGCCCTCACCGACAGCACTAACCAGAACAACGCTCTCGTCGCCGATTATATGCGCTACCGAGCTCACAGACCCGACTTTTACGCCGAGTTCAAGGATTATATCGGCAGGGATATTCTTGCCGCGAACGATGACGATGACATCAAGTGCGTTATCTTTATGATGTTTGACGCGGTCAAAGCGGCGATTCAGAACGTCCGCCTCAACCCCAAGAGCACCGACAAGGAACGCGCTGTGCTCTACCGCAAAATGCAAATCCTCAAAAACGGCGCTATGGCAAAATAATTGAATAAATAAAAAGATTCCGATAATCATATTATTATGGTTATCGGAATTATTTTTGGATTTTTATTCGGAATATGTGTTATGTGCCTGATATCCTTCGCGGATTAAAAAAGGAGCTGTCGCAGTTACGGCAGCTCCTAACTGTTCACTGATAACTGTAAACTGTTAACTTAAATAATGTGTCCTTTCGCGCGGATTACGTCGATAACCTGGTCAACGTATTTCTCACAGATTTCGTCTGAACCTGCCTCAACCATAACACGGATTACGGGTTCTGTGCCCGATTCTCTGAGGATGATTCTTCCGTCGTCGCCCAGAGCCTCGGTAACTTTCTTGACCTCAGCCTGTACATCGGGGTCGTTCTTGGCGTCGGGTTTGGACTTAACCTTGACGTTCTTGAGAACCTGAGGATACATAACCATGGGAGCGGCGAGCTCGCTCATGGGCTTCTCCTTGGCAAGCATAACTTCCATAAGCTTTAAGGAAGTGAGTATACCGTCGCCCGTTGTGGCATACTTCTGGAAGATGATGTGGCCACTTTCCTCGCCGCCGATACGGTTGCCTGTCTTGACCATATTTTCGTAAACGTACTTGTCGCCTACGTCTGTCTTGTCGTATTCGATGCCGACCTTCTCAAGAGCCTTAAAGAGGCCGAAGTTACTCATAATTGTAGCGACAACCTTGTTGTTGAGGAGCTTGCCTCTCTCCTTCATATAACAGCCGTACATATAGATGATGTGGTCGCCTGTAATAACGTTGCCTTTTTCGTCAACCGCGAGACAACGGTCGGCGTCGCCGTCATATGCGAAGCCTACGTCAAGCTGATTGTCTACAACGAACTTCTGGAGGTGCTCGATGTGAGTTGAACCGCAGTCGGTGTTGATGTTGTAGCCGTCGGGAGCGTCGTTGATAACGTATGTCTTGGCGCCCAGAGCGTCGAACACGCCCTTGGCGATAGCCCATGAAGCGCCGTTCGCGACGTCGAGACCGACTCTCTTGCCCTTGAAGCTGTATTTGCTCATAGAGATGAGATAGCCGATGTAACGGTTACGTCCCGATACATAGTCAACAGTTCTGCCGATTTCTTCCTTGCCCGCTACGGGGATTTCAAGCTTGCCGTCAATATAGTCCTCGATTTTGAGGAGGGTTTCCTCCTCCATCTTCTCGCCTTTGGAGTTGAGAACCTTGATACCGTTGTCATAGAATGGGTTATGTGAAGCGGAAATCATAATACCGCAGTCAAAATCGTCAATGCGAGTGATATAAGCTACGGACGGAGTTGTGGTAACGTGCATAATATACGCGTCGGCGCCGCTCGCCATAAGCCCTGTGCACAGAGCGTACTCGAACATATAGGAGCTGCGGCGGGTGTCCTTACCGATAACGACCTTTGCCTTTTTGCCCATATTTTTGCCGTAATACCAGCCGAGGAAACGTCCGATTTGAATAGCGTGCTCAAATGTGAGGACTTTGTTCGCCTCGCCTCTGAATCCGTCAGTTCCGAAATATTTGCCCATCGTTAAGCCTTCCTTTCAATAACTTCGCCGTTGTTCTTGTGGATGCAGTTCTCGGGAACAACACCGCGAACGCAGGATGTGGGATAGACGCTGGCGTGTCTGCCGATAACAGTACCGGGGTTGCAAACCGCGTTGCAGCCGACCTCAACATAGTCGCCGAGCATTGCGCCGAACTTCTTGAGTCCTGTCTCGATCTTCTCAGTGCCGTTGTGAACAACAACGAGCTTCTTGTCGGACTTTACGTTTGATGTGATAGAGCCCGCGCCCATATGCGAGAAGTAGCCGAGGATAGAGTCGCCTACATAGTTGTAGTGGGGAGTCTGAACGTGGTCAAAGAGGATAACATTCTTGAGCTCAGCGGAGTTGCCGACTACGCAGTCAGCGCCAACTAAAGCCGAGCCGCGGATAAACGCGCACTGGCGGACCTCGGTGTTAGGTCCGATGATGCAGGGAGCTCCGAGATAAGCCGAGGAGAAAACCTTGGCGGTCTTGTGAACCCAGACGTTCTCCGAAACTTCCTCGTAATCGTCGCCGAGCGTGGGACCGAGTTCGAGGATGAAATCCTTGATGCCCTTTAAGGCTTCCCAGGGATACTCAAACTTTGAAAGATAATCTTTGGCCAGAGTGTGGTCAAGATCATAAAGGTCTTTTATCTTATACATTAAAGTCTCTCCTTCTGTTCAATGTCGAGGAAATATTTATAAGCGCCTACTGTCAGTTCGTCACACGCAGCTTCGTCACAGGCGATGATAGCGCCGTTGTGCATCTGTAAAGCGGAGCAGGTCCACTTGTGGCTTACGGAACCCTCAACTGTCTCGGCGAGAGCCTTAGCCTTGTTGTGGCCGTTGATAAGGATGAGAACTTCCTTGGAATCTGTAACAGTGCCAACGCCTACGGAAAGAGCCTGAGCGGGAACCGCCTCGGGATCGTTGCCGAAGAAACGTGAGTTTACGATACGTGTGTCTGTTGTGAGGTCTCTCAGACCTGTGCGTGAAGCGAGGCTTGTGAAAGGCTCGTTGAAAGCAATGTGGCCGTCAACGCCGATGCCGCCCATGAAGAGATCGATTCCGCCGTAGGAAGCGATTTTCTCCTCATATCTTGCGCACTCACCCTCGGGGTCGTCCGTCATACCGTTGAGGATGTTGATGTTCTCTTTCTTCATATCAACGAGGTGATTGAAGAAATTGTCGTGCATAAAGTACCAGTAGCTCTGGTCATGCTCGTGAGGAAGTCCGAGGTACTCGTCCATATTGAATGTTACAACGTTTGAGAAGGACAGCTTGCCCTGCTGATTCATTGTATAGAGCTCCTTGTAAACGCCGATGGGCGATGAGCCTGTGGGAAGTCCGAGCACGAAGGGACGATCCTCCTTGTGGCTGTTGATTTTGTCGGCGATATACTGAGCCGCCCACTTGCACATTTTATCGTAATTGTCCTGAATAAC
>JAFSZY010000008.1 GCA_017458845.1 Ruminococcus sp.
GCAAGCACGCTACTTTGAGAAAAACAGCTATTTGCAGAAGCAAATGTCAATTCTGTCAAGTGGCGAACAAGCACTCACAGAAAAGCTAAAGGGTGAGGAGAAGAAAACCTTTCTTGCCTTTGCCAACGCTTCAAACATTGTACTGAGCGAATCGGAGCTTGATAGGTTTATTGTCGGATTCAGACTCGGCGCAAAATTCACCTACGATACTTTTGTCAGTGGTGATGCGCCGTACCGAGATTATTTGAAGGAGGAGATTGAGTGAGAATCCCAAAGTATCACCTTTATCTGACGCAAGATGAGCGCAGAATAATAATAGGCAGCCTTATCGAATTGAGAAATCGTCTTATTTCGGATGGTAGATACACAGATGCAATTGACGAGGTGCTAATCAAATTTACGAATGCAAAAGTCAAAAGAATCAAGTTTAAGGAGGTCTGAGTTATGAATATGAAGATTACATATACACAACAAGGTGACTATCTTCTGCCCAATCTGAAGCTACCCGAACAACCAAAGTTTAAAATCGGAATTTGGGGCAAGCGACATTTACGTTATATTAAGCAGCATCATCCTATCAGATACACAAATCTGCTGACGAGTTGTGAAATTATTGCTTATCTTGCCAATGTTGACGAGGAAGCGACAGAGATGTTCGATAGGCTTGTTAAACAACTCGCCGAAAAGGAAAGTGTGACCGAACAACTCAAAGCTGAAAATCAAATCCTTTGGATACAGAGAATGAACAGCATCCGAAATCGTGTAATAGAAATTGTGAATAATGAACTGATTTATGTATAAGATAGCACCTGTTGACATCTTTTGTCAGCAGGTGTTTTCTTAATAAAATCTTTTGCTTTCCTATTTCAATTAATTGTATGTGCTGTCGGAACAACTGGAGATAGCAATGTATTTTAATTATGTGTATTCTATTAACTTTCTTTAATACGTTTCTTTCAGTTTCTTGACAAACAGATCCGCTATCGGAGAAAACACCTGATACTTCTTCCAGATGATGTACATATTAGTTTCGAGCGTCGGTGTGATTGGGCGAAAGCACAAGCCGCTTCCTTCGCTTGTATCAATTAGATGCTCAAAGGTCAGGAGATAGCCGAGTCCCTCTTTAACAAAGATTGAGCCGTTGTAGGACAGGTTGAAGGTGCCCGCAAAATGGAGATTATCCATATTCTCGCCGCACCATCTGGGGAAATCGACCTTGATCGACTGTTCGGAACAGAACAATGGCAAGCCGTATAAATCCTCAAATGTAATCTCATCCTTTTTGGCAAGCTCACAGCCGCGCTGCATGACAACGCCCCATTTATCAGATCCGGGGACGGCAAGATAATTGTACTTCGACAGATTCGACGGCTCAACGATAACAGCCAAATCGAGCAGACCTCGGTCAAGCCGCTCAACCACCGGTTCCGTATCTCCGCTGAAAATATGGAAGGTGAAGTCAGGGTACTGTTCTTTAAACGACTTGATATCTCGTGCAAGATGCTTTATCAGGTAGCTCTCCGCACAGCCGATATGGATCTCACCACCGACGATACTGTCAAGCTGACTGAACTCCTCCTCGGTCTTATCTACCATAGCGAGGATATCCTCTGCTCGCTTTCGCAGTAACATTCCCTCGTCATTCAAACTAGTGCTTTTATTGGTGCGGATAAACAGCTTGTGCCCAAGCTCGTCCTCCAGCTTTTTCATTTCCTTTGACAGTGATGGCTGAGAGATGTGCAGCCGCTGTGCGGCTTTTGTCATATTTTCTTCTCTTGCAACCGCGAGGAAGTAACGTAATATTCTTATTTCCATACTACACCTCCATTATTGGTTGCAATTATTATATCATCTTCTGTCATTCCTGTAAAGAATGACAGGCAATAAAAATTAGATATTTTACATAACAGTGATTCTGTATTATAATGAGAACATCAAAGGAACGGAGGCGGTAAAATGCCAAACGCGTCAGACAACAACGCCGTGCTCAGGGAGAACCTGTGCGACGCGGGATTCAGCAAAGCAAAGATTGAGGACATCATGGCGATGCTGAGCGACAATAATAAGCAGGCACTCGATGCACTTCTGACACAGCATCGCAGAAATCTGCTCGGCAAAGTCCGGCTATACACACAGCAGCTCGACTGCCTTGACTATTTCACCTATACTCTTAAAAAACAGACGGAGGTAAAATAAAATGAAAAAAGAAGAACTCATACTCACACAGGAATGGGATAAGACCTTCCCGAAAAGCGACCAAGTAAATCACAGCAAGGTAACCTTCATTAACCGCTACGGAATCACACTCGCAGCAGATATGTATGTTCCGAAGAACACAGAAGGAAAGCTCCCCGCAATTGCAGTATGTGGACCTTTTGGAGCGGTTAAGGAACAGTGCTCGGGACTATACGCTCAGACAATGGCTGAACGCGGATTCTTAACAATTGCCTTTGACCCGTCTTTTACGGGTGAATCGGGAGGTATGCCGAGATATATGGCTTCACCCGACATCAACACCGAGGACTTTATGGCGGCGGTTGATTTTCTTTCACTTAATGAAAGGGTTGACCCCGACAGAATCGGAATTATCGGTATCTGCGGTTGGGGCGGAATGGCAATCAACGCCGCCGCTCTCGACACTCGTATCAAGGCAACTGTCGCCTCAACTATGTATGACATGACGCGTGTAAACGCGAACGGCTATTTTGACAGCGAGGACAGCGAGGAAACGCGCTACGCTAAGAAAGCCGCTATGTGCGCTCAGAGGCTCGAGGATTTAAGAAACGGCGAATATAAACTCGGCGGCGGTGTTGTTGAGACCGTTACAGACGATATGCCGTTCTTTGTTAAGGATTATCACGATTACTACAAAACCGACCGCGGCTATCACAAGCGCTCTCTCAACTCAAACGGAGGCTGGAACGTCATCGGCTGTGAGAGTTTTATGAATCAGCCGGTATTAAAATACTCAAACGAAATCCGAAGCGCGGTTCTTCTCATTCACGGCGAAAAGGCTCATTCCTGCTATTTCAGCAAGGACGCTTACGCCGATATGATACGGAACAGCAATTACACCGACAACAAAGAGCTGATGATTATTCCCAACGCGGTTCATACTGACCTCTACGACGGCGGAGATGAAGGCTATATTCCATTCGATAAGCTCCAGAAC
>JAFSZY010000009.1 GCA_017458845.1 Ruminococcus sp.
ACTCAAACAGCGAGGTAATAAGGTCGGGCGTGTGCTCTTTTTCATAGTTTCGTATTACCAGAATCAGCGGTGTTCTGCGCACCACAGGTCTCGGCGTGTAGAAATCCATAAAGTATCTGTCCTCGTGCTGAGTACGAAGTCGGGTTAAAATAGCTTGCCTCGAATAATCCTTTCCGAGGCTGCTTATCCTAACTGGCTTCTGCCAATCGGGAGCGACTACGGATGGATGCTCGTATTTGAAATTTCGGACAAACTGATAGCCCAGCGAGCGCAGATAAATTTCAAAATCAACTGGCGAAATTGTATGAGCGAGCGCCTCGTCGACATCCTTACGAAGCATATCCTTGTGGGGCAGCTGTCCGCTCTTGCGTATCCAATAGGCTTTGTCGCCGCCGTAAAAGGGTGCGTTTTCAAGAACAGATTTGCCGTATTCTCGGCAGACCTCGTCCGATACCCGGCGCAGCTTCATATGGTCGCCTATCTTGTTGCGGTATTTCTTACCGTCCTTGAAGGAAAGAGAATTCAGGATAAAATGATTGTGTAGGTTTTGTGTATTTAGATGTGTAGTGACTATTACCTGAAATCTGTCGCCCCACATTCTCCGGGCGGTTTCCACGCCGATACGGTGCGCTTCTTCGGGAGTGACCTCGCCTGCCTGAAAGCTCTGATAGCCGTGATAAGCGATTACCTTGCCGCGTTCACCATAGCGCTTTTTGACGGCGCACATTTCTTCATACGCTCTGCTTTTTGAACAGTTGATTCCAGACACAAACATTTGCTCGTCGGTTTTATAGCTGTTTTCGACATATCTCAGGGCGTTTTGTAAGTCCTCGTCAAGATATTGTTTTGCTGTGGTTTTATCGGGATTCTCCGCATAATTCAGTACATCCTTTAGCCGTCCTCTGACGGGCCAGAATCCTGTGGTAGCCACGTCGCATCACACTCCGCTCATATCAATTACCGATGAATCGGTAATTGGATTATCGCTCCGTGGATGCTCCTTTTCCCCACGAAGCAGGCTCCGTGGGGTCCCCGATATTATATCCTCCTTCTCAGGTCGGATAAGCAGTTTTTCAATTTCAGCGAGTAAAGACAAGGCTTTTTGATTAACCTCAGTTGAGAATGGTTGCTCGCATAATCGGTCTATTTCCTCGCAGAAATGAAAAAAGGCATCAGGCGGCACCGCTTTCGGTGCGTAGCCTAATGCCCTTTGACGAATATACTCTCCCTGCTTTAGCCCACAGAGGTCGGCGTTTTTGCTTATACGCCGCTTTTCCCTGTCGGTTACGGTGAAGTATATTCCGTTTTGTTTTTGCTTCATTTTAATTTCCTCCTAACGTAAAAAGCCGACAGGCTGTTAACCCATCGGCTCTGATAAAAATATTCTGTTATCGTTCCATATCCCTGTTTTTTCCTTTGGGAAGAACATCTTTGATATACGATTTAACGGTGCGGTACACTTTATCAAACGGCGGTTTGTTTACGCCTCCTGCAAAACGGAACTTTTCATAGGAATGCTTTAAATCCTCTGTTCTATGAAGAAAACCGTTAAAGTTTTCAAGCTTTCTTCCGCTGTCATTCAA
>JAFSZY010000010.1 GCA_017458845.1 Ruminococcus sp.
AGCTCCGGTGGAGCTTTTTTAGCGAGGAGCGATGATGCGCATTATAGCTTCGCACACACCATAACAAGCGTGATGGAACTCTGTGGAAGATGGAACATATGGAGCCCGCACCCTATCTCTTTATAATATTCGGGTGCTTTTCCTTTTGGTGCGGACTGAGCGACAGGACTTGAACCTGGCGTAAAGAAAACGTGCCGGTGGCACGTTTTTAGCCCGCCGCACAGATGAAACATTCCCAACTAACGTGAACCCCACAAGCGAGGACTAAGTTCTCGGAAGATGACGGTATGTCGCCCGCACCAAAATTTTAACGGCATACACACTTTTAATAGTTGTGTATGCCGTTGCTTTATGCTGTATAAACTGTCTTTTTTATATCGCCATTATCGTCATATAAGTCGGTGTGTCCTTTAAACTGTCCGTTGAGGTTTATTTTTATTTTCATTCTCCCATCGCTCTCTCCTATTTCAATTTTATTAACCAATTGTAATCGGTAAGAACAATTAATTTTTCAAAACCTGTTGCAATTAATAATTATTTAAGGTAACATACAACCGCTTTACACGGCTCTTTGCTGTCACACAAAAAGCACAGGCTCTAGTTGCGAAACAAAAAATAGCCTCGGATGTCTAGCCTCGTTGCTCTCCGCTGTTCCTCTTGTAACTCCCACTCGTCTAAACTGTTCCGAACACTTTGTGTTCTCCTCAGCTTACTCCTCGCCAGTCGTTACGCGAGGGCTTCGAGCCTCGGTTTTTCGAAATTGCAACATAATCAAAAGTACAAGTGCGGTTTTAAAATTGGAGTCGCACTTGTGCTATATTTATACATATATACTTTACTTTCGTTTCAAAAAGGTGCTATAATACTTTTGTAATCTGACAGAGATTTGGAGTTTTTTATGAAAAGAATAATCGCAATAATACTTACTTGTTTTTTAATAGCTTCCGCGCTTTCTTCCTGCGGGAATTCAGGCGGCACACGTGAGGGGCGCACCTTGTTCATTTATATGTGCGGTTCAAACCTTGAAACGAAGCAGGGACTCGCAGGCAAGAACATCGACGAGCTTCTTGCCGCCGATACGGACGGTCTCAATATCGTCATTCAGACAGGCGGCGCAAAAACCTGGCGCTCACATAACATAAGTGAGAGCAATAATCAACGTTATGAAATAAAGGACGGCAAACTAAAGCTGCTTAAGAATCTCAGTCAGGAAAATATGGGTGAAGCGGAAACGCTCACCGACTTTCTCAAATGGGGACAGGAAGAATATCCGACCGAGAACAATATGCTCATTTTGTGGGATCACGGCGGCGGCTCAGCGAAGGGCGTATGCTTCGACGAGAACTACAGCTATGACGCTCTCACTCTCACCGAGCTAAATTCGGCGCTGAAAAAAGCGAATCTGAATAATAAATTCGACATCATCGGCTTTGACGCTTGTCTGATGGCTTCTATTGAGACGGCGGCTATGGTAAAGGACTACGCCAAATATATGATAGCCTCTGAGGAAATCGTACCCTCGGGCGGCTGGGACTACAAATCCGTTGTCAAAGCTTTTGCTTCAGGCAAAAGCGAGAAGAAAATCGGCAGGCAAATCTGCGACTCATTTATGAAAAAGTGCAAGGATCACGAGCAGGAGCTGTTTTCAACTCTTTCTGTTTTTGATTTGTCAAAACTAAGTCCGATGCTTAAAAAATTCTCTGAAGCCGCAGAGTATCTCAACCGCGTTTCGGGTACGAAGAATTATTTTTCACAGGTTCTCAACGCGGCGCGTCAATCCGAAAAGTTCGGCGTAGACAACGTATTTGACGGCAGCTCCAATATGGTTGACTTCATTGATTTCAGCAATCTAGTCATTATATTTGACTTATTCGCGTATAAAGAAAAAGATGATTTTGTCGTGTATTCCGTAAACAGCGGCGAGCGCAACAACTCAGGCGTTTCGTTCTTCTATCCGCTGAATGTTGAACAAAAGGAAATAGAGGAATATATCTCGCTCGGGATATGTAAGGAATACAACGATTTTCTCAGTAAATACTACCTTAACGCTCCCGATACCACGATTGAATTCAAAGACAGGGGCAGCATCACAAGTGACGGCGCGTTTAAAGTATCTCTTACAGAGGACAGCCACAAATATCTTGCCTCGGTAAATTATCTTCTTTTAAACAAGGATAAAGACGGTAATCAGCGCGTCATAAGCTCAAACGTCGATACAGTTAATGATTGGGATAAGCTGATTTTCAAGAGTGATTTTAAGGGAGTAGTTCCCGCTTTAAAAGGTCACAGGATGTACAGCAAGCTGCACGTAGACAGGGAAATCTTTCTCGACTATGAGTGCCCCGCGATCGTAAACGGCAAAAAGACCTATATCCGCTATTATTACACTTTTGAGGATAAATCATATTTTTTACCGGGAACCTGCGACGGCATTGACAAAAACGGCTTGCCGATAAACGAGTTCCGCTCGCTTAAAAACGGCGATAAAATCAGGCTCGCGACTGATACAAGCCTGAGCGGAGACAAAATAAATTACGGAAAAGAATTTGTATTTAACGTAGACGACAATGTCACAAAGATACGGCTCGACGGAAAAGAATATCAGTATGTTTTTGTCGCGACGGACATCTTCGGAAAAAGCTATTACTCAGATACGGCAACCTTCAAAAAGCAAGGCAATATATTCAGGGCAATAAAGACAGAACCGTATACAACCGAATAAGTTTAAGCATAGCTACAGCCCACCGCATTTGCGGTGGGCTGACTTAACTAATATATTATTTTACAAGCTCAAAACTTACGGTGTCCATATATTTGTTTTTAGCTTTGCTTTTGCCATCTGTTCTTGCAGTTTCATAATACGCAAGTTTTTCATTTGTTACTTTATTGCTGTTGTTTTTGAGTACATTTCCCGTATAGTTAACATACGACCATGTAGTCCACTGATTATAATAACTTGAACCTTTTTGCGAGCTTAACGACATAAGTAAACCGTAATTTGAATCAATCCCTGCGGATTTTAATTCCTCTTTCAATGTATTATAATGCATTCTTGAAGCAAAGTCAGATTGTTCGTCTACAGTCCAGTCTCTATAATTCGAGCCGTTTTTAATAGCTCCGTGGTTCATATAATACTCAACCGAACCTGAACTGTCATTCGTTTTGACTTTAGAACCTAAAACATAGCAATAAGGCGTGGTCTGTTTTTTTATAGAAAGAACGTAATCAGTTTCTACGTGCAAATAAAGGTTCGGGCTGTGTTTGCTTACCGCCGTTGAGTCTGAAACAATCATAACACTTCCATTGGAAAAATAATTATCATATTTGATATCTGCTTTAAAATTATTATTGTTATCTAAATATATCTCTTTAAGCGCTCCCATATAAAAACTTCGGTTATAAAGCAAATAAGAGGTATAGTCTTTTCCCGCATTTAAATCACCTTCTGCAAATTTATCGGTTCCCTTGTATTCGCATCGTTTCCATGTCTTGGTGTCGGGTCTTAGTGTATCTGTTGTGAATTTATCAGCGCATATACAAAGCATTGTAAGAGCTTCTTTAGCATCTGTGGTCATTTTATAACCGAGGTAGAGATACAGCTTCTCCGAACCGTTGTACAGATTCGTATCAATAGGAGTATAGCCCTCGCCTTCAAGAATATTCTTCGCGCTTCTCGCGGATTTATCAGAACCCGCCAGCTTGATTTCGCCGATGAATTTTTCTTTGGTTGGGGTAAGAGATAGTTTATCGATTTCCTCAAATGCTTCTTTATAATCATTGAGCGCATTCGTGAAATATTCATTCGATTTCTTGCCTGGATTATATCTTACAGCCAAAGCGGCGAGCACCTTTGTTAACTGTGTTTCCGCAAATATCCTTTCTCCAAGTCTGTAATCGTAACACTGCGTATCGAAATTATATGTTAATGCGCAGGAATCATCAATTAATCGAATCGGATTTTGGTCGGTAGAATCTGCAAGATAGCCCGTGATTTTTTCATATGTATCTCTTAGCTCTTCAAAATCATGCGAGAAGTGGCAATAATCTTCATCTTCCTCATCTTTTTCTCTCTCGAAGATATAGGCAATCAGATCGGTGTTATACTTTATAACATCTTCATCGCTCATATCGTCAACTTTAACATCCTTGTACTGAGGATATTTCTCTAACATATCTGTAGCCGCAAGTTTATAAGTAGAAAGTACATCTCTTAATTTTTTATTTAAATATTTAAAATTATCTCTGTAAGACTTTAGAAGTATCTGCTTATTATCATCTTTCAACTGTCTGATTCCGCTTCGGATTTTTTGTATACCGTTATTTACTTCGTCAAGCTTTAAGTTGATTTGTTTGAGCTGCTCCATTACTTGTTCATGGTCAGACTGAAGGGCACCTGTTGCCTCTAAAGCAGTTTTAGAAAGAGAAAAAACAGTAGCTGCCATCTGACCGTAATAGCAAATTTTCCCAAAAAAGGTGTCCAAACCTCTTGTGTATTTTTGGATTTCAAGAAGAGTATCGGTATTTAACGAAACTTCTTTTCCGAGTGTTTCGCCCGAATAATCGCGGGTGTATACGCTTTCGTTTGAGGTCTTTTCACCCCACTCGTTTGTCATTGAACCCGCTGCAAGCTTAACAGTACCGTTCATTTTAAAGTTTTCGGCAGTCTGTCCGTTTGCGGGAACCGAAAGAATAAGAGTAGCAAGCGTGTCGTTGTCAAGCTTTACGGACTCAACCTTTGCTTTTTCAAAATCGTCGGCAAAGCTGATTGAGTCCGCCTTAAGATTTTTATCAAAAACACCGCTGTCGGCGGCAAGATTTAAAGCTAATTTTAAATTTTTGCCGTCCTCTTCAACATAATCGAATATCGGATAGAAGTCTGCCTGTGAGAGCGCAACGTATGTCTTGTAACCGTCGATTGTCATTTCTTTGCCCGTTACCTTATCGACAAAGTCGTTTACGCTTTTAAAGCTTTTTGCGGAAAGCGTAATTACTGCGGTATTATCGTCCTTCTTTTCCACAGCGTCAACTGACGCGCCGTCAATTTTCACATTAGCCTTTGTCAGCTTGTTCACATCGGCAACTCCGTATACCTTTAACTCGGCGTTGATTTTACCGCCGCTGAGTTTTAAAGTCTTAGGGTTTATGTAAGCACTGTCAATCTGAACGTCTACCTTTGCGGTTACATCGGCATAACCGTCCTTAATAACGCTCCGCCTAACATTGACGGAGCCCCACTGATACGCACCCGCTACATTTCTGACAGGCGAGCCTTTAAGCTGAACAGTAAGGTTTTTATCGGAAGCGGAAACGCTTTTAATGGACATTCTTTTAAATGCGTTGCCGAGATAAATGTCCTTTTTGTCAATACCGCTTTCAAATTCGCTTCCCTCAAGCGCGAGAGTTACCTTGACGTTTTCATCACTTGAAACAACTGACTTGACGTCTGGCGTAAGAGTAATTTCGGGGAAGTCAACGTCCGCCGCTACAGTAGTTTTCTGTTTAACAAGGTTTATAGCGTAATAGCTTGTCGGATTTGAAGCGGCGTTTTTATCTGTAAAGGTGATATCGTATCCGCCGTTTGAATTAGCTTTTACACTTTCGACCTTGACCTTGACGGTCTCCGGCTCGTTTGTTTTCTTATCCTTTGTTATAGCGGTATTAACAGTATCGTCTGACACTACCTCGTTGTAATCCGTATAGGAGACCTCCACGTTTTTTGCGGAAATATCCGAAAGGTCAACCTTATCGGAATTTACCGTTGTCGTGTATTTTCCGTCCTTGGAAAACTTAACAGCGGTAGCTGTGATTGCGGCTTTTTCTTCCTCTTTGTTCTCCTTATTCTCGCCGCAGGCTGTGAAAACCGATACGGCTAAAACGAGAGCAAGTACAAGAGCAATCATTCTTTTCGCGTTTTTCATTTGATTACCTCTTTTCTTAAAAATGTATAACAAAGCTTTGAAAGCCTTATTTCACTTTAAAAAGCAGCTTTTACGATTAATACTCGGGAACTGCGGTGCTCTTAGCCTGGTCGTCCGCGGCAGCCGCCATAACTGTCGGCATAAGGTTGAGGAACTTCTGAACCTCCGCCTCGGTGTTGTAGATGCCGAAGCTGACTCTAACCATACCCGCCGTGTTAACATCGGAGCAGTTAGCAAAACCCTTTGCGGTTTCGTCATCAATACCCATCAGGCGCCATACATAAGGATGAGCGCAGAACGCGCCGCGTCTTGTGGCTACACCGCCGAGCTGCGAGAGCTCTCTGGAAATAAATGTTGTATTTATATCGGTAAAGTTAAAGGTGATTACGCCGACCTTGTCGTCTATATTCTCGGTATCGCCGTAGATGATTACATTCTTAAGCGGCTTAAGACCGTCAATCATCTTTCTGTTGAGAACCTTTTCGTGAGCCTCAATCTTATCCATACCGATTGTTGAAAGAACGTCAATGGCTTTACCGAGACCTACAACGCCGGGATAGTTGGGCGAGCCTGCCTCATAAGCCGCAGGAGCTGTCTTATAATACTGCCAGTAATCGCCTACAACGGTGATTGTACCGCCGCCATAGAACTCGGGCATATGCTGGTTGAGCTCCTCTGTAAGACCTACAACAGCGCCGCCGCCATAGGGCGAATACATCTTATGAGCCGAGAACGCGATGAAGTCGATATCGTCGTTCTGATCATCGAGATTGCCCATCATATTGAACTTTCTGTGAGCTACAATCTGAGCGCCGTCTACTACAATTTTAGCGCCGTACTTGTGAGCAAGCTTTGCTACTCTGTGTACGTCGTTAACGTAGCCCGTTACGTTAGACGCGGCTGATATGGAAACGATTTTAACCTTGTTTTTCTTTAAAAGCTCTTCAATATCATCGTAGATAACTCTGCCCTTTTCGTCAACCTCGGCGTAGATAACCTTGCAGCGCTCACGCCAGCTGAGGTCATTAGCGTGGTGCTCTATACGGGTTGTGAGGACAACATCGTCCTTGCTTTCAATAAGAGCGGAAGCTAATTTATTAAGTCCGTCTGTGGTAGAGTTAACGTAGAAGCAGGTGTAGAGCTCGGGATCGGCTGTAAAGAAGTCGAGAACCTTATCTCTTACGCTGTTGTAAACATCGGTGGAGTGGTTAGATTTCTGGGAGTAGCCGCGTCCGATGGAGCCGTACATCTCGAGCTCCTCGTTTATAGCGTCCTGAACCGCCTTGAAAGCGGGAGTTGTGGCGGCGTTGTCGAAGTTGATGAGGGGTTGCTTCGTGCCGTCGGCAAGCTCGATGGGGGTGTTAACACCGACAATATAATCTCTGACGTTGTCGATTGTGTATCCTTCTACCTTTTCGAGCGCAAGACCTGAAACCGTTACATCGTTTACAAAAACCGCCTCAGAACCATCGCTGAACTTGACGTTAGCATTAACATAGTTGTTTCCGTTCTTGACGGGCGTGATGACGCCATCCTCGCTTACAGCCGCAGTATTTTCGCCCGTTATTGAATAGCTGAGGGTATAGTCGTCGCTCTTAAACTTTGTTCCGAATGTTTCGTTTTCGTTAAGAGCATTTTTTAAAGCAGTGCCGAAATCATAGGAATTTTTGCCAAGATTCGGTTTAAGCCATAACGAATTGAAATCCTTATCGTCATTTGCAAGCAGCACATCCTCAGCCGCTTGAGCCATTGTAATTGCTTCAACAATAGCGGGGAGGGTGCCGAGCTTACGGGTAACGCCGTTCAGTTCCTCATAAATATCGACTGTAGTCTCACCTGCGGCAACCGCGCCGATTCTCGTTCTTTTGAGTTGCATAGCCACAACGCTCTCGTCGGCAGTTTCGGCATAATAAGCCGCGTTGGGATTTGCGTTTTCGATTAAATCTAAAACATCTACATAAGAATTTACGAGCTTATCAGTATCTACATAAGAGTTGTATCTGAGCTCCACAGCGTCATAATATTCCGAAATTGAAGCAGGAATATTTTTCTTAGCCTTCTTTACGGTAAGCGTGAGCTTAGCGCTTATCTTTTTGTTCTTGGAGTTTTTAGCCTTTGTTGTTACGGTAATTGTGGCTTTGCCCGCTTTTTTTGCGGTAACTTTGATTTTGCTTCCGCTGACCTTAACGGTCGCGACGGAAGTTTTGCCAGACTTTGCCGTAAAAGCCTTTGAAGCCTTGTTCTTAACCTTAACGGTTACTTTGTAGGATTTCACCGCTGTCTTCTTGTCGGCGGGAATTGTTATTGTCGCTTTTTTCGCGACGCTGATTGATGTTACATATTTCTTTACGGTTTTCTTCTTCGTCTTTGCCTGAGCGCTTACTGCAAACGCCGAGCAGCAGAGAACCGCGCAAAGGAATATGCTGATGAATTGTTTTAGCTTTCTCATTTTTTCCTCCCTCTTATTGAATTTTTATACTAACTGCTTTTTTAACAGTTTTTGACTTATACTTGGAGCTGCCCTTAGCGGTGATTTTGACAGTTACTTTATAAGTGCCTTTCTTGTATTTACCCTTGGCAACAGTCAGCTTTCCTGTCTTTGTAAACTTAAACTTCTTTACGGAAATTTTCTTCTTACCGAGCTTAACCGAAGTTGTCTTAACAGTTACAGTGCCCTTAGCCTTTGAAATTGTCAGCGGCTTAACTGTTTGCTTTTTCGCTTTTAACGCTTTAGCCTTAACCGATTTAGTCTTTACCGTAACCTTGATCGGGTTGGCTTTCTTTTTGACAACGGGTTTAGCGGGATCGTCCGCGGGCTTTACGCCGTAGAACTCGTCGATCATTCTGCTGTAAGCGGCAACGTCATACAAGCCTGAATAGTCTATACTGTTTCCATCGCCAGCCTGCTTGGTCAGGTCATAATCGAGTTCGGCGCCGTTATCAACGTCCTTGTTGTCCTTGGTGATGAACTTATTATAACTTGAAAGCGTGTAAAAAAATGTCTCGGGGGTGTAAGCAATCAACAGCGAACACGCTCCGCCTCCGCTTCTTTCGCCGAGGATCGGGAAGCCCGCGTCCTTCGCGAGGCAGGGAAGCAGATTTCCGCAGGAATACGAGATATTGGATGTGATAAAGGCGTATTCAAAATCATAATAGACATCCTTGTCGAGGTCGTTGATCTCACCGTCTAAATTCAAATCCACATCGTTATCAACTCTTGTGATGTTGCCTGTAAGCGTCTGAATTTTTCTGTATGAGGTAACATAGCTGTCCTTGTTTTTATTGGTGATCATAGCCATGATATACATAACGACCGCCGCGTTGCCGCCGCTGTTGCAGGACAGATCTATAACAAAACGCTTAATGTCCTTTTCCTTAGCGTAGTCAAGTGACCACTTGAAATTATAAACCGCCTCGTTAACAAACGAATCAAATGCGAAAACAGCTGTATCTCCCGTAACATAAAGCTTTGATACCGACTTGTCATCCCACGACTTTACAAGATCATAATCTTTGTATTTACCGCTTCTGAATTCCGACATAGCTCTGCTTTTCTGACTTGAGGCAAGAGTGTTCATCGCATAGTTTACCGCAGCTCTGTCACGGAAATCCTCTGAATCGGCTAGTTTTTTAAGCTCATTATATATAGCAGTTCCGGGAGTAATAAACGATAATACCGCAGGGTAATTAACCGCCGTATGACCTCCGTCGAAGAATACTTTTCCGAGATAAGCCGTTCCGAGAACATAATCAACCATGTTTTCCGATAGAAGCAATTCTTTTGCCCGACGGGTATCGTCGTTGTACTCGTCCAGAGTTTCGTCAAAGCTTTTTTCTTCGAGCATCGACGCGATTTCAGCCTGAGCGGGTCTGCCGTAAAAATTATCAACCGCAAAACACAGGTCGTTATAAGCCAGCTCGACCAGATTCTTGCTGCGTTTGAGAGTATTATAAGGCTTAGAGCTTTGGAAATAACAGCTTCCCATCGCAATATCGGAACTATGGACAAAATAAATGTTGTCCTCGTTATACACCGCCGTATTATACGTCTCGCTGAAAAGGAGACCGATTGACGACACAGGGAAATAGGTTTTTCCGTCATATTCGAGAATATCGATTTTGTAAGGCGAAAGGTCAAGATCGAGCCCGTTTCTTTCTCCCTCGTTGACAGGCGCGTATTCCTTGATGTAAGGCACGTCCATTTCGGTACCGTCCACGTTTACCTTAGCTGTGACAAAGTCCTCGAAATTATCGAAATGAATAGTATCTTTTTTGGCGTCGATAACCATTGTTCCCTTAGGATTGGTTATCGTGTAGGTACCGTCCGTGTTCTTTGCTTCGGTCGGCTCGTCAACATATACGCGCTTTAAAAAGTCAACCGTTGAAATGAACGCCATATCGGACATAGAGCTTTTGAAAACGCATTTCAGCGTTTCGGTTTTATCCATATTGTAGATATACGCTGTGGTGTCTTTTACGCTGATTTCGTCCTCGATTGCTGACGCGGTCAGCGGGAAGACTGTGCCGATAAGAATCAAAAGCGCAAGAACCACGCTGATCGGTGATAATACTTTTTTCATTTTTTATCTCCATATAAATTCAAACAGCGTTACAGCATTCGATAGGTGCAGTAACGCCGTAAAAAATTATTAGTTTTCTTTGAGCATCTTTTTGGCTTTGCCGAGATAGTAGATCTGGAAAATGTAGAGGAATATGGTAAAGCAAAGCGATAAGCCCGATAACCAGTTGACGATAGAGCCGAAAACTGTCGATTCAGCGCCCCAGCGGCCAATGAAACTCAGAACAAATGTCAAAATGTATAAGATAACCAGAGTCGTGAGTATATCTTTGCCGTGCTTAACCATATCGGGTCTGCTGCATTTTACAGACAGAGCCATCAAACCTAAGATAAGGAAAATAGTCGCGAGCATATTGCAAACATTTCCTGTAACCGTCAGAACAGTGTTAAGCCATCCTAAAAAACCTGTCTGATTAGCGAAGAAAGACGCCGCAACAGTAAATGCAATACTGAAAAACATACATAAAATAGCTTTCTTAAAGCCGGCTTCGTCCTTGCCAGCCTGAAAATATCCGACTATACTCATAATTCCCGCAACGGCAATTATAATACCTGCAACAAGCGCACAAGCACCCGTAGCGATAATAAGAGTGTCGGAAGTGCCTTGATCGACGTTTCCTGAAACCGCGATAAAGCTCAGTACCATACCGACTCCGCCGATCAGTGCGGCGATCAGTGAGATGATTTCGGCGTTAAAAATCTTGCTAACGCCTTTTGCTGCGTTTGGAAATTTCATTTGTATCTCTCCTTAAATTTTCTCATATACATATCTCTATGCACACTTATAAATATTATCATAACAAGAAGAAAAAACAACATATTGTGTCAGAACGACACATTATTTTTATAAAAGCTATTGAGTTTTACAATTATATTTCCTATAATGAAATTATGATTACACAAGAGGTAATATATATGAATGAATCCTTTGGCGAAATCTTAAAACGTTTCAGAACCGAAAAGAATTTATCTCAACAGCAGCTTGCCGATATGCTGTTTGTTGAGCGCGCCAGTATTGCTAATTGGGAGACAGGCAGGCGAACTCCCGACACTGTTCTGCTGCTTAGAATTGCAAAATGTCTTGATGTTGATGTTAACATATTGATGGAAACAATAGACAACACCGCAGAAGAACCGAACATCATTATGGTTGATGACGAGATCATAATTCTTAAGGGCGGTATGTCAGTGATCGGTAATTTACTTCCCAACGCTTCAGTCACAGGCTTTACTTCTCCGACAGAAGCGCTGTCATTCGCTCAATCCAACCGCGTACATCTGGCTTATATTGATATCGAAATGGGAAAACTAAACGGGCTTGAGTTGTGCCGTGAACTGCTGAGAATCAATCCGCGCACCAATGTTGTATTTCTGACCGCCTATCCCGATTACGCGCTGGAGGCGTGGGATACCGGCGCCTGCGGCTTTGCCGTAAAACCCCTTTCAGCTAAACAGGTGCACGATCAGTTAACGAGACTGAGGTTTCCGATAAGGGGGTTGCGGCTATGATGGATTGGACGACATATTTCTCCAGCGTAATCGACTTTACGACCTTATTGATCGGTGTGCTTGGAATACTGATTAATGTTTTTCTGCGTGATACCGAAAGTCAATGGCGGAAATTTTGCGTTTTCTTCTTTTCTGTAATGATATTAAAAACGGCCGCCGCCCTGTTAGGTCAGTTTTCCGATATGTATTGGAATAACATACCGCTTAAAACAGCGTGTGATTTCCTCGGCATTTTGTTTTCCTCGACAATCATTCCGCTGATTACGCTTTACATCTTACGCTGTTGTTCGCAAGAACCGCGCAAGTCTTTCCTGTGGAAGCTTATCCTCAGCCTTTGGGGATTATCCATAGCGGCAGCCGTCGGCGACCTGCTGGAACGTACTCTTTTTGCAGCCCCGACGCAGGACGGTACAGAGCATAAACGCTGGTTGATACTGGTTTATCTGCTTTTTACGGCAATCAGTCTGATTGTTTGTTTTGTCGCGGTTATTCGCAGAAGAAAACAGCTTTCAAAATTCCAATTCATTCTCATTTTAGTTTATTTGTTGGCGCCTGTTTCTGTCATGCTGCTTGCGATGGAACTGATGCTGTTTGTTGATCAAGGAAAGCGCTACCTCGAGCAAAAGGAAGAAATCGCCAACCAGAAGGTAAGTCTTGCCGTACTGCAAATGCGTCCGCATTTCATCTACAACACAATGACGAGCATTTACTATCTGATTGAGCAGGATGCGGCTAAAGCGCAGAAGGTAACGCTGAACTTCACCAATTATCTCAGAAAGAATTTTACTGCAATCGCCAAAGAGAGAACCATCCCGTTTACCGAGGAGTTGGAGCACACAAAAGCGTTTCTGTCAGTTGAGCAGGTGCGCTTTGAGGGTAAGCTGTTTGTGGATTTTGATACCGATTACACGGATTTCAGACTGCCTCCGTTGACCCTGCAGCCCATCGTGGAAAACGCCGTCAAGCACGGAGTTGACCCCGACCTTGATCCGCTTACCATCTATATTCAAACCCGAGAAGTAAAGAACGGCGTTGAAATAACCGTTGCCGACACCGGACCGGGCTTCGGCGCGAAGGACAACAACGAGCCGCATATAGCTCTTAAAAATATCCAAGAAAGGCTAAAAATGATGTGCAAGGGAACGCTGACGATCACCGAACGCGACGGCGGCGGTACCGCAGTCAAAATATATATACCTCAATAAAAAAGCCGCTTTTATACCGACATATTACAAAAAAAATCCAACAAAACTACAGTTAAAAAAGTCACTCTCATAATTAAACAGAGAGTGACTTAAATTTTGTATTCTACCCAAAAAGGAATCAGGATTAAACTCTTCGATCGTATCGGGAATTTTTACGGTAAGCTATTCTTCGCCGAAGGCATAGAAGGACAGTTACCCGATTCTTTCAACAGAGCCGAGACTGAGTTTTCTATAGATAAACGTATAAAGCCCGCAGCAAAACGCCGCCGTTAAATTAAATCAAAGGCGGCGTTTTTTATCATTCAGTTATTTTAATCACTAATTTAAGAACATTACGATACCGGTAAAGGTCAGTATTATCAAAACCAGCACCAGTAAATGCAGTTTCCATTTATCAACAATCAACCCGACAAACTCTCTGAGAAAAGCGTTCGGAAAGAAGTACCACTTTGTTTTTGAGGAGATACCGCGGGCATTTTTTAAACCCAGCTTTTTCGCGAGGATGTATCCCCTGAAAACGTGGTAGTTTGTCGTAGCGAATGCCGCGTTGTACTCATTTTCAGCGTCCGCTTCAATTATTTTCTTTGAGAGCTTAATGTTTTCAAAGGTGTTGACGGATTTCATCTCGGGTAGAATCTTATCTTCGTCAATACTCTGCTCCGTTAAGTATCTCTGCATCGCTTCGCCCTCGGAGATTACCTCGTCAGAGCCCTGACCGCCCGAGGGAACGAATTTAACTTCCCTGCCGTTTTCTTCAAGCTGCTTTTTTGCAAAGTTAATCGCGGCGTCAACACGTCCTTTAAGAATCGGAGTTAACGAGCCGTCTTTTCTTATAGCGCAGCCGAGAATAATAATGTAATCCCTGTCCATAGGCGGAGTGTTGCGGCTCGCGAGGAACGCTGACAAGGCGGTAGCAAACAGCATACACAGAAAATAGCTGAGAAGTACGGAAAGCGCGCCGGATGATATTGTAAATAATTTAAGCTCGTCAAAGTAGGTTTGAACAGCACACAATCGGTTTATTACATGTCCCGCAAACCATAAAATTCCGAGAATAACTCCGAGGAGATTCTGTATTCTGTAACCCTCATGGCGAATAAGCCAAAGGTTACTGATTATAAGCAGTATACAGAAAACTGCCATCGGTATTGTGACCGCCCTGCTGAACTCATCTCCCGACTGAGCGGTATAATAAAGATAGTTTCCTAAACCGAATTGATAACCTAATCTGAACGAATCGATAATAGTCGCAATATTAGCGATAAGGTAATGAATAATAAATAATCCTACGCCGCCGAAGGCAACCATAGTATATCCGAACAGGGCTTTTTTCGCGCAGTAAATATACAGGTACACCAAATCGACCGCAAAAACCGCCGCCAACAGCAGAAATAATACAATCACATATAAGCTGCCCTCAAAATTGATAAGGTAGTTCAGGCAGATTATTGTTCCGAACGGGCCCGCCCAGTATTTGATTGTTATATCCCCGTCAAAATCGGAATTATCGACTTTTGTGATAAATCTTACCTCATCATATCCGACGGATTTAGGTACAAATGTAGCGTAAACAATATTGTTCACGGTCTTTACGTCCTTCAGCTCCACGTTATCATTTTGAGCTTTATATTCCGTACCCGTTACTTTCATCTGAGTATATGTATTATACACGGGAAAGGTGTATTCTCTCGCGCAGTAAACAGTAGTAACAAGCGCTGAGATTATGATAAAAGCAGAAACAAATAAAAGAAAACGTATATGTCCTCTAAATCTTCTTTTCATCAGATTCCCCTCCGATTGATCCAGCAATTATCATATCATACAGAGTAAAAATAATCAACCGCTTATTATAAAGAAAATCCTCCGCCCGTTGAGAGCGGAGGATAAAACTTTTAGGCTGCCGGAGGTCGGGATGTAACCTGAGATAACGCCGGCTGTTTTAGAAATGGGCATTGTCTGAATAACAATTTTACCGGGACCTGTGACGACTGTGTTGAACAGTCCCTCGCCGCCGAACATAATGTTCTTAACTCCCTGGATTCTCTCGATATCCATTTTGCAGGTTTCGTCCATCATAACGAGGTGGCCTGTTTCCATAACCTTTTTCTCGCCGGGTGCAAGAGTATACTCCTTGATTGAACCGTCAACCTAGAGGAATACCAAGCCGCTGCTGATTATCTTTTTTACTTTCATTTCAGGTCAATCCTTTCTGATTAATAAAAATATGTAAATACCAATTGCTCTCAGTTTTTCTTTCTGAGGAACAGCACGAAACCTACAGTAATTGAAACGGCAAGCGGAATAACTAAATCAATCGCGGGCGAAAACTGATAACCTTTTCCCGTGATAAAAGTATTGAAAAGAAAATCAAGAAGATGCCAAAAGGCAAGGGATATCACCACGAATAATCCGAACGCAACATATTTATTTTTAATCATAACTCTGTCCTCCTTAATTTTTTACCTTAATCTTGCATTTAAGGGTAATTCCGTTTGTCTTTACGGTGATGACGGTGTTGCCCTTCTTCTTTGCTTTGATTACGCCCTTTGAGCTGACGGTCGCGATTTTGCTGTTCTTTGATTTGAACTTTGCCTTCCCGACGCCGCCCTTGATTTTTAAAGTAAAGGTCCTGCCTTTCTTCAATGTGCGCTTAGTTTTATTAAGGGTGGGATTTTTGACCGTCACCTTAAATGAAGCCTTGGTCTCAGAATTTGAAACAGTGATTGTCGCTGTGCCCTTCTTAAGCGCGGTGATTTTGCCGTCATTTGTAATCTTGGCAAGCTTTGTATTGCTGCTTTTAAAAACAGCGTTGTGGTCGTAGGTGTTGACGAAATCAAGTTTAATATTGGCTTTTCCCTTGATATACATAATCTTGGGAGCTATTTTGAGTTTTATGGCGGGTATCGGGAGCTTGTCGGGGCTGTCTTTTCCTCCGAGAAGTCTGAGCTTAACGTAGCGCTGATAATCACCGATATCCTCGTCGCCGTCTTCCTTCCACTCGCTGTTCTCAAACCAGCGCACACCCGCGTCAATAACCTCATACTCGCACCACGGAGCGAGCAGCTGCTCGTACTCAAAGGCGGAGTGCAGCGCCGCTATCAAGCCCGAGGGAGCGTTATCCAGCGCGGTTTTTTCCGCGTAAATGATATACATAACGCCTTCGCCCTTGCTATAAAAGTTGTGAGCGACGTTCGGCGAAAGAGTTGTGCTGACATACTCGGGGTGCTTGAAGGTGTTGCCCTTAGCGGCTTTTAGGTTTTTGAGAGTGTTGCTTTCTCCCGCGATAAAGCGCGAAGCGTACGGTTCAGCTCCGCTGTAAAGAATGAGACTGTCTGTAGCTTTGTGGCGTTTAAGCTCGGTATCGCAGGCGTGATTAAGTATTGAAATCATCGGCTCAAAGCCTTCGCCGAAATCACGCAGCGCCATATTGTAGAAATCTGTTCCCTTATTATTAACTCCGAACATCGCGGTATAAAAGCTCTCGCTCTGATACGCGGACATAGCCGACTCATCAACACTGCCGTCAAAAGCATCAGCTAAACCCGAATTATGAGTAAGATAATTCTCTCTCCAAAGCTCGTAGGTTTTCGGCGTTATTCTGCGATAATCGCTGTCGTCAAAGCCCGTGTACTTTATCCCGCTGTCTGACGTTACCTTCACCTTACATTTGAAGTAGGTTGTTCCGATCGCGGCGGTAACATAGGTCGAACCCTTGCTCAGTCCCGTTATTTTGCCGCTGTCGGAAACAGAGGCAATTCTATCGTCGTTTGACGAGTAAACGACGTCGTCAGCGGCAGCGCCCTTGATGACAAAATCCGCGGTTTCCTTGCCTTTCAAAGTGACCGATTCAATATTCTGCGTCGGCTCATCGGAGAACACTCCGATATTGTGGTTATCGGCATAGCTCTTTACGTCCTTTGACGTGTTTCCGATAATATACATTCCATCCTTGAATTTCAAGGCTTCATAGCCGTTACTGTAGTCTATATAGTATTCAAGCGCCTGCTCGCCGATCGACTTCAAGCCGTCGGGAATAATAAGCTTTGTCGCGGAATCGTTCAGAGCAAACGCGCGGCGAGCGATTTTTTCAACCGTATCGGGAACGGTAAAGGCTTTTTCGTCCGATTTTGGCAGGCAAAGCAGAGTCTTGCCGTCAGCCGAATACAGAACTCCGCCGATTGCTTTATACTTTTTATCAGCGGCAAATATTATTCCCGTACCCAAAAAGGAATCAGGATTAAACTCTTTGAGCGTATCGGGGATTTTTACGGTAAGCTGTTCTTCGCCGAAGGCATAGAATGACAGATCCCCGATTTTTTCAACTGAACCGAGGCTGAGTTCTCTCGCCGACTGAACCTCTGCAAAAGCGTAATCATCAACAGACTTCACGCTGTCGGGGATATTAACCTTCTTTAAGCCTGACCTGAAAAAAGCATGACTGCCGATTTCCTTCAAAGTATCGGGCATTTTTACCTCAGTCACAAGGTCGGCGCCCATAAAAGCATAAGGAGCAATACTCTCCGCGCCGTTTAAAATTTCATAAACAAACTCGGGGTTTTCCTCATCGCTTTCAGGATTATATCCTTTCTCCTTAGGATAACAGACAAGCGTCTTTTCGTCCTTTGTATAGACAACTCCGTCCTTAGCGACGTAGCTTTCACTTGACTCCCTGACCGAATACTTATCGGTAACAATGCCTGCGAACGCGCCGTTTTCAAGCGTTATTTTATCGGGAAGCTCAAAGCTTGAAACTTTTGTTGACTCAAAGGCGAGCGTACCTACCTTTTTCAGATTATCTGAAAACTTTACGGATTCAAGAGTATCCGAAAGATTGGAAAAAGCTCCCTCGCCGATTTCACTTCCATTAAACTCTAGTGAGGACAGACCGCAGCCCATAAAGGCGTAGTCGCCGATTACATCGAGCTTCTCGGGTAAGCCGTCTATATCGAGCTTTGAGCACTTCGCGAAGGCATAACTACCTATCTTTTCAAGGTTCTTCGGTAGTGAAACATTACGCAAATCGTCACAACCGTAGAACAATCTGTCGGGAACAGTATCTATTGCGTTGTTCATAATAACGTTAGATAAACCGCTGAAAGCAAAAGCGTATTCACCGATGCTTTCAAGATTTTTTGGGAAGCCGAAATACATGAGCTTTTTGTCGAAGAGAAAAGCTCCGTCACCGATAGATTTTACATTTTTATTAAGATTCACGGATTCAAGAGAAGTGCAGTCCGAAAAAGCGCCCTTGCCGACGCTTCCTAACGCACCGCTGAGGTTCACTGTTTTAAGATGTGAGCACGCCTCAAAGGCATAGTCTCCGACACTCTCCAGATCTGACTCGCAGTTGATCGAAACAATGTCGAGATTACCGCTGAACGCGCTGTTGCCGATAGCAGTAACGGTACAGCCGTTTTCGAGCTCAGAAACAATATTAAGAAATTTTTCGTCACCGTCATAGCCGGTAATAACAGCCTTATGATCCTTAATTTCGTAAATGAAGCCGTTCTCGGTATATCTCCCGTCTGCAGCGCTCGCGGCAATCGGCAACGCTGCGGTTATCGCGGAAAGAATTATCAGAACCGACAATCCAAAAGATAAGATTTTCTTCATAAACACTTCACCTCGCAAGTATAAATATATTTTATTTTATCATTTTTTCCGTTTCCTTTTCAATACTTTTATCTTAACTTTATGTGCCTTTTTGACACAAACAGTTTTGCCGATAGTGACAAATCAATATTGATATGATAAAATAAAAGCGAACTATACCGATTATAAAAATCGAATAATTATAAGCATAGATACAGCCCAACGCATTTGCGGCGGGCTGACTTTATTTTACTAGCTTAAACATAGTGGTGTCATTATATTCTTTGTTTTTCTCATCATAATTCCTTATTATTTCACAAGTACCGCGTGTTTCGGTTTTTCGGGCAGGTATTTAATACGAACCACGTCGCCCACGCGTGTGCGTCCGGGGGCGTGGTTCAAATCAGCTTCAACCTCCTGACCGTCCTGTGTTCTGTAGATAACGTAGTATGTGTAAGTTACGTCAATACTGCCGTCGCCGCCTACAGTAGACTGTTCGGTTATCCGGGAGATAACACCCTCGGTTTCAACGCCCTTTTTGCGGATTGTTAAGACCTTAATAATATTGAACGCGGCAACAATTACGACAAGCGCGATAATTGCAATAACTAAATATTAGTTCATAAACATACTCCTCAATTATTGATTTTTCGTATTATAACATCCAAACCGTTACAAATATTTTCAAATAAGAAAAATAGCCTTGAATATTCCAAATAATGAATCCTTCCCGAAGGAGAAGCATATTATAAATCGTTTCTTGACGATTATAAAAACACATTGAATAAACGTAATTGGACAAATTCGGAAAACCCATCTGATAACGACTTTATTGACTGAATAATTCTATCAATGAGGTGTCGTCACCTTTAGGTTCTTGTGCCACTCGGTGCGCAGGCTTCAAGTCCTGTCGCCCGCACCAAAAGGAAGCACCCTCTCGGGTGCTTTTCCTTTTGGTGCGGTCTGAGCGACAGGACTTGAAGCCGAGCGTAAAGAAAAAGCTCCGGTGGAGCTTTTTTAGCGAGGAGCGATGATGCGCATTATAGCTTCGCACACACCATAACAAGCGTGATGGAACTCTGTGGAAGATGGAACATATGGAGCCCG
>JAFSZY010000011.1 GCA_017458845.1 Ruminococcus sp.
GAAGCCTTTCCTTATCATAAGGAGTGATGATTTTGCCTGAAAGCGTAGGATTAGAATGGTACTCTACGGGAACTGTAACGTTGACGCAAGGCAGCACACATGTTACGGGCGTAGGGACTAATTGGAAAGCAACAGGAATTAAATGCGGGGATATTTTTACAGTCGACAGATCGGTAATGTACATGGTGGCCTCTGTGGAATCTGACACAAGCCTGACACTACTACAGGCTTATGCAGGCTCAAGCGGTAACACTATCAATTACTACATAATCCGGAACTTCGCGGCAACGCTACAAGCGGAGCTGTCTGCCCAAATATCCAAGCAAAACGCCATCTATCAAACATGGCAGGACGGGCGTTTAACCGAAGTCGGTATCCCGTTTGATTTTTCGAGTTTGTACAAAACGACATGGGCAAGCGGCAGACAGTATAAAGCCCTCGACATAGTAATGTATAACTCAGCACTTTACGTTTGCGTTGTAGCTCATACATCAAGCTCAAGCATAACGCCGACGAATACTCAGTACTGGCTGTCGTATGCTCCGGCAATGCCTGCGGGGGTTGATATTTTCAACTATAACAACGCGGGAACGCACAACATGCCACGTGGGAAGAATCTCGGATCATCGTTTACAACGGCTCAAAGCACAGCCATAAGAAATGGAACGTTCACAGACATTTATGTCGGAGATTACTGGACGGTCAGCGGCCTATCTTACACCTACTTGGACGAGAACGATGAGACTCAGACTGCAACATATAGCGGGACTTTGAGGATCGTGGACATAGATTACTACCTGAAGAGTGGCGATACGGCTCTTAACACTCATCATGTTGTCGTCATGCCTGACGCGAATATGTTCACCGCACCGATGAACGCTACCAACACGACCGAAGGCGGCTACGTCGGCAGTAAAATGCGTACTGTGTATCTTAGGAGAGCGCAGGCAATTATTGAGGCGTTCTTCGGAGCGAGTCGCGTGCTGTCATACCGCGATTATTTAGTTAATGCTGTAACCAGCGGCAGACCTACGGGCGGAGCTTGGTATGATTGTAAGGTAGAGTTGGCCGATGAGAGACAAGCGTATGGCTCATGTATATTTGATAGCGGAGCAGCAGATGGGACAAATATCTATATTAGATATACGGTGAGCTGTAAGCAGTTTAACCTCTTCCGCCATTGGCCTGAGATGATAAGCAATAGACAATGGTTTTGGTTAAGAACTGTCGTGTCGTCGTCTCGTTTCGCCACTGTCGATGACTATGGTCGTTGCTACTATACTGCTGCTGGCCATTCTGGTGGCGGCGTCCGTCCGTTTGCTCTTGTTGCTTAATCTTAGTATCTCGCAGGGCTTGCCCCTGCGAGTGGTTGTCTGTGTAGTATAATGTTTTTATCCTTTCTGCCGCTTGCGGCAGTCGCTACACATACGAAAAAGGAGGCTTAAAATTGTCAGGGATACCCAAAAGCAAAAGGGCAGAATCAAAACTCGAAGCATTACACCGCGCATATGCTCTCCGCAAGAAAATCACCGCAGAGTTAATGGCGACATTTGGGTACAGCCAGCGGAAATTTGAAGAGCACATAACCAAAATAACGGCGCATATCGAGAACGATGAGGAGCGCGAAAAAACATCAAAAATAATTCGAGAACTCGAAGAAAATTTTGATTGCTGGTTTATCAAGCGCGAACGCGACAGAATTGCTGATTTTTGTCAAGGTATCTCCGAACATTTAAGAGCCGCAAATACGATTTTCCCTGACCCTAAAAATCCTGCATTCGATGCCGAAGTGACAGAGCGCAGGATAGAAATGGATAGAGCATTGATATGTTGTAATAAACTTCAGGACGAACTTCAATATTTAGCCGAAGTACTTCCAGCTGATAAAAACAAGTTTATGAATATCGTGCTTGAAATTCAGGATGAGTTCAATATAATAAAAAAGTTGCGACAATCGGACAACAGATTCCGCAAGTCTCAATAGGGTTGTTGTTGCATGTCGTGTCGCCGTCTCGTTTCGCCAATGTCAATAACAATGGTAATTGCAACAATAATGATGCTGGCAATTCTGGTGGCGGCGTCCGTCCGATTCACTTGCTGTACAGCGATTGAGCAAAGTTCTCAGGTACAGGACAAGAGAAGGAGCGGCAATCCTTTCGGGAGACCGATAAATACCAATCGCCACGTTGCCGGTTACGACCGATGCAACTATAGGGCGGTTTTTTTTTTTACGCTAAATGAAGAATATATTTATCGACGCTAATGTGTTATATGATGCCGGAACTAAGGCGATGAGCGGTTCAAAGTTCAAATACGCTACACAGCTCTATGAGTCGAATCAGCTGCTTTATACGGCAATGCTTCAAAAATCTTTGAGCGACAATGCTTACGAACCGACCGCAGGCAAGAAGTTTTTAATTTCCGAACGAGGGAAAACAAGGTTCATTACGAGTAATACTACCGTAGATAAAACGGTTAATCATGTATTGTGCGACGAAATTTTGACTCCGTATCTTAAAAAGTATTTAATCTATGACAACGGAGCAAGTCAAAAAGGCAAAGGCGTTGATTTTCACCGCAGGCGTTTCGCGGCTCATCTACACAAGTACTTCATGAAACACGGAA
>JAFSZY010000012.1 GCA_017458845.1 Ruminococcus sp.
TCAACAACTCAGGACAAAGCAGAGATTCAGGCCAACGGCGTGGACTTCATGACACTCGAATCTCTGCCCGTTCCCTGCGAGGTCAGTGTCGGCGATAAGAATTACGCTGTCGATGACGGTATCCTAGAATGGGGAACTCTCGAACGAGGAACTTACCCCATACTCGCAAAGGCATTCCCATATCGGGATTGGGAAGGGACGGTGAACGCAACGTGAAAGTGATACATCGTGCCACGGCAGAAGAAATAGCACAAAGGCGCAAGCAGGAATACCTTACGGCGTGGCCTGTCGAAAAACAACTGGAAGCCATAACAGAAGCACAGGCAGGCCGTCCAGAGAAACAACAGCAAATGTTGCAAGACTTCGCCAATATCCGCGAAGCCTTGCCTTACCATAAGGAGTGATAATTTTGCCTGAAAGCGTAGGACTAGAATGGTACGACACAGGTACCGTAACACTGACGCAAGGAAGCACAGCAGTTACAGGCGTCGGAACAAATTGGCTGGCAACGGGAATAAAGACCGGTGATATATTCACAGTAGACCGTTCCACACTTTATATGGTGCTAACCGTCAACTCTGATACAAGTTTGACGTTAAAGCAGGCTTATGCAGGGGCAAGCGGGAATACCCTCAACTACTACATACTCCGGAATTTCGCGGCTACTCTACAGTCCGAATTAAGTGCCCAGATCACCAAGCAGAACGCAATTTATCAGACGTGGCTGAACGGGCGGATAACCGAGGTCGGTATTCCATTTGACTTTTCAAGCCTGTACAAAACGACATGGGCAACTGGCAGGCAATATAAGGCTCTCGACATCGTGATGTACAACTCTGCCCTCTATGTTTGCGTCGTCGCTCACACATCAAGCTCAAGCATAACGCCGACGAATACTCAGTATTGGCTGTCGTATGCTCCGGCAATGCCTGCGGGGGTTGACATCTTCAACTACAACAACGCGGGAACGCACAACGTGCCACGTGGGAAGAATCTCGGATCATCGTTTACAACGGCTCAAAGCACAGCCATAAGAAATGGAACGTTCACGGACATTTATGTCGGAGATTATTGGACGGTCAGCGGATTGTCTTATACTTACACCGACGAGGACGGCAACTCTCAGACTGCGACATATAGCGGTACTTTGAGGGTCATAGACATTGATTACTACCTCAAGGGTGGGGATACAGCCCTTAACACTCATCACATCGTCGTTATGCCTGACGCTAATATGTTCACCGCACCGATGAACGCCACTAACACGACTGAAGGCGGCTATGTCAACAGTAAAATGCGTACTGTGTATCTTGCGAGAGCGCGGGCGATTTTTGAGGCATTCTTCGAGTCAAGCCATGTACTGACCTACAGGGATTATCTGGTGAATGCTGTAACATCCGGTAGACCTTCGGGCGGAGCCTGGATGGATTGCAGGGTAGAGTTGGCTGATGAGAGGCAGACATACGGCTCTTGCGTATTTGACAGCGGTGCATCAGACGGGACAAACGTCTATATTCGTTACACCGTGAGTTGTAAGCAGTTCAACCTTTTCAGACATTGGCCTGACATGATAAGTAATAGACAATGGTTCTATCTAAGGAATGTCGTCTCGTCTTCGAGCTTCGCTAATGTCAGCGGCTATGGTAATTGCACCAATGATGATGCTGGCGATTCCGACGGTGGCGTCCGTCCGTTTGCTCTTGTTGCTTAATCCTGGTATCTCGCAGGGCTTGTCCCTGCGAGGGGTCGTCTGTGTAGTATAATGTTTTTATCATCCTGCCGCTTGCGGCAGTCGCTACACCCACGAAAAAGGAGGCTTGAAATTGTCAGGAATACCCAAAAGCAAAAGGGCAGAATCAAAACTCGAAGCCTTGCACCGTGCATATGCTCTCCGAAAGAAAATCACGGCTGAACTAATGGTGACATTTGGTTACAGTCAGCGAAAGTTTGAAGAACATATCAGCAAAATAACGGCACACATTGAGGACGACGAGGAACGCGCAAAAACATCAAAAATAATTCGAGAACTCGAAGAAAATTTTGATTGCTGGTTCATCAAGCGTGAGCGCGATAGAATTGCTGATTTTTGCCAAGGTATCTCCGAACATTTGAGAGCTGCAAACACAATTTACCCTGACCCAAAGAATCCTGCGTTCGACGCTGAAGTTACAGAGCGCAGGATTGAAATGGATAGAGCATTGATATGTTGCAATAAACTTCAGGACGAATTGCAATACTTAGCTGAAGTACTCCCTGCCGATAAGAACAAGTTTATGAACATCGTGCTTGAAATTCAGGACGAGTTCAATATAATTAAAAAGTTACGGCAATCGGATAACAGATTCCGAAAGTCGTAATAGGGGTACTGCTGTATGTCGTCTCGTCTTCGCGCTTCGCTAATGTCAACAACAATGGTAATTGCAACAATAATGATGCTGGCAATTCCGGCGGTGGCGTCCGTCCGATTCACTTGCTGTACACCTATTGGGCAGAGTTCCCAGGTACATGACAAGAGAAGGAGCGGTAATCCTTTCCGGCCTGGCCGGATAAATACCAATCGCCACGTTGCCGGTTACGACTGATGCAACTATAGGGCGGTTTTTTTTTGGCGCTGAATGAAGGATATATTTATCGACGCTAATGTGTTATACGATGCCGGAACTAAGGCAATGAGCGGTTCGAAATTCAAGTACGCTACACAGCTCTATGAATCTAATCAGTTGCTTTATACGGCAATGCTTCAAAAGTCTTTGAATAACGACACTTACGAACCGACCGCTGGCAAAAAATTTTTGATTTCTGAACGAGGCAAAACAAGATTTATCACGAGTAATACCACCGTAGATAAGACGGTTAATCACGTGCTATGCGATGAGATTCTGACTCCTTGCCTGGCAAAATATTTAATCTACGACAACGGGGCAAGTCAAAAAGGCAAGGGCGTTGATTTTCACCGCAGACGATTCGCGGCTCACTTGCACAAATACTTCATGGCACACGGAACGAACGAAGGATATATTTTGCTCGGTGATCTATCAGGTTACTACGCCAACATCTTGCACTATAACTGTTATAAAGTTTTGGAGCATTTTTTGTTTCGGTCTGTTGATAATCCGGAGTTTGTTTTGAGCCTGCTTCGGAAAATATTTACAACGTTTAGAGTTGATGTTAGTCGATTTTCTGACGACGAAATCAAAAGAATGTATGTCACCAAAGTTGACCCCATGTTAAACTTCCGCGCTGATCCCGCAACCCTGACGGGAGAAAAATTTTTGTATAAGGGTGTCGACATTGGGAATCAGCTCTCTCAAAACATCGGGATTATATACCCGTACAGACTTGATAACTTCGCAAAAATCGTGTCAGGATTCAAGCATTATGGGCGGTACACTGATGATTTTTACGCGATAAGCTCAAGTCGGGACGAACTTTTACACTTACTCGACGGGTTAAAAATAATCGCCAGGGATTTCGGTATTATTATCAACAGCCGTAAGACAAGAATTGTAAAGCTAAACAGTTTTTACCGTCATTTACAAGATGGCTACAGCATCACAGACACAGGACGGGTAATTCGTAAAATCAATCCGAAATCAATCACTCGGGAACGCCGGAAGCTAAAGGCGTATAAAAGGCTTCTTGAAGCAGGGAAAATCACATACGCAGAGATAGAAAATATATTCAAAAGTTGGGTAGGTGCGAATTTCAAAAGAATGTCGCACCGGCAGATCTATGAGATGTCAGA
>JAFSZY010000013.1 GCA_017458845.1 Ruminococcus sp.
CTGGTCAACACGTTAAGTTTCGCCTGTTGCGGCGTGCGCGAAGCTACAGGTTCATCAGCGCGGCGGGCTAAAAACGCTCCACTGGAGCGTTTTCATAACGCCCTGTTCAAATCCTGTCACACCAAAAGAAAAAAGGCTCCGATGGAGCCTTTTTCTTTTGGTCGAGGTGACAGGATTTGAACCTGCGACCTCTGCGTCCCGAACGCAGCGCTCTACCAAACTGAGCCACACCTCGTTATTCAACAGGAGTTATTATATCATAAAACATTTTTGGTTGCAATAGTCATTTGAAAATTATTTACACAAAAGTCTTGACTTTTCCGAATTTTAGGATATAATAAATAATGTTCGACAACATATTGAGGAATAGTGTAACGGTAGCACGACAGACTCTGACTCTGTTTGTTGGGGTTCGAATCCCTATTCCTCAGCCAAAAAATGAAGCACTCATTATGGGTGCTTTATTTTTATATTTGTTTATGTATGGGATTCGAAACAGAAACAATTATTTAATAGTCATAATAAAAAGTTGAATAACTTTATAAAAAGTATTATAATTCATTTGGTGATAATATGGATGAACTCAAAAGCATATTGACTCATAATGCTGTAAGAGTAAAACAATATGCGGTTTCATTTATAAAATGGATAATTTTCGCGGCTGTTACGGGAGCTCTGGGCGGTTGTGTCGGCGCAGCGTTCAGATATAGTATCAACTACGTTACCGACTTGAGATATGAAAACACCTGGCTTTGTTATATGCTGCCAGTAGGCGGTCTTGTTATAGCCTTTTTGTACAGGGTTACAAAGCTTTCAGGAAATGCTGATACAAACCTAATAATTAATTCAGTGAGAACTGACGGCAAACTGCCGATCCTACTCGCGCCTGTTATCTTTATTTCTTCTATTATAACCCACCTTTTCGGTGGTTCCGCTGGACGTGAAGGCGCGGCTCTGCAGCTTGGCGGAACTATAGGAAGCTTTATCGGAAGAATATTCCGTTTCGGCGAGAAGGATATGCACATGGCGATTATGTGCGGAATGAGCGGACTTTTCGCGGCTCTGTTCGGCACTCCGCTCACAGCGGCAATTTTTGCTATGGAAGTTATTTCCGTTGGAATAATGTACTACAGCTCGTTTGTGCCGTGTATAGTATCGTCATTAGCAGCGTTCTGGATAACAAAGCTTTTCGGTCTGCAACCGACTGTTTTCATTATAAAAGACGTTCCGAATCTAGACATAACATCTGTTCTGCTTGTAGGTGTAATCGGAGTCGGCTGCGCTCTGGTCAGCATAGCTTTCTGTCTTGCGCTCAAATGGTCGCATAAATTGGCGGTAAAATATTTTAAGAATGAGTACATAAGAGTGCTTGCAGGCGGTTTCGCGATTGTTATTCTTACACTGATTATCGGCACACGCTACTCGGGAACAGGCACTGACATCATCACTCAGGCGATTGTCGGCAAAGAGGTTCTTCCCTATGATTTCATACTGAAAATCGTTTTTACCGCGCTGACTATCGGATTCGGCTACAAGGGCGGCGAAATTATTCCGACGTTCTTTATCGGCGCTACACTGGGCTCTCTTATCGGTTCTCTGATTGGTCTGCCCGCTTCGTTCTCGGCGGCTGTTGGACTTATCGCGCTGTTCTGCGCTGTGGTCAACTGCCCTATCGCCTCAATTATTCTGTCTATTGAGATGTTCGGCTCACAAGGGCTAGTTATGTTCGCTGTGGCTGTGTGTATCAGCTTTATGCTTTCGGGATATTACGGACTGTATACGGGACAAAAAATTATATACTCAAAACGCAGAACAAGGTTCATAAACAGAAACGCAAAATGATAGTGTTCAGTAATCAGCAGTCAGTAGTCAGTTAATGTTGAGAACAAAAGTCTAATTAATACAAACCTTATGTTCCCGAACTATTGATAATACATTTAATGCTTTTTGTAAGGGATACCGTCTCGGTATCCCTTTTGTCATTCCGAGCTTGTCGAGGAATCTCCTTCCTCTTTATGCAGTGATGTAATACAAGGAGATTCTTCGACTCCAACGCCCTGCAGCATTTTCGCTCAGGATGACAGGATAAAAATAGGGAGCCCGAGACGGACTCCCCTACGAAATTTATTAATCACAAATTACTAAACGCTAATCACTTTAGCTTCTTTATTATCCGCTTATACAATAATCTCTGCGCTATTTGGCTAATGGGATAGGACAGTATACCAGCGGAGACGCCTATAATCCACACGAACTGCCAGCTTACCAAAAAGCCTATAAGGAAAATCACGGATAATAAAACAACACAATATAGGAATGTAAAAAGTCCGTTTGCCTTTTTAAGTTTTTCGATAACATCTACCCCATTTGACTTATGCGGAGCGTTCTCGATAAACTCAGCGGCGCCCTCTGTGCCCGCGCAGGAGCGGAAGTCCTTACAGCATTTCTCAGCGTTTTCCTTATAGCTTATATTATTAATGAGCTCTTCGACAGCGTTTTTTATACCATCAACGGAATCATCATCAAGCAAAATGCCCGCGCCTATCTCTTTTACCCTGCGAGCCACTGCCCGCTGTTCCTTTGTCTGCGGATAGAGAACAATCGGCGCCGCCATATACAGGCTCTCGGAAACGCTGTTCATTCCGCAGTGAGAGATAAACACGCTCGCCTTTGAGAGTAAATCAAGCTGGTCAACATACGGGTAAGCCTTGACATTTTCGGGGAGCGCGCCGAGTTTTTTGATATCAATAGAATTGCCGCAGGAGATAATAATATCTACGTTCATATCCTTAAGCGCGTCCATACATTTGTGGTAAAAATCAGGACGGTCGTTGATGATTGTACCCATAGAAACGTATACGAGCGGACGCTGCTCGTTCTTCTGAGGCTCAACCTTTGAGAACACAGAGGGACCGGCAAAGCAGTAATGGTCGGAAAAGCTCTCAGCGTAGGGCTGAAATCGCCGGGAAGTATAAACTATAGAATCGGTCTTATTGTCACTCTGGACGAGCTCAAGCGGATTTTTGACCTTATAGCCGTAGGGCTCCAAAGTTTTAAGTTCCTTAGCAATCTTAGGAAGTCCGAAAATCATATCCGCTATTTCCTTAGCGCTGTTCTTCATATACTTTGATGAGAGCATATTGAATGCGAATGTGCTCGTTGACACAACCATAGGAACATTGTGCTTCCAAGCGTTGAGCTTCCCCCAGAAGCATACGGAATCGGTATAAACAACATCAAACTTGAAAGTTTTGAATTCGTTGTCAAGGAAATCATCCATAGCGAGCGTACACCTTATGTCCTGTATTGTCATTTCTGTGGTAGAAATTTCCTTCAGGTTCTGTTCCTGTTCGGCTGTAATCTCAGGCAATAGACTGTCACAGGCGATAAACTCGGCGCCTGTAGCTTTTATTTTATCCCCAAATTCATTGAATGAATAAAAACGAACATTGTTGCCTCTTTTTACAAGCTCGGCTGCAACAGGGAGCATCGGGTTGGTATGACCGTGAGCGGGAATACTGAATAGAGCAATATTCTTCACAGTTACTCGCCCTCACCTTCAAACGCTTTGGAGAAAAACTCCGTGAACTGTTCCTTTGGCGGAATTGCAATACCGCACTTTTCATCACCAAGAAGAATCAGCGTATCGCCGGGCTTGATGTTGAAAACATCGCGAGCCTGCTTGGGAATAACTATCTGTCCTTTCTCACCTACCGTGGCTGTCCACGCGTATTTACCTTTTGGAGCTGTCATTATTTTCACCTCTAAAGTATGATTTGTTGTACAAATCATACCATAATAATGTAGTAAAGTCAAGACTACATAGCTGTCATTCCGAGCTTGTCGAGGAATCTCCTTCCTTTATATACCGTTATAAAGAGGAAGGGGAGGCTTCGACTTCAACGTCTACGGCGTGTTCGCTCAGGATTACAGGAAAAGAATAGGGAGCCCGAGACGGACTCCCCTACGAAATGCATTTTCATTTTTCAACTTTCAACTATCAACTTACTTTATCTTTCTAGCCTCTATGTAGAAGCGTTTGTCCTCGGCGTGTCCCATCGAGAATGTCTTTCGGGGTAATGAGCCGTCCGCTCTGATTGCTGGGAAAAGCTCCGACTTGGACATACCGTCAAAAATGAATCCGAGTGTGCCTTTGCTCTTGCTCAGCGAGGCCACTACATCCGCGCCGTGGATATAGTCCACAGTCATCTTGGGATGGTCCTCAGCGTATATATCAATAAAGTTCTGCAATGTGCCTATGGGCAGCTTGGCGGTTGAGCGCACATAAACACTACCCGCCGCGCCGTGAGCGATAAAGTTAAACATCTGATAGCTGCCGTCGCCGTGAACGAGCGTATACTCCTCAAACTTCTCTATAAAATCACGTTCATCAACATTGAAAAGCACACGGTAAATGGGTTCAAACTGAATGCTTTCATCGTGAATGTTTACTATTTCAACGAGAGCGTAGCGGGCAAGCGGGTTCTTGGACATTTCATAGCATTCTTTTGCCGTTGCAAGAGAATGATTGCCGTCGCCTACCGCGAAGAGCATTTTGTCGTCCTTTCCCTCAATCAGTCTGTCCAGAGCGTACTGGACGTGCTTTGTACCCTTATCGTCAAGGAACCAGCCTTTAATCTTTCCGCCGTGTTTCATCAAATCAAAGTTATAAGCGTCCGTGTAGTCATACTTTCTGTTCTTGAGAGGCTCTATGACGCTTCGCTCGGGGTCGTCAATGAGCAAAAGGATGTGAGGCATCTCGAGAGGAGCGTTCTTTCGGATTTCAATACGCGGAGGAAGTCGATCGACAACTGTCTGCTCAGTAGCTCTGATGAGAGCGTGGGTGCCCTGATGATAGTCGTACTCCTCCAAGTCTATCAATCCTACTACACCCTTGCGGATTGTTCCGCTCGATTGGCGCTCAATGTAAATCATCGAGTTTTCGTGCAAATCGAAAACGTCGCCGTCAAGATATTCTTTCATTGTTTCATTAATCTTGTTGATACGGCGGGAGTTGTCTTTTTTGAGGAATACCTCGGGAAGAATAATGTTGAGAGCTGAGGGCTTATCCCCTACTATACGCTCCACATCGTCCCAGTATTCGGGCTCTGAGGTGTATTGGTCGCACGCTACGACAGCCCATTTGTCGAAATCTGATTTTGGTAAAAGTATATCCGCAGGAAAGAAATGACTCATAATATTACCCCTTTTCAATTAAGTCATTTATTTAAATATAATTATCTTTTTACTATTCTGACGTCCGTACCTATAAATTCAAGCTTTGTTGCCTCTCCCCTTATTCTAGATATGAAGCGTTGAGAATAGAGCTCCTCGAGCTCGGTTAGTTTACAGTTGGTGTTAATAATTATCGGTTTGCCCGACAAAAGTCTTTCATTAAACAGATTATAGATAGCGGATTTTGAAAACTGAGTGCTGAACTCTGTGCCGAGGTCATCTACTATAAGCAAATCGCAGTCAATAAACATACTTTCATCAGTACTGCTCCTGTCATTAGAAAAATGCTCTTTTTCAAGAGTGGCAACAATCTTGGGAGCGGGAGCGTAAATTACGCCGTAACCCTTTTTTATAACCTCGTTCGCAATCGCAAGACTCAGATGAGTTTTGCCCAGTCCCGTCTTACCGCACATAAAAATATTTCCCGACTCAAGCGAAAAGTCATCCGCGTATCTCTTGCAGAACTTTAGAATATTACTCATCTGGTCATAAGGTGAACATGGATATTTGTCATCAATATCCATACTGTAATATTTCAAATCAAAGTCCTCAAATGTTGAAAGCTTAAGCGGTGTGTTCTTGTTGAGTTCCTCGCAAGCAACTTCCGCCATAGCTTTTCTGAGGCAGTCGCACATCACAGTCTTGTTGTCTTGTTCGTAATATCCCTTGTCGCCGCATATTTTACAAAAATAGTCGGACTCCAAATCCGAGGGATAATATCCATGTATTCTAAGAAGCTCCTCATATTCTTTTTGCAGACTAAGGTTTTTTTCTTTTAATTCAATCAGAGCAGACTCAACGTCCCCGCCTTTAATCAAAGCGCGGGCGGCGCCGATACCTGTTTCGGACAATTTCCTCTCGAACCTCTCGGCTTCGGGAATTTCGCTGAAAATAGCTTTTCTTCGTTTTTCAGCGGCATTCTCTGCTGACAGTCTGCGTTCGGTGAGGATTTGTTCAGCTCTGCGTTTTATTGATTTATCATATCCCATAAAAACCTCATAATAATTGGATTAGATTTTCAATTCATCAAATTTCATCAATTCTTCTATATCATATGAAGCGTCAGATTTCTTCTTGGACTTTGAGGGCTTTTTGGCTTCGTTCTTCTGAATATCAGCTGCGGTAAAAATCCCCGACTTATACCATTTTGTAAGTATGCCGTTGATATAGCCCAGCTTCATTTCGCCTTTTGTATTAACGCAGATTTCATAAGCCTCTCTGAGCATATCGTCGGAGAAATGGTACTCCTCAATCCATTTTTGAGCAAATTCAAGCTGTTTAGCTGTGGGAGACCCAACATTTTTGAGCCCGAAAACGGAGCTGACTCTGGACCAGTTCTTATCAGCCTGAATGCTGAGTCTTATCTTGTTCTCGGCGGCTTCGACGCTGTTAATACCGTCGTCAGCCCATCTCACTCCTATTGTTTCGATAGCTCGCATATTGGCTTTGCCGACACTTACGCAATAATTCACGAGCATAACGATAACCTCAGCGGGCAGTCCGCAGGTGTCGTAAAGCATTACAAGCGTGGCGATATTACCGCTTGAAAGCGGTTTGCCGAGAGCTGATTCAACCTCACCCAGCACAAACTTCAAACCTTCATCGGAAGCAACACGCTGTGCGGCTGTGACAATATCGGGCTTAGAAGGACGGGATACGGTAACTTTTGGTTTCGGCTTTTCAGCCTGAGCCTCGTTCTCTGTCTTTGGTTCATTCACCTTGCTGTCAGGTACAAGCGCTCCGTCAGCTTCGACAAGCACTCCCCTGTCTATCCAGAAAACAACGCAGTCCTTAACGTCCTCCTCGTGAATCCTCAGGGTATCGCCGAGCTCTTTGTATGTAAAATTTTTATCATTATTGCGAAGCAGAAACAAAAGCACTTTAAGCTGATTTGCAGAAGCGATGCGCAGGTGCTCGTCTACTATACAGGACGGAACGGCAAAAACCGAACCCCAGTTGCCCAAGTTTATTTTGACAGGCATAATGACATTCCTTTGAACATATTTTTACACATATATAGGTAGTATAACACATTTTTCCTAAAAAGGCTACAAATTTCTGCAAAATATTTTCTTGACAGCAAACTTTTATTGGAGTAAAATTAATTTTGTAGCATATGCGGGCGTAGTTCAACGGTAGAGCGTCAGCTTCCCAAGCTGAATGTTGCGGATTCGAATTCCGTCGCCCGCTCCAAAATGCCTTACGGCAGTGAACAGTTAACAGTGATCAGTGAACAGTTGACGGCGGGCTACGCCCGCACCCAATATAAAAGGAGAGAAATTATGAACTATACATACACACCCAGAGGCGTATGTTCACGTTTGATTAACATTGAACTCGACACAGACAACACCATTAAGAACTGCGGCTTTATAGGCGGATGTTCGGGCAATACGCAGGGTATCTGCTCGCTCGTAAAGGGTATGAAAGCCGAGGAGGCTATCATACGCCTCAAAGGTATTGACTGCGGCGGACGCGGCACATCCTGCCCCGACCAGCTCGCGTACGCTCTTGAAGAAGCTATTGAGCAAAACTGATTATTTTAAAAGGAAGTGCAACTATGTATATTGTATGTTTAGATATGGAAGGCGTACTTGTTCCCGAAATCTGGATCGCGTTCGCCGACGCGACAGGTATTCCCGAGCTCAAAAAGACTACTCGCGACGAACCCGATTATGACAAGTTGATGAATTACAGACTGAATATCCTAAAAGAGCACGGTCTGGGCTTAAAGGAAATTCAGGAGGTTATCTCCACAATCGACCCGATGGAGGGAGCTAAGAAATTCCTCGATGAGCTGCGCTCAATGTGTCAGGTTATCGTTATCAGCGACACGTTCACTCAGTTTGCCTCTCCCCTTATGAAGAAACTCGGATGGCCTACACTATTCTGCAACTCGCTTGAAGTCGCCGAGAACGGTGAAATCACAGGCTTTAAGATGAGAGTTGAAAAGTCTAAGCTCAGCACTGTCAAAGCGCTCAAATCAATCGGCTTTGACATCATAGCGGGCGGCGACAGCTACAACGACCTTGGTATGATACTTGAGGCGGAACACGGATTTTTATTCAAGAGCACAGAGCAGATCAAGAAGGATTATCCAGACCTGCCCGCTTTTGAGGAATACAACGAACTGATGAAATACCTAAAAAATATTATCAAATAATTAAAACTATGGGCAGCCGTTTGGCTGCCCTGAATTTTTTAAACTATTTGTTAATTACTTTCAAGTGTGCCTGTGCTCAACGCCTTAAGATAAGCGTTGATGAAGCCGTCGAGGTCGCCGTCCATAACCTTCTCGATGTTGCCTGTCTCGAAAGAGGTGCGGTGGTCCTTGACCATTGTGTACGGCATAAACACGTAGGAGCGAATCTGAGAGCCCCATGTGATTTCCTTTTGTACTCCCTTAATATCCTCAATCTTGTCAAGGTGTTCTCTCTCCTTGATTTCCATAAGCTTTGAGGCGAGCATTTTCATAGCGACATCACGGTTCTGATACTGGCTTCGCTCAACCTGACTCGCCACAACAATACCCGTGGGAATATGAGTAAGACGAACGGCAGAGGAGGTTTTGTTTACCTTCTGACCGCCCGCTCCGCTCGCGCGGTAAACGTCCATTTTGATATCCTCGGGATTGATTTCCACGTGAATATCATCATTTATTTCGGGCATAACTTCAAGTGAAGCAAAGCTGGTGTGACGCCTTCCCTGAGAGTCAAACGGAGATACGCGAACCAAGCGGTGAACTCCCGCCTCGCTCTTAAGATAGCCGTAGGCATTCTCGCCCTCTACGAGCAATACGGCGGATTTTAACCCCGCCTCATCGCCGTCAAGGTAGTCGACTGTCTTTAACTTAAAATCATGGTCCGCTGCCCAGCGGGTGTACATTCTGAAAAGCATTTCAGCCCAGTCCTGAGCCTCAGTGCCACCCGAACCAGCGTGAAAAGTGAGGATAGCGTTGTTCTTGTCATACTCGCCCGTAAGCAGAGTTTTCAGTTTCTGCTTGGCAAGCTCGTTTTCGACAGTTTCAACCTCTGTGAGAGCCTCATCGTAGAGGCTGTCGTCCTCTTCCTCGTTATATAGCTCAATCAAAGCGTGGGTGTCGTCATAGTGAGATTTGAGCTTGTTGTACTCCTCAACAGTGCCTTTGAGAGCGCCAGTCTTTTGGAGTACAGCCTGAGACTTTTCAACATCGTCCCAGAACCCCGGCTCGGTAGCCTTAAGCTCAAGCTGTTGTATTTCAGATATCATAGACTTGAGCCCCAAAGCGTCCGACAAATCGTCGATATCCGCCTTTGAGCCTTCAAGTCGTAATAAAAGTTCTTCAAACTGAACCATAAAAATCTCCTCCGTTGTAACCCTTTTTAAAGGGGTCGAAATTGTTGCGAACGCAGAGAGCCAATTTCGGGGGATTATCTTTCCTTTGCATATATACGTTTGGATAAAGAGGACCGCCTTTAAAGGGCTGCTCAACCCCTCGAAATCAAGATTTCGGTCCCCTTAAAAGGGGACACAACTATCTATCTGCTTTACGCTCACTAAAAATTTATTATAGCAAATAATTCACAGCTTGTAAATATATATCGTTATAATTAGCTTATTGCACTTTATTTAGACTTATGGTATAATATTACAAATTATAAAATAGGAGAAATATATGGAATTTAAAGGATTAAAATGCCCCGTATGTGAAAAGCCTTTTGAGGACGGCGACGACATAGTAGTATGCCCCGACTGCGGCACTCCTCACCACAGAGCTTGCTGGGAAGAGCTTAAACACTGCGCTTATGAGGAAAAACACGACGAGGATTTCGATTTCAGCGATGACACTGAGCATCAATCCGACTTTACGATTTGCTCCAAATGTCAGACTGAAAACCCCAAAAACGCTTTTTACTGCTCAAAATGCGGGAATCCCTTAAACATAGAGCCGCAAAGCAATCAATATCAGAATCAGAACACCGCAAACCCCTTTGCCAACGCGTTTGACCCTATGGCGGGAATCAATCCCGAGGAGGATATGGGCGGCGTCACAGCGGGAGAACTCGCTAAATTTGTCGGCAACAACACACCGTATTTTATGAGAGTTTTCAGCAGAATCAAGGCTTTTGACAAAGGACGCTTCAGCTTCTGCGGTTTCCTTTTGACGGGCTTTTATATGATTTACAGGAAGATGTACAAGCTCGGCGCGATTATCGCCGCTGTGATGATTCTTTTGATGGTTACCGAAACCTATATCCAGTACAGTTCCGCTTACACGGCGCTTACCAAAGCAATCGAGTCATCCTCAGCTTCAGCGACGGGGTATATGTCGGGATATACGGCGATTCTTGAAGCGTATATGAAGCTTGACGCGGGCAACCAGATAATGATAACCATAATGATGCTGTGCTCTGTTCTGAGACTTGTGATTCAGATTATTGTCGGTTTTAATGTTAACCGCTGGTACTTTAAGCACTGTGTAACACAGGTTAAGTCAATTAAAGCGACCGAGGAAAACCCAAACAAAGCTATTGAGAGCAAGGGCGGAGTAAACCTCGCTCCCGCGATAAGCATAGGAGCAATCTACGCCGCTGTATATATAATTCCGATGTTCATATTCGGTTATTGATTCGGAGGAAGTTATGAAAAAAATCACCAAAGCTATCATCCCCGCCGCGGGATTCGGGACAAGGGTACTGCCCGCGACTAAGAGTATGCCCAAAGAGATGTTCCCCATCGTTGACAAGCCCACAATCCAGTACATCGTTGAGGAAGCTGTAGCGTCCGGAATTACTGATATTATGATTATCACAAACCGAGGCAAGACGCTTATGGCTGACCACTTTGACTACTCTCCTGAGCTTGAGCAGGCTCTGCTCAAAGCGGGCAAGGATGAACTGTATCAGCAGATTCACAATATAGCCAACATAGCGGACATAACCTTTATCCGTCAAAAGGAGATGAAGGGCTTGGGACACGCTGTGCTAAAGGCTAAAAGCTTTGTCGGCAACGAGCCTTTCGCCGTGCTCTTTGGTGACGGTGTAATCGACTGTGACAACACTCCCGCAATCAAGCAGCTTATTGACGTATACGGCGAGTTTGGCGCGGGTGTGCTCGGAGTCAAAAAAGTTCCCGAGAGTGAGATACATAAGTACGGTTCTTTAAAGGTTGAGCCCTTACACGACAATGTTTTCAAGTGCACGGATATGGTTGAAAAGCCCCGGCGTCCGGAGGACGTGCTGTCGCTGTACTCAATCACAGACCGTGTAGTACTTCCGCCCGAAATATTCGGTATTCTTGAGGAAACAAAGCCGGGAGCGGGCAACGAAATCCAGCTCACGGACGCTATGAAGGTTATAGCAAGAGATAAGGGTATGACCGCCGTTGAGCTCGAGGGCAACCGCTTTGATATCGGCAATAAGTTCGGTATTTTGGAAGCAAATATCGAGGTTGGACTGAAACACCCCGAAACAAAAGACCAGCTCAGAAAGTACATCAAAGAGCTTGCAGAGAAGCTATAAAAAAGGAGCCGTAGGCTCCTTTTTTAGTGGTCAGTGGTTAGTGGTCAGTGATCAGTTGTGGTCGTGACGGATAAATCGGATCAATTCAGACAGCGGTGCCCGATTGGATAAATATTGATATAAAATATTAAAAACTCGCAGGAAGTCCGTCTCGGACCCCATTACTTGCGTTATGGTATAACTTTAGGGATACCGAGACGGTATCCCCTACGAAAATGTATTAGATGATTATTAATAGTTCGGGAACATAAGGTATTAACTAATCATACTTTTGTTCTCGACATTCACTGACCACTGATCACTGAATACTGATCACTGCTTTAGTACCAAATCTGAACGAGTTCGGGTTGTCTGTTTTCAAAAACAGTGAAATAATCAAAACCGCAAGTCTTGGCAATCTCTATTCCCTTTTCTATTCCGTAACCGAGTTTGGAAACACTGTGGGCATCAGAGCCAATGGTAACATACTTCCCGCCCAGTTCTTTAAAACGCTTTATAATATTTATATCAGGCATTGTAATGCCAATCGTTCTCAAGCCCGAGGTGTTGATTTCCAGAGCCTTGTCGCGCTTGACAAGAGTTTTGAGTATATTGTCAATTACGCCGGCGTACTCATCAAGGTCGGGACGTATATCGGTTCTTGAAATAATATATCTTGTCGGATATGTCAAGTGAGCCAGGCTGTCGAAATCGGCGTTCTGAGCTGTATCGAGCAGTTCATCAAAGTATCTTTTAAGCAAAGAAGGCACGTTTGACTCGTCATATTCGAGATAATAAAAATCCTCCGCGCCCTTTACGTTATGGATAGACGCGAGCACAAAATCGTAATCGGCGATTGCCATTGCCTTTTTGGTGAGCTTGGGTTCGTGCATCGGCTCGCCGACTTCAATGCCTTTAAGGACTTTTAATTTGCCCTCAAATTCCTTAGCCGCGGCTTCTACATCGGAAACAGACTTAGTTATCTGCTTAATCATATTGCCGAAAACACTCCTGTCCCCCAGCTTAATCTCAGGGGCTTCCATATGGTCGGTTATCGCGATTGTGCTGATATCCTTTTCTATAGCGCCGCGACACATCTCGCGGACAGAATTCTCAGCGTCAAAGGAATTGTCGGAATGCATATGCATATCTGATAAAATTTTCATATTATCACCCAAACAAAATATATCACATAAATTAAGAATATGCAAATATAAAGCGTTTAATTCTTATAGGAATTATAAATTTAAAATAATATTGTATAATATATCGTCAATAAACATCAGGAGGAAGATATGAAAGCTATTATTACAGTAATCGGTAAGGATTCCGTAGGAATACTGTCAAGGGTGAGTTCGGCGTGCGCTGAGGCTGACGTCAACATTATCGAGGTAACTCAGAGCGTACTTCAGGATATGTTCGCTATGGTTATGCTTGTTGAAATAGACAAGAGCGCACTGGGCTTTGACGCTCTCAGCGAAAAACTCCAAAAGGTCGGCGAACAGTCAAACACAAAGATTCACATTATGCACGAGGACATATTTAACAGTATGCATAAGATTTGAGGTAGAACGATATGTTAGAAACAAAAGACATACTCGAAACTATAAATATGATTGACAACGAGCACCTTGACGTGAGGACTATCACTATGGGTATTTCGCTGCTCGATTGTATGGACGAGAATATCGACAAGTCAAGCGGAAAGGTTTATGACAAGGTCTGCCGTTATGCTCAGGACCTTGTCAAAACAGGCGAGGATATTGAACGGGAATACGGTATCCCAATCATTAACAAGAGGATTTCAGTCAGCCCGATAGGTATGATCGCGGCTCCGTGTCAGAGCAGGAACGTCGTCAAATTCGCGAAAGCTCTCGACAAAGCCGCCGACACGCTGGGCGTGAACTTTATCGGCGGTTATTCCGCTCTGGTACAGAAGGGCTTTTCCGCGGGCGACTACGCCTTGATTGAGAGCATTCCCGAGGCGCTGTCCGTTACCGAAAAGGTCTGCTCCTCAGTTAACATCGGCTCCACAAAAGCGGGGCTGAATATGGACGCCGTCAAAATGATGGGCGAAACCGTCAAGAAAACCGCCGAAAAAACCGCAGACCGCGACTGTATAGGCGCGGCTAAGCTTGTTGTATTCTGCAACGCTCCCGAGGATAACCCGTTTATGGCGGGCGCTTTCCACGGTGTAGGCGAGGCTGACTGCGTTATTAACGTGGGCGTATCGGGTCCCGGTGTTGTAAGAGCGACTCTCGCAAAAAACGGAAACGGCAAGAGCATAGACGAGATTGCCGATATGGTCAAGAAAACAGCTTTCAAAATCACAAGGATGGGACAGCTTGTCGCAAAGCAGGCGTCAAAGAGACTCTGTGTTCCGTTCGGAATTGTTGACTTGTCCCTAGCTCCCACTCCCGCCGTAGGCGATAGTGTAGCTTATATATTAGAAGAAATGGGACTTGAAAGCTGCGGGTGTCACGGCACAACCGCCGCTCTCGCGCTTTTAAATGACGCTGTTAAGAAGGGCGGAGTTATGGCTTCGAGCCATGTCGGCGGACTTTCAGGCGCGTTTATCCCTGTATCTGAGGACGCGGGAATGATTGCCGCGGCTAAGAAAGGCACGCTCGACATCACCAAGCTCGAATGTATGACGGCTGTGTGCTCTGTGGGGCTTGATATGATAGTTGTCCCCGGGGATATCACAGCGGAGAAGATTTCCGCAATCATCGCTGACGAAGCGGCTATAGGTATGGTCAACTCAAAGACAACTGCGGTTAGACTTATCCCAGCTATAGGCAAAAAGGCGGGCGAGGAACTGAGCTTCGGCGGACTGCTTGGAAGCGGACCTGTTATGCCCGTAAGGGACGGAGACCCGTCGGTGTTCATCAACCGAGGCGGAAGACTACCCGCTCCTCTGCAGTCGCTGAAGAATTAATAAATTTGGTATTTTGAGCATAAAAATGCCTTCCCTTGGGGGAAGGTGGGCTTTTGCAGTCTTGTCCGGCAAAAGGTCGGAAGAGGGTCCATATTTATAAATGCTCATTACATCGAACGTATAATAGTAAGCCTATTAGCAAGTGGACCCTCTCCCGCCTCACTACGTTCGGAACCCTCCCCCAAGGGAGGGCTTTTTTTATACTCCGTACTTATCCTTTATCCTATCAATTTTCTTGCCGAACAGCGGGCTGAGAATAAGCAGGAAAATTATATTCGACACAACATAAATTCCTATCACCGGAAGCGCGGTGGTTGCGGCGGCGATGAAGCGGTCTATGTTGAACTCTCCACCGTCTAGGCTGAGCACTGTCCAGACGTCCATAATCAATGAGAACAGTACTCCTGAAAACGCTCCGTAAAGAATAAGAAGAATCTTGCTTTTTATAAGCGAATTGCTGAGAACTCCAGCCAGAAGACCTATCAGACCCCACGAAAACATCTGAAAAGGAGTCCACGGACCCTGACCGAAATAGAAGTCGGACACTACCGCCGACAGCGCCCCTGTGAGAAATCCGAACTGTGAGCCGAAATACATACCCGCGAGAATCACAATTGCCGAAACAGGCTTAAAAAATTGAACAGGCGCAAAAATAAACCTTCCCGCAACGCTAAGAGCGACCATAACGGCGAGCAGCACAACCCTGCGTGTGTTCTTTTCCCTTTCAAAGGTCAAAAAGAACGGAACACAAGCCAGAAAAGCAACTATCGCCGAAATTGCGGGATAGCTTTGTTTGCCGAAAAAAACCGCGCCTAAAACTATCACAAGCGGTATTAATATCAGAGATAAAACATAGGACAAAATTGTTTTGACTTTCAACTTTAAACTCTCAACTTTCAACTTTTATATCTTCAATGGTCACAGCGCCGTGTGAAATGTCCTTTGTCATCTTTACAACGGGAGTGGTGTAGAAATTATTGCCCAGGAAAAACTCACGGGAATTGTTGTCGCTCATTATCGCTCCGTCAAAGAGCAGTCCGCACCTGTCGGAAAACTCGGCGGCAAACTCCAAATCGTGGGTAACGAGTAAAATAGTCAGATTCAGAGAACGTAAAAACTCGCCCAGCTCCTTTTTAGCGAACGCGTCGAGCCCTTTTGTGGGTTCGTCAAGCAGAAGAATATCGGGAGAAGATAGAAGTATCTTAACAATAGCGGCACGCTGAATCTCTCCTCCGCTCAAATCATACGGGTGTTGACTAAGTAAATGAGCAATCTCAAACTTGTAGCATAATTCTTTATAAGAATTATTGACATTTTTAAAATCGTCCTCTAATTTGTCCTTAACAAACAAGTCACGAGGGTTCTGCGGTAGTGTGGCAAGACTTTTGTCACGTTTTACCTTGCCCTTGTACGGCTTCAAAACACCTGAAAGCAGATTCACAACAGTTGTTTTGCCGCTCCCGTTGGAGCCGACAAGCGCGTATATCTCACCGCTGTTCACTGTTAGATTAAAGCCTTTTAAAATATCAGCACCGCCCCGTTCATATCTGAACCAGAGGTCTTTAGCCTTAATAATCGGATTGGTTTTTATTTCGTTTATAGAATAATTAATTGTGTAATTATTATTCTTTTGAAGAAATTTCTTTCCGTCTTTTACAGTCAAGGGGACCTCTCCCTCACCGCCGAGCTTGTGATAAACACGGACAGGCGCGGGGAGCGTGTACTCTATCTTTTTATTCTTTAATACATCGGATATTTTCGCAGGAGAGCCTATGGCGATAATAGTTCCGTTCTCCAAATACACTACTTTATCAGCGAGCTCGTAAATTTGAGAAAGATGGTGCTCAGCTATAATAATCGTAATACCAAGGTCGTCATTGAGACGTTTGAGACAGGTGACAAACTCCAGCGCGGATATCGGGTCGAGCATTGAGGTGGGCTCGTCAAGGATTAAAACTTCGGGGTTCATAACCATAACCGAAGCGAGATTTAAAAGCTGCTTTTCACCGCCCGATAGCGTGCTTGTACGACATTCAAATTTGTCCTCAAGCCCGAAGTACGAGGCAAACTCGCTTACCTTTGCCCTGATTGTTTCCCGTTTTACGCCGAGGTTTTCGAGCCCGAAAGCGAGCTCTGAATATACCTTATCGGTGACTATCTGACTGTCGGGATCCTGCATAATAAAGCCAATCTTTGACGCGCTCTCCTTGGAAGTTAAAAAGCTGATTTTATTTCCTTTAAATAATATTTCGCCTTGCAAATCACCGTGAGGAGTGAGCTCCTTTTTCATCATCTTAAGCAGTGTTGTCTTTCCGCTGCCGCTCTCACCGATAAGGAGCTGAAACTCTCCTGTATTTACACTCAGGTCGATGTCTTTCAAAGCAAAAGATTTGGCTTTATTGTATTGAAAACTCAGATTTTTGGCAGAGATAATTTCCATTTCAACGCCTCCTTCACTTCAATAACAAAAGGCAATATTGCCAGAAAAAAATATGAGATAACGCTGACACAGTTAAGCGCGGTTAAATTCATTTGGATTACGGGATAAAATATTACTTCGCATTTCCAAAGCAAACTCGTGACGAACAGCGCGGTAAAAACACAAAGATATACGGCGTCCGTTACCGTAAAACGGTATCTGTGGAAAAATGTCCTGCCCTTGAGCATATAACCTCTGGCGTTCATCGAGTCAGAGGTTATTATGGAATTCTCCATACAACGGGTAATTACTGCCGAGAATGAGCCGATATAGCGTTTTACACGGCTCTGTTTTACAGACTTTTGTGCGTTGTTGATACTCCTGAAGTCCTTTATCATTCGAGGGATAAAGTTTAGAGTCATTGAAAACACGAGCGCGAGCTTGGGAAAAATCCGCCCCAAAAGATACATAATCTTCTCGCTGTCAAACACCTTATTAAAGCAATTGAACCACACAAGCATACTTACAATCATCATGGCGGCGCAAATACCGTATATCAGCGACTCAAAGGTGATGCGGCTGTCATTGATGAAGAACAGCACAGTCGCGCCGTTGTGTGAAAACAGAGGGTTCGATAAGGCTATAAATACGAAAATAATAATGTACGCTATCAATATTTTTACGGTTTTCGCTCCGTCGAGTTTTATTAAAAACAATAAGGCGCCGAACAGCGCGGGGAGCAAGAATAAAGGATTAAATGTGAAAACAGCGGTAAAAATCACATAAAAAAAGAACATAAACAGCACAAAGGGATGAAGGATTTTAATCATTTATCTTCCCCCTTATACTTGTTTCCTATGTCGGCGCCCAAGTCGCAGGTGTAGAGCCATTTGACGATATCGCCGTCATTTAGCTTATATGAGTTGCAGCCGACATTGGGAAACTTGCCGTTAACGCTGTACTCCCAGCCCGAAAGGTCGCCGCAGTCAAACTCATAGAGGTAGTCGATACCGCTTATATATACGGAGTTTCCCTCTCCCTCATATTCAAACTGAATTTTGTTTTCCTTACACGCGCGCTTCAACAAGTCGAATACAGTGTCGCCCTTATTGAACGAAATACTGCGCGGCTTCAGGATATCGGCTGTTTTTACTTTTGAATTTTTATAGTTCACCGCTGTGGAGCAGTTAATCGAGATGGTCGCGTTAAGTTTGCCCTTTGGCTCGGTAGAGTTGTAATACTCGTCGGCTGACTTTATTGAACAGCCTGAACATAAAATAATTAACAGGAGAGTTAAAGAGAGCAGTTTCTTCATTTGCCCCTCCTTTTCACAACCACAAAAACGATATACGCGAGCGTTAGCACAGCGAAATCTATGTATAACGGATTGTTTCTTTTTTCTTTATCAGAATTATATTTGTGTTTAGTTATAGAATTATTATCAGAGATATCGGAGGCTATAGTCCCGCTCTCTGTTGTTTTCTCGGTTTTGCTTGAAGTAGGTTTTTCGGTTGTCTTAGTTGAACTCTTGGTTTCAAATTCAACTTTATCGGTGGGTTGTTGATATTCTGTTGATGAAACAGAGGATGACGCCCTGTTTTTCTTTGTTTGAGAACTGTTTTTTTTCTGTTGTTTTGAGGATTTGGTTTTAGTATTCTTTTTAATCTTAACGGTATTTGGCTTAGTTTTTTCCGTAAAATCATAAAATGACTTTTCGCCGTTCATAAAGCGATATGTGCTGACCAGAGCGCAAAGCGCCTGATAGGTTGCCATATTGTCGGTATTGCCGTTCTTGAAATGGCAAAATGAACCGTTACTGAGTTTAAAGGTCATAAGACCGTCCATAACGGATTTTCCGTTCTTTACAAAACGGCTATCGGTCGAGGGATTGATTCCCATTGACGTAAGACACAGCACCACCTGAGCCGTACTCTCGCAGGAAATCTCATTGCTGAAAGACTTATAGCCGCCTGTACTGTCCTGTCTTGACGACAGAATATCCACGCACTTGTTGAGCGTGGACTTTACGTTTGAACGAGATTTATAAGGCGAAAGAGCCTGCATAGCTATAGACGTCATATCAATATCGGGGTTGCTGCCGAAGAGCGCGAATCCGCCGTCTGAAAGCTCGCCTTTGAGGAGAATTCTTATCAGTGAATCGCGGGTTGTTACGGCGTTTGAAGGAACTGTGTAGTTTTTACTGTCGAGCAGCAGAAGAGCGTACGCAACAGCGTTGAGTCCCTGACTGTTCAGGGGTTTTACTTTGGCTCGGTTATATGTGGCGTCAGCTAGCAGGTTGTGTCCGTTTACGTCGGTAATATCGACGCCGCAAGCGCTTAGGGCAAAAGCAACACGCTGCATATCGGTGACTTTCACATCGGCTAAGCCCTTTGAATAAAATTCATCAACTTTATTCTTGAGAGCGTCAATGCTTTTTTTGTTTTTACAATTGAGCCCATACTGAGAGAACGCTATATAGTACCAATCAGAGGAATACGTACCCGCGCCCGCGCTAAGCTTATCTAGCAATTCGGAAAAGTCGGAGGCGTTTTCAGCATTACATTTATAACTGACGACACCCTCAACGGCGCTTTTTGTACCGTTGAGGGTGTTGATATTTTTGGTATAAGCGGTAAAAGGCGCAGTTATGGCAATTAAGAAAACTGTAATTATCGCTAAAAACCTTTTACCCATACTTTTACCTCGTTATTATTTTACCGTGACTTTACACTTGAGAGTAACACCGTTCGCTTTAACAGAAATAACGGCTGAACCCTTCTTTTTGGCTGTAACTTTACCCTTTGACGAAACTGCGGCAACAGACTTCTTGCTTGTTGAATACTTAACGGAACCGATTGCTCCCGTAACCTTCAGTGTGAAGCTCTTGCCCTTTTTGAGAGTCTTTTTGGCAGCGTTAAGAGTGGGGTTTTTAACAGTTACCTTGTATTTTGCTGTAGTCTTGCCCGCGGTAGCTGTGATTGTCGCTGTACCCGCTTTTACGGCAGTAATCTTACCGCTTTCGTTTACTGTGGCAATCTTGCTGTTTGATGTTGTGTATGTAATATCTTCGTCAGATGAAAGGTCAATCTGATATGCGCCCTTAACATAGAGGCTGGTAGAGTAGTTTAATGTAACAGGCTTCTGAGGAATTACAGGCTGGAATGTATAGTTGCTCGGGAAGGGACAAACTGTGGTATATCCGAGTTCGTCATATCTTTTAATCTGCATATTTACAAGACATTTGAAATCTTCGGGATTATATGTAACAATACCGTTTTCGTCAGAAGTGTACTCCTTGTCGTTCAGAGTAACAGTAGCGTCCTTTACAGGGAACCAGTCAAGACCGCTCCAATCGGGAAGCCAGTCATAGCTTGTGAGCTTGATTTTGCCCGCTTCGGAAAAATCAGCCACAGGAACCTGAGAGTTCATATCAGCGTAGTAGAGGACAATATCCTCACCGCCCTCAAGGTTATAAGCCGAAACACCTGCGGAAGAGCTCTGATTATTAACAGCAAACATCCAGCCGATGTAGTAAGTTGTACCCTTCTCGGGATCTTCGGGATCGGGAACAAAAATTGTATCCTCGTTGTCGCCGTTAATACCGCTTATGTACGCGCCGTACTGGGACTCAGTAATAGTTGCGTTCACATTTTCATTAGCCTCGTCAACAGCATTTACAACATCGAGAACAGTTGCGCCAGCTCCTACATAAACGCTGCCGTTATAAAATGTGTTGTCTTTACCCTCAATACGGATATTAACCTTGCTCAAAGCTCCTGCGGCAAGCGTGAAGCACGAAACAAGAAGCACCGCGATTAGTGTGAATGAAATAATTTTTTTCATTTTTTACCTCCTTAAAATGAAAAAACGCCCTCAAAAAAGGGCACAGAAAAACACGCCGTATAGGCGCAAAACAGACTTTTCATTGCCCAAAAGTCATATTTTCATACGAGTACGGCAGGTCTCCCGACTTACGGCATATATTGTGAAGCGCCTTCCCGATTAACTCAGTGACATAATGCTCCTTTTAACCGAACACGGTAATGGCTGTTGCGGCGGACTCTGACCGCCTTCCCTTTTAATTCTCGCGAAACCGTACAAGTTATTAAATTTGCCAGAATATTATACCACATATAAAGAGCTTTGTAAACATATATTTAATCGGTGATGATATGAAAAAGCTGCTGGCTGTTATTCCGATAATTTTGATATTAACATCGTGCGCATTAAGCCCCGCTGAAATACAAAAGAATTTCAAAGCGGAAGTTTTCTGCGATTATAACGGGGTTAATATAGAAGCGGACACGGAATGTCAGAATCATTCTCTCAAAATCGAGATTAAGAGCCCGGAAAATCTTAAAGGTTACATATATGACTACAAGAACTCAAAGCTATCAGTAAAATACAAAGAATTAGAGCTTGACTGCGATACGGAATATCTACCGAAAAACGCTTTTTCAAATGTACTTTACTATACACTCAACTCGTTAGATAAAGAAAGCACAAGCTTTTGTGGAGAATATAAAGATAAAGCGCGGTATAAAGGGAAATGCGAGGCGGGAAATTTTACAATTGACTGTGATTACAATACGGGTTATATTTCTAATATAGAAATAAAGAGTATTGATTTCAAAGCTTCTTTCAAGAATAAATAAAGCTCACAACTTCTGACCTTAAAAATAATATATTATCGGTATAAAACTCCTCAAACAAGGCAAAAATACCGATGAAGATAAAATTATGGAGGTCAGAGCTTTGAGCATAAAGCGCGGAGAAATTTATTACGCCGACCTCTCCCCTGTTGTCGGCTCGGAACAAGGCGGAGTGCGCCCTGTACTTATAGTTCAGAATGATGTGGGAAACAGATACAGCCCGACGGTTATCGCCGCGGCTATAACAAGCCAGCAGTCAAAGGCAAATCTCCCCACACATATACCGATTGAAGCCCGCGGATGCGGTCTCTCAAAGGACAGCGTCGTACTCTTGGAGCAAGTCAGAACAATAGATAAACAAAGGCTCAAGGAGAGAATGGGCTCGGTTGACGAAAACTCTATGAACAGAGTTAATAACGCGATTTCGATATCTTTTGGATTGGAATAAATCATAAAGACAAGGCAGCCCTTCGGCTGCCTTTAACTTTGTTATATATGGTAGCGGCTTCGCCGCATTTATACAATCCTCAGTCTCGCGTTGCTCGACAGCTCCTTTAGCCAAAGGAACCTATTTTATAGCATTAATTAACTGTTCTGTTCTGTCTGTTTTCTCCCAGCTTACACCGATGTCCTCTCTGCCCATATGACCGTATGCTGCAACGGGAAGATACTTAGTTTCTGTGAGATTGAGTTCCTGAATAATTGACTGCGGACGGGGGTCAAAGACTTTTTTAACGGCTTTCGCAAGCTTTTCGTCACTTACTTTGCCTGTACAGAAAGTATCAACCATAATTGAAACGGGCTTAGCTACACCGATTGCGTAAGCGAGCTGAACCTCGCACTTGTCGGCAAGTCCCGCCGCTACAATATTCTTGGCAATATAACGGCTGTAATAAGCCGCGCTGCGGTCAACCTTTGTCGGGTCCTTACCGCTGAAAGCTCCGCCGCCGTGGCGTGAGAAGCCGCCGTAGGTGTCTACGATGATTTTCCTGCCCGTGAGACCCGCGTCGCCTACAGGTCCGCCGATTACAAATCTGCCTGTGGGATTGACAAAGACCTTAGTGTTCACATAGAACTCCTCAGGGATAACAGGTTCGATTACATATTTTATGATGTCCTCACGGATTTCCTGAAGTGAAACATCCTCATCGTGCTGGGTGGAAACTACAACTGTATCAACACGCACAGCCTTGCCGTCCTCATACTCAACCGTTACCTGAGTTTTGCCGTCAGGTCTGAGGTAAGGCAGGGTGTTGTCCTTGCGTACTTGAGCGAGTCTTTTTGAGAGCTTATGGGCAAGAGAAATAGGCAAAGGCATAAGCTCGGGGGTTTCATTACAGGCGTAACCAAACATCATTCCCTGGTCGCCCGCGCCGATGAGATTGGCTGTGTCATTCTCGCCGTCCTTATGCTCGTAACTTTCGTTTACGCCCATAGCGATATCAGGGCTCTGGTTATCTATTGAAGTCAATACGGCGCACGTGTTTCCGTTGAAGCCGCAGGCGGGGTTATCATAGCCGATACTGTCGACTACCTCGCGGACAATAGCGGGGATATCAACATAACAGTCTGTGGAAATCTCGCCCATTACGTGAATCATACCTGTTGTCGCGGTGGTCTCACACGCAACGTGCGCGTTTTTGTCCTGAGCTAAGATAGCGTCAAGAACCGCGTCGGAAATCTGGTCGCAAACCTTGTCGGGATGTCCCTCGGTTACGGACTCGGATGTAAACAAATATTTAGACATATTAGCACTTCCTTTATAAAAATAAAAATTCACTATTCTACCGAATAGTGATACGCAGCACTCATCTTTCGGTAATTACCGCAGGAATTAGCACCTTACAGAATGTAGGTTGCCGGACGTCACAGGGCCTGTCCCTCAGTCGCTCTTGATAAGCTTTTTAAAATTATGGGTTAATTATATGCTTTATATATAGATTTGTCAAGAAATATTATTCTTGCACTTTTAGTATTAATGTGTTATAATGTCGAAGTTGAATATTGAGCCGTCGCCAAGCGGTAAGGCACAGGACTTTGACTCCTGCACTCGTGGGTTCGAATCCCGCCGGCTCAGCCAATAAAATGCGCACTCGAAAGAGTGCGTTTTTTATTGCAGGCGGGATTCGAAAGGGCGTAAAGAAAACAGTCCTGCGGACTGTTTTTAGCCTGTAGCGTTGCAGAACATTTCCAAGTACACACGCCGCAACATACGAAATTGAATGCATAAATATATTGAAAGTACGCCGGCTCAGCCAATAAAATGCGCACTCGAAAGAGTGCGTTTTTTATTGCAGGCGGGATTC
>JAFSZY010000002.1 GCA_017458845.1 Ruminococcus sp.
ATTTCGCAATCGTATTCTTCATATGTTCGCTTACAAACAACAACTTAATATCAAACAAGCGACAGCTTCTTAGCCATCGCTTGTCCTAAATACATTATTTCATTTTATTGGGTTTACCCCAACTATTGACATAGAGCCATTGCGAATTATAAAATCTTCTCCCAGCGAATTCCCTCAGGAGTGTCAATGAGCTTGATGTTTCTCGCGGCGAGCTCGTCGCGGATTCTGTCGGCGGTAGCCCAGTCCTTGTTTTTGCGGGCTTCCTGACGCTTTTCAATCAAAGCCTCGATTTCGCTGTCCAGATTTTCTGTCCCTTTTTCTCCGCCTTTGAGCAAATCCAAGCTCAAAACCTCATCGAATTTTTCGACAACATAACGCTTTGTAGCGTCGTTTGCGTCCGACTTGAGCGCGTCGTACAGCGCGGTGATGGCGAGGGATGTGTTTAGGTCGTTGTCGAGGGCTTCTCTGAACTTGCCGTCAAGCTCTTCAGCCTTAGCCTTGTCTACTTCGCCTTCGGCTTTGAACGCCCCTATGCGTTTGATGAGCTTGTCATAGACCTTGGCGGCGTTATCGAGGCTGTCATAGGAAAATGTCAGCGGCTTGCGATAATGGCTCTGAAGGCAGAACAGGCGGTATACAAGCGGGTTATAGCCCTTTTCTTCAAGGAGTGAAACGGTGAGAAACTCGCCCTTGGACTTGCTCATCTTGCCTCTGGCGTCGTTGAGGTGTAGCACATGGAACCAGTAGCCGCACCACTTGTGACCGAGGAACGCCTCGCTCTGGGCAATCTCGTTGGTGTGATGGGGAAAAGCGTTGTCCACACCGCCGCAGTGGATGTCGAGGTGTTCGCCGTTGTGCTTAATGCTGATAGCGGAACACTCGATGTGCCAACCGGGGTAACCTACGCCCCAGGGGGAATCCCACTTCAGCGCCTGGTCCTCAAATTTGGATTTTGTAAACCACAGCACAAAGTCGGTTTTGTTGCGCTTGTTTTCGTCCTCGGTGACGTCCTCGCGCACGCCTATGTCAAGGTCGTCGGCGTTCATATTGCCGAAAACATAGTATTCGTCGAGCTTGGATGTGTCAAAATACACGTTGCCGCCCGCAAAGTAGGCATAGCCCTTGTCCATAAGCGCTTGTACCATAGCGATAAACTCGTCGATACAGTTGGTGGCGGGTTCAACCACGTCGGGAGTTTTGATGTTGAGCTTTTTGCAGTCGTCAAAGAAAGCGTCGGTGTAGAACTTCGCGATTTCCATAACTGTCTTGTGCTCGCGCTTAGCGCCCTCAACCATCTTGTCGTCGCCTGTGTCTGCGTCCGAGGTGAGGTGTCCGACGTCCGTAATGTTCATAACGCGCTTTACGTCATATCCCGTGTAGCGCAGATATTTCTCCAGCACATCCTCCATAATGTAGGTGCGCAGATTGCCTATGTGCGCGTAGTGATACACGGTGGGACCGCAGGTGTACATATTGACCTTGCCCTCGGTAAAGGGCACGAAGTCCATTTTCTTTTGTCCTAATGTGTTATATAGTTCCATATCTTACTCCATAGATATAAATTCTTTATTGTCTTTAAGGTAAATCACGCCCGAAATAATGCAGAACACGGTTGAAATCCACAGCAGTATTTCGCCGATTAAGTAGAATATAAAGTCAAGGTTATAAGCGGCTATAATCCCGATAGTGTATTCGGCGGGGACAGTCGGGAACGCTATGTTTATAATCTCCAGCGCGATTTGAAGCGCTAAAACCGCGATAATCGCCGCTATCTGGGTGACCGTTTTGACTTTACCCCAGATGTTCGCAGCCACGACCTTGCCATCGCTTGCCGCCAGAAGTCTTACTGAGGTTACCGCGAACTCTCTGAACAGCACAACTATCACAATAACGCAGTCGCACAACCCTAGCTGTATCATACACAAAAGCGCGGATATAACGAGTATTTTGTCAGCCAACGGGTCACAGAATTTTCCGAAATTGGTGACAAGGTCTTTTTTTCGCGCTATTTTGCCGTCGAACAAGTCCGTTAAACTCGCTATGGAGAATAACGCCAACGCCACAAGATAATGAAGCGGAAACTCTATTAGCATTGCCGCGACAAAAAACGGCACGAGTATTATTCTTAATAATGTAAGTTTGTTGGGTAGATTCATATCATCAGCCTTTCAGGCAGTGGTTAGTGTTCAGTTTGTTATTACTTCACCCACAGGGTCTATACCAAGTGAATCGGTGATTTTTACTTTTACAAAGGTTCCTTCCCGCGGTTTTTCTCCTGATGTTGTAAAGAATACGTTGCCGTCAACCTCGGGACAGTCGCCGGCGGTTCTGCCAAAGTAACATTCGGCGTAGCGGTCAAAGCCCTCAACTAAAACTTCAACCTCGCTGCCAATCATCTTCTCGGCGTATTCCTCCATAATAAGCTGCTGATTGTCACATATTATCTCAGCGCGCTTTTGCTTTACGTCCCCGTCAATCTGGTCGGGGAGCTTGGCGGCGGGGGTGTTCTCTTCCTGGGAATAGGGGAAACAGCCCATACGCTGGAACTTCATATCCTTGACGAATTGCGCGAGCTCCTCAAACTGCTCCTCGGTTTCCCCCGGAAAGCCTGTGATGAAGGTAGAGCGCAGGGTTATGTCGGGGATTCTTTCTTTGATTTTATTCAAGAGATTTGTCAGATATTCTCGGTCGCCCTTGCGATTCATACGCTTGAGAACCTCGGCGTCGCAATGCTGAAGAGGCAGGTCGAGGTATTTAACGATTTTATCCTCCTCGGCGATTACGTCAATCAGCTCGTCGGTAATTCTCTCGGGATAACAGTAGAGCACACGTATCCATTTTAATTTGTCAATTTTGCAAAGCTCCTTCAGAAGCTTTGGAAGCATAGGCTTGCCGTAGATATCGTTGCCGTAGTACGAGGTGTCCTGAGCTATGAGAATGAGCTCCTTTACGCCGCCGTCCGCAAGCCACTGAGCCTCTTTAATGAGGTTCTCAATCGTGCGGCTGCGGTAACGTCCGCGTATCATCGGAATAGCGCAGTAGGTGCAGTGGTTGTCACAGCCCTCGGCGATTTTGAGGTATGCGTAATACTGAGGCGTGCTCTGAATACGCTCGCCCTCCAGAGCGAGTTTTTCCTTGGGCGGGAATAGCTCTTGTTTTTTGCCGTCAAGGGCATTTTTGATGACTTCGGCTATCTTATCGTTAGCGCCTATGCCTATGCAGGCGTCAACCTCGGGAAGCTGTTCTCTGACTTCTTCTTGATACCTTTCGGCAAGACAGCCCGTCACGATAAGGCACTTGATTTTGCCCTCTTTTTTGAGCTCGGCGAGCTCGAGGATTTCCTCGATGCTTTCCTTTTTGGCGGGCTCTATAAAGGCGCAGGTATTTATAATCGCCGCGTCAGACAATGCCGCGTCCTCGACAATTTCATAATTTTCCTTATTTAATTTTGCCAGCAGCATTTCGGCGTCCACGCGGTTTTTCGCGCAGCCGAGCGATACTATACCTACCTTGTATTTCATTCAATTTCCTCTGTATATTCTGAAAGTACGGCGTTGATGTCGCTCCACAAGTAGCCCATTCTCTGCAGAGCGGCTACGGCGCGGCGTCTGCCTTTTTCGTCGTTTATCGCGGTTTTGTACTTTCTTTCTATTAGTATTTCAATATGCTCCCGCGGGTCGGGGTCGAGCTCCTCAAGTATTTGCTCCGTGAGCTCTCGGTCAATTCCTTTTTCCGTGAGTTTATACTTTACGCCCCGCGCCGACAGGTGCTTGACGTTTATAAGCTCCTCGGCGTAACGGCGGGCGTACTTCTCGTCGTTGACAAGCCCGAGCTCTTCCATACGCTCAACCGCTTTTTTGGCTGCTTCTTTGTCAGAGGTTTTAGAGATTTTTGTCTCCAGCTCACGCTTTGAGTGGTCGCGATAGGAGATTAGCCACAGCGCCTTCTCCTTCGCGCGTTTTTCATCTGACTGTTCAATAAGCTCCTTGAGCTGTTCGTCAGTGATTTCACTGCCTGCCGAGTAGGGGCTAGCGATGATTGTCTCGGTGTCGAGCTTGAGGGCGAATTCGCCGTCAATATATAATGCCGACAGCTTTTTGCGCTTGGGAACAATATCGGTTATTTTCATCAGTCTTCTACGAGAACATCGATGTTACTGCTCTTTTCGGCGCTCTTAGCCGCGGGTTTAGCCGCTACGGGCTTTGCCTTGACGGCTTTCTTTTTGGGCGAGAGCTTGTCAACATTCTCCCAGAGTTTTTCCTCGATTTCCTTGTATAAATCCTCGTTGTTGAGGAGCATTTCCTTGACGTTCTCACGTCCCTGTCCAAGGCGTTCGCCGTTATAGCTGAACCACGCTCCCGCTTTCTGGATAACGTCCGCCTTTACGGCGAGGTCAACGAGCTCGCCTACGCGGCTGATGCCCTGACCATACATAATGTCAAACTCAGCCTCCTTAAAGGGAGGAGCGATTTTATTCTTAACAACTTTGGCGCGTGTGCGGTTACCAATCATTTCGCCGCCCTGCTTGAGGGTTTCGATTCTTCTCACGTCAATGCGTACGGATGAGTAGAACTTGAGCGCGCGTCCGCCTGTGGTGACCTCGGGGTTGCCGTAGATTACGCCGACCTTCTCACGAAGCTGGTTGATGAAAATCGCGACGCAGTTGCTCTTGTTGATTGCGCCCGCGAGCTTTCTTAAAGCCTGTGACATAAGGCGGGCATGCAGACCTACGTGGCTGTCGCCCATTTCGCCTTCGATTTCAGCCTTGGGAACAAGCGCGGCTACCGAGTCGATAACGATAACGTCAATCGCGCCCGAGCGGATAAGCGCCTCGGCGATTTCGAGAGCGTCCTCGCCCGTGTCGGGCTGAGAAACGAGCAAAGAGTCAACGTCAACTCCGAGAGCCGCGGCGTATGTGGGGTCGAGAGCGTGCTCGACGTCGATAAAAGCAACGTTGCCGCCGTCCTTCTGTCCCTCGGCTATACAGTGGAGCGAGAGGGTGGTTTTACCCGAGCTTTCAGGTCCGTAAATCTCGACAATTCTGCCCTTGGGAAGTCCGCCGATACCGAGAGCGATATCGAGCGAAAGAGAGCCTGTCGATACGTGATCTACATTCATATGCTGGTTCTGTCCGAGACGCATTACAGCGCCTTTTCCGAACTGTTTTTCAATCTGTCCGAGCGCGGTTTCGAGCGCTTTGTTTTTGTCTACTGCCATTTCATATACCTCCGATTTAATGCGCTAAATAGATAGCAAATTCTCATCCTTTGTCATTCTGAAAGACGCTCTCTCTGTCATTCAGAGGAGCGAAGCGACGAAGAATCTTACAGATGCTGCGCTGACGCTCAGGATGACTGTTTGAATGTATAAATATTTACTTAATCATTTTAATATATTACACGAAAAAAATCAATACAATTGGGGTAAAAAAATCGAACAAATTTTCTATTTTTAACTCAGTGTCCCATAAACCGCCCTATGAATACCGCCAAAGTCCAGTTTGCCTTCAATATTTTTATATTCCTCGGCTTTCATAAGCGCTTTTACAGGTTCATACTGCCCCTCACCGAGTTCAAAAGCGAGCGTACCGCCCGACTTCAGTTTACGGCTCCAATCTTTGACGATAAAGCGGTAGAAGTCGTACCCGTCCTCTCCGCCGTCAAGCGCCATACGCGGCTCAAAGCCGACTTCCTTTTGCAGAGTACTTATTTCACTGCTTTTAATGTAAGGAGGATTAGACAGAATCAGGTCAAAATCGCCGTCCTCAAATTTTTCACAGCATTCAAAAATATCACCCTCAATAACATTCACTTTTGTGTTATTCAGCTTGATGTTCTCGTAAAGATAGGGGAGGGCTTTTTCGGACTTTTCCACGGCGTAAACTTCAGCGGAGGTTTCCTTGGCTATTGCCACAGCCAAAGCTCCGCTTCCCGAGCACAGGTCGAGGACTTTCGCTTTCGGTTTTGTTTTGAGGATATCAAGACACGCTCTCAAAAGCACCTCGGTGTCGTCGCGGGGGATAAGCACGCCTTCACCTACCTTGAACTTATATCCGTAAAACTCCCACTCGCCTAAAAGATACTGCAAGGGCTCGCCGCCGATTCTGCGATTTACCAAAGCCTCAAACTCTGCGAGTTTATCATCGCTTGCGGTTAAGTCGGGGTTGATTATTAAATCCTTTTGAGTAATCTTAAAAGCCTTTTCGGCAAGGCATAATGAATTAAAGGCAGGATTATCAATTCCTGCCTTATCAAATTTGTCTTTAGTTTTTTTGAGAAGTTCTTTAATTACAACAACCATTTTTGACAATATCCGAACCATCGTCGGGGATAACCGCCTCAATCGCCGTAATGGCAACCTCGCACATATCCTCCGTGGGTTCTTTTGTAGTGATTCTCTGCGCCCAAAGCCCGGGAGCCGCTATGATTCGTGTGAACTTGTTATCGTGCTTGCCGCAGAACTTAATGAGCTCATATCCCAGCGCTATAGTGAGCGGCAGAAGCAAAATCTTGAATACGGGTCTGAGTACGGCAACGCCAAACGGAGCGTGCGGAATAAACAGACCGATGATAATGCCGACGAGCAAGCTCAGAAGAATGAAGCTTGTGCCGCAGCGGGGATGGAAACGACGCTGCTTTTTGACGTTCTCGACAGTGAGCTCGAGCTCGTTTTCATAGCAGAAAATCGTCTTATGCTCCGCTCCGTGATACTGGAATACGCGCTTCATATCGGGCATCTGAGATACTATTAAAATATAGCTGAGAAAAATGACGATTTTGAGCAGGCCCTCGATAACGGACTGCCAGAATCTTACCTCGGCCCCGCCCTTGTTAATGGCGGGGATAAAGAGACCGAACAGGTTAAAAATCCATGTCGGGAGGAAGAAAAACAGGAGAACCGCCAGCGCAATGCCAAGTATGGTGGAAAACACCATAAGAACCTTCATAAATTTGTCGCCGAGCTTTTCGTCAATCCATTTTTCAAATTTGCTTGGTTCTTCTTCCTCAATTTCACCTGCTTCCATAGCCTTGTTTGCCGAGAGCATAAGGCTCTTGTAGCTAAGCCTCATTGAGTCAATCATTCCCGCAACACCGCGGAAGAAAGGAAGCTTCCAAATCTTTGACTTTGAGGCGAGGAAGTTCATCTTTACATCTTCTGTGTATATACTGTCTTCACCTGTGCGTACGGCTACGGTCGTCTTCTTGGGACCGCGCATCATAATGCCCTCGATAAGGGCGCTGCCGCCGATAGATGTTATTTTTTTAGTTTTTGTTTTACTCATAAAAATACCTTAAATACCTTTTTCCAAATTAGTTTGAATTCTCCGATGTGAGAACAGGGAGGGTGATAGTCACTGTCGTGCCTACACCTACGCCCGACTCAATGTCAAGCGTACCCTTGTGCAGTCCTACTATTTCGTCGGCAACGGCAAGTCCGATACCCGAGCCGTTTACCTTCTGGTTAGCTTTGTAGAACTTTTCTTTTACCTTCGGCAAATCCTCCGCCGAAATACCGCATCCCGTGTCCGTTACGATAATCGAGATGTTGTCGGGGTCTGTGTCGGCGTTGTACTTGACCTCAATAGCTACAACTCCGTCCTCGGGAGTGTACTTGAGTGCGTTGTCTATAATATTGATGAATACCTGCTTTAGTCTGTTTCGGTCGCCGAATACGGCGGGGTATACAACGTCGGGCTCGTCATAGAGCAGGTGCTTGTTCTCGCTTACCGCGCGGTCGCGAAGCATATATATAACCTCGTCCAGCTCCGCGAGAATGTCAAGCTTTTCGTTGAGCAGAACCATTCGTCCCGTTTGAATACGGGAGAAGTCCAAAAGCTCCTCGACAATACCCGTAAGTCGGGTACTCTCGTTGATGATGACGCTCATACCTTTGTCGAAGGTCTTTCTGTCAAGCTTGCGGCGGCTGGAAAGCTGCATTGTTTCAGCCCAGCCCTTGATAGCCGTCAACGGAGTTCTCAGCTCGTGAGATACTCGCGAGATAAAGTCGTTTTTCATTTTTTCGGTGGCTTCAAGGTCGTTCGCCATATCGGTGAACGCGTCGCACAAATCGCCGATTTCGTCATTGTTGTGTTTCTCAATTTTGGTACTGAAGTCGCCGTGGGCGATTTTGTTGGCTGTTTCACTGAGCTCGCGTACGGGGGCTACGATTGAACGTACAAAATAGGAGCCCGTCAGAGCCGTTAAGAACAGAATGATAAGTCCTGTAAAGATAATCAGCGCGGAGTAGATTACAACCGTATTGTTGACGTGGTCTGTTGATACAACATACCTCACCGCCCCGATAACGCTGCCGCTGCGGTTGGTAATGGCTTGCGTATAGGACGTTATCGCCTCGCCCGAATCCAGACTGCCGTGATAAAAAGCCGAGCCTTCCTCTGACTTTTTTGCTCCTTCAAAGTCGGGCATATTCTCGCTCTTGTCATAGGAAAAGCCTGTTGAAGTTAGAATTACGCGTCCCGAGGAATTAATCGCCATAACCTCGATATTTTCCTTGTGGTGGAAATCCTCAACATACTCCTTGGCGCCCGCGTCAAACGTGGAGGAGTTGTCGGTCTTGTAGTCCTCAAAAACCGACAAAAGCTCTTTCGATACGGACGAAAGCTCGCGTTCAACCTCGCTGTTAAAAAGATGGACGATAGCAAAGATAAGACCCGTAACGATGAGACTTATTATTATGAATATGACAAGCATCGTGCTCAGAACCCATCGCCTGGTAATACCCTTAAACAAAGCGCGTCCTTCCTTTCGTAAAGCTAAAAGTTAAATCAGGTAGTGGCTGTGTCCCACTTGTAGCCGAGTCCCCATACAGTGACGATATACTTGGGGTTGGAGGGCTCATCCTCAACCTTCATACGAAGTCTGCGTATGTTAACATCAACGATTTTCTCCTCACCCACATAAGCGTCGCCCCAAACGTGTCTGAGAATGTCGGTACGGTCGAGCGTCTCCCCGGGATTTGAGAAGAAGTATTCCATAATCTGGAACTCAACCTGTGTAAGCTCAATAGTCTCGCCGTTTTTGAGCAGAGCTCTGTTGCGGAGATTAAGGATAAAGTCTCCCGAGTGGAGCTCCTCCTTAAAGTTATTCTCGGCGTTAGCCTGAGCCATAGATACTCTCCTGTGCAAAGAGTCAACGCGCGCCAAAAGCTCCGAAGGTGAGAAGGGCTTTGAAACATAGTCGTCAGCGCCGAGCATAAGACCCGTTACCTTATCCATTTCCTGAGTTTTGGCGGAAAGCATAATAATCCCCAAGCCGCCGTTTTTGTTTCTGAGCTCCTTGCAAACCTGGAATCCGTCGATTCCGGGGAGCATTACGTCAAGAATAGCTACGTCAAAGTCGCCGCCGTTCTCGTCGTACTTTTGAAGCGCCGCTTCACCGCTGTCAGCTTCGACAACCTCGTAGCCCGCGCGCTGCATATTGATTACAACAAAATCGCGGATAGCAGCTTCGTCTTCGCATACAAGTACTTTTTTCATATTAAAAACCTCCGTTTTTAAATCACGCGCCGATATCGTTCAGCGCAAAATTTTCCTTAACTAATTTGTCGTCGATATAGAGTACCGAACTGTCGCCTATCTTGTAGGCGTAAATATTTTGGTTGTAGTTTTCGAGCGTGGAGTAATCCTTCATTTTGTCTGGTGATGTTCCCACGTCGAAAACCTTTATCGTAAGCAGCAGACTGCTTTTTTTGTTCTTGTCAATGCTGTAAATTTCCATCGTCCTGCTGTCGTCGGAGAGCGTACCTACCGTTTTGCCCTTAAAGTAATCGGGCAGCTCAAAGTAGTAACCGTAGTCAAAATTGTTCATACAGCTCATATCCTCAGCCAGCTTGTTTTTCCCTATGCTGAAGCTTCTCCAGCTTATTACGGGAGCGACGTTCTCTGTGTCAGGGGTGTTTGACTCGGAGTTGATAACGGGAACCTCAACGATTTCGTCGTCGTCAACATCGCGGCTGAGAACCGAAAACGAGCGGAACGTAATGTTTTTGGATTTGCTCATTGTGTACGGGTAGTTCATAAGCTCGCGGGTGCGGGAGTTGTAGTAGAGGATTTGAGTGACATATCCGCCGTCCACAATTCCGTCCACGATAACACCCGTGTTTTTGTCGTCAAGCTTTGAGGCGACTACGTTTTCATAAGTGGTCACGCTTGAGTCCATAGAACACTGCGAGAGTGTGTACAGCCTTTTTTTGTCATAGTCTATAAGCTTGGCGGCAGCTTCCGACTCCGCGCTGGTCAGCGTAAGAGTGATTATCTCGCTGCCCCCGTCTCCGTCAAAGTCACCTGTTGTAAAAGCGGAGTAGTTTGTCTTGAACTTGACTTTGGCTGCTTTGGATTTTTTTATATTAAGGCTAAAAATATTCAGTTCGTTAACCTCTCCCGAGGTTGTAAATCCGACAAGAATATCCTTAACTCCGTCAAAGTTATAGTCGGCAAAGCTGATGCAGTCCACATTTGTATATTCTGTTTTAAAGTCAGAGCAGATTACCCACTCTTTGTTAACGGCGCGCATAACGAGCATATGAACCGACTCGTTAAGCTTGGTGCGGTAAAAAGCTATCGCCTCGTCGGTTTCGTCCCCGTTTAAATCCTCGGTTATGATGGCGGAGCGGTATTCCCCTTTGTTGGGATATTTTAGCGAATAAGGTCCGCGCGCTGATTTTTCGATAAGCTTCTGTATAGCGGCTTCACGCCCCGTGTTCTTGGGCGGCTGAAGCAGGGTATCATCGTCAAACCCCGTCGAACAGCCGCACAGAGTTACGCACGCTGCCAGAATTAAGAGCAATAAAAAGCGTTTCGCCTTCATAGCTGTCCTTTCTTTGTACTTGCTGTCAGATACTTTATTTTAACACCTTCGCTCGAGAACATCTTTTCGTGTTCGGTCATCGGTGTGGTATCAGGGTCAATGTCACTTGAGTGCAAATCATAGCAGATTTTTGTGATATTGTAGTTTTCCTGCTCGAAATAGCCTATGCTTTCCGAGAAGAGTTCGTCATCATCGGTTTTGAAATGGATTTCGTCCCCGCCCGTGAGGAGCTCGCGGTACATCCTGAGCTTTGCGGGATATGTAAGCCGGCGCTTCTTGTGCTTGGGCTTCGGCCACGGATTGCAGAAGTTGATGTATATCCTGCTAATGTTGTCCTCGGGCGAGATTATGTCCCCGAGCATATCAACGTTGTATCGTATGAGCGCTATGTTGTCAACTTTTCGTTCGCTTTCTTCAAACAGCTTTACGATATTGCGCCTGCCTACTCCGAGCATATCGAGCTTTATGTCGACTGCCAGAAAGTTTATCTCGGGGTGGAGCAAAGCCATTTGCCCTACGAAGGAACCTTTGCCGCATCCGACCTCCAGCATTATGGGTTTGTCATTGCCGAAAAACGTCTTCCATTTTCCGCGGTATTCCTTTGGGTGCGCCGCGTAAAAATCGCATACGCTTAGTTCGGGCTCAGCCCATTTCTTTTTTCTGATTCTCATATTTTACAATCGCTCACATTTGCACATAACTATACATCAAACATTATAACAAATTTTAATCAATAATGCAATCTTTATTTTACAGTTTTTACAAAAGATTGTTATTATTCTTTATTAGATTAAAAAACTGTAAAAACAGTAACGATAATTCTATAAAAGCATTAAAAACGAAATAAAAGGGTTACAAATTATATATCACGGCTTTTGGTTGACAAAAAAGAAATTTTTCTTTAATATTTAGGTATGGTATTTTATATATCAAATTATAAAAGTTAGAGGGTATGAAAATGGCATTTTGTACTAAGTGTGGAACACAACTCCCCGAAGACAGCAAGTTTTGTCCGGGGTGCGGAGCTAAGATAGACGCAGCTCCCGCGGAGCAGGTGAAAGAGCCCGCTCCCGAAGTTAAAACAGAACCCGCGGAGCAGGTAAAAGAAGCTGCCCCCGAAGTAACACCCGAACCCGAGAAACAGGCAGAAGAACCTGCTCCCGAGGTTAAACCCGAGCCTCAGCCCGCTCCCGTTGCAGCTCCCCGGGCAGCGGCACCCGATAAGCCTAAGAAAAAGTCCAACCTTAAGCTTTTCATAATTCTCGGAGCCGCAGGAGCGGCGTTAATCGCTTTTATCATTGTTTTCCTGGTTGCGATTCTTCCCGAGATTACCGCCACCCATATCAATATGGCAGACTATGTCGAGGCAAAATTCACTTCGGATTATTATGTTGACGGCCACATCAACGGCACGTTAAAGCTCGACCTTGAGAAAGCCTACAAGGAAAACGTTACACCCGATAAAGGTGTTTCGTATTATGATTTCCGCAAGTTCTTCTCTGATTTCAGCTCAGAGTTCAAAAACAAGAAGGCGGAAGACGTTGTCACTGAAAACGTTACTTTTGTATCTATGTTCAGAGATATCGGTGAGCTCGAGAGAACTCTCGGCGTAAGATTTGACAAGGACGTTGTAACCCAGGTCAAGCTCTCAGACGAGCTCAAAAAGGATAACATCACCGTCGAAAAACCCGTTGAGACAGATTTCTTCAAGTACATTGACAAGTGCTATTACAACACGGGTATCAAGCAGAAGGGCGTCAGTGTTGATTTGGAGGAAAAGACCTTTAAGTCAGACGGTTACACATTTAAGACCTACGGCTTTAAGGGCGAGTACGGCTCAAAGTCCTGTTATTTCTACATTGCAAAGGGCTCCAAGTCCATAACTTCCTTTGAGGTCAGCGCCGACAAGAGCACAGGCAAAAACGGTTCCAGCGTAAAATTCTCTCTGATATATTCCGCTGACGAGAACGACAAGAACCTTTTGAAAGGCACTCCGTTCATTATCAAGAAAACTTCCAAGGTTTATACAATCAAGTCCGAAAAAGGCCTCGATTCCGCTCAGGCAGTTGATTATATGCAGAGAATCCGCAGCAGACTGAGAGATCTCTATTCCACAAGTTCGTACAAGATGAATATCAACGGCGTTTACCTGCTGACAGCAAAGAACAAGAACTCCGATACTGTCAATATGGTTGTTTCCCTTATCACCAAAAAGGGAACGTCACGTTACAGCAGCGCGTATTATATTGCCGACACAATGAAGAACTGCCGCATTGACCCGCGCGAGAAAAAATCCGCCGACAAGTTTAAGTACGAGTCGACCGACTACAAGTTTGAGAGCAAGAGTATGAGCAAGCTCTGGAATTCGCTCAAGAATAAGTACGGTAGCAAATACAAAATTAAAAAAGTCGGATAAAAAGCATAAGAAAAAGGGCTGACGCTTGTCAGCCCTTTACTTTTGGTTGAATGTTTAGTTTTCCAACTGTCCAGCTTCGTTGCTCTGCGCTTTTCCTCTCTTAACTCCCACTCGTCTAATCTGTTTCGAACACTTTGTGTTCTCCACAGCTTAGTCCTCGCCGGTCGTTAATCGAGGGCTCCGAGCCTCAGCTTTTCGTTGTCCAGCTTCGTTGCTCTGCGCTTTTCCTCTCTTAACTCCCACTCGTCTAATCTGTTTCGAACACCTTGTGTTCTTCACAGCTTAGTCCTCGCCGGTCGTTAATCGAGGGCTCCGAGCCTCAGCTTTTCTAATTAGTCAATCTCAACCATAACCTTCTGCTCTGTTCTTACAGCGGCAGAACGCGCGATTGTACGGATAGCCTTGGCAATTCTGCCCTGCTTACCGATGATTCTTCCCATATCGTCCTCAGCAACGTGGATGTGATATACAACTACATCTTCCTCGTTGGGAGCGTCGGCTGTAACCTCTACAGCGTCGGGGTTTTCTACTAAACCTTTAGCGATAATTGTAAGTAAATCTTTCATTTTTGTGTTCCTTTCTAGAATACGTTTGTAAATTAAATGTCCAGCTTCGTTGCTCTGCGCTTTTCCTCTCTTAACTCCCACTCGTCTAATCTGTTTCGAACACCTTGTGTTCTTCACAGCTTAGTCCTCACCGGTCGTTAATCGAGGGCTCCGAGCCTCAGCTTTTCGTTGTCCAGCTTCGTTGCTCTGCGCTTTTCCTCTCCTAACTCCCACTCGTCTAATCTGTTTCGAACACCTTGTGTTCTTCACAGCTTAGTCCTCGCCGGTCGTTAATCGAGGGCTCTGAGCCTCAGCTTTTCCTTTAATCAATATAACCGTTCTTCTTAAGAAGAGCTTTAACTGTGTCTGTGGGCTGCGCGCCGTTGGCAATCCATTTTTTAACAGCCTCGCCGTCAACCTTGAACTCCGAGGGTTTCTTGAGGATGTCGTATGTGCCGATTTCCTCGATGAAACGACCATCGCGGGGATATCTTGAATCCGCTACAACTACGCGATAGTAGGGAGCTTTCTTGGCGCCCATTCTTCTGAGTCTGATTTTTACTGCCATAATTTCACCTCCAAAAATTGATGATAATATATAATTAATTGTTAACTGTTAATTGTTAACTATTAACTGACTAAAATCCGGGAAAGCCGCCTGAACCGCCCATCATACCTTCCATTCCCGGAGGCATACGCATACGGCGTTTCTTGCCCTTTGAGTTGAACTGACGCATCATCTTCTGCATCTCTCTGAGCTGTTTTAAAAGCCTGTTGACTTCCTCGACGCTCCTGCCCGAGCCCGCGGCGATTCTGCGCTTGCGGCTGGGGTTGATGAGGTCGGGCTTTGCTCTTTCTGCGGGCGTCATCGAGAGGATGATAGCCTGCATCCAGTCGATAGCCCTGTCGTTTATGTCTGCGTCGTCAAGCTTGTTGCCCACACCCGGGATTTTCGAGAGAATACCCTTGAGCGGACCCATCTTTTTGATCTGTCCGAACTGATCAAGCAGGTCGTTGAAGTCCATTTTGTTCTGGAGCATCTTCTTGGCGACTTCTTCGGCTTTCTTTTCGTCCAGCTTTTGCTCAGCCTGTTCAATGAGAGTGAGCATATCGCCCATTCCGAGAATACGGCTCGCCATTCGGTCGGGGTGGAACGCTTCGATGTCCTCAAGCTTTTCGCCTGTACCCGCGAACTTTATCGGACAGCCTGTAACAGCCTTTACGGACAGCGCCGCGCCGCCTCGGGTGTCGCCGTCGAGCTTGGTGATGATTGTGCCCGAAATCTGGAGCAGTTCGTTAAAGCTCTTCGCGACATTTACCGCGTCCTGACCTGTCATCGAGTCGATAACGAGGAGGATTTCGTCGGGGTTAACCGCGGCTTTGAGCTCCTTGAGCTCGTTCATCAGTTCTTCGTCTATATGGAGTCGGCCCGCCGTGTCGAGAATAACAACGTCGTTGCCGTAATCCTTGGCGTGCTTGATTGCCTCTTTGGCGATTTTGACGGGTTTGTCCTGTCCCATCTCGAAAACGTGAACGCCCGCCTTGTCGCCGACAACCTTGAGCTGTTCGATAGCGGCGGGACGATACACGTCGCACGCCACAAGCAGAGGACGGTGGTTCTGGTTCTTGAGCATAAGGGCAAGCTTGCCGCTGTGGGTGGTTTTACCCGAACCCTGAAGACCGCACATCATAATGACTGTGGGGGGAGTTGAGCTGAATTCAAGTCTCGAAACCTCCGAACCCATCAGGTTGGTGAGCTCCTCGTTTACGATTTTGATAACCATCTGAGCGGGGGTGAGGCTCTCCATAACGTCAGCCCCGACAGCCCTCTCGGTAACCTTGGCGGTAAACTCCTTTGCCACCTTATAGTTTACATCTGCCTCAAGCAGAGCCAGACGCACCTCGCGCATAGCCTCTTTGACGTCCGCTTCGCTTAATTTACCTTTGTTTTTAAGGCGTTTAAACGCACTCGAAAGCTTTTCCGAAAGTCCTTCAAATGCCATAACCGCCACCTCTATTCATGTAAAGATTTCGCGGTGGAGATGATTTTGTCCACCGTCTTTTCGTCATAATCCGCTTTTAAACTTTCAGCCAGAGTTTCAATTTCCTGAAGCCCTGTCTCAACTTCCCCGAACCTTTTGTAAAGTCCGAGCTTTTCCTCGAAATTGTAAAGCAGGGTTTCGCTCCTTTTTATACAGTCGCGCACGCCCTGACGTGTTATTCCGAGCTCCGCGGCGATTTCCGAAAGCGACAAATCGTTGTTGTAATATAGGGTTACCGCCTGTTTCTGCTGTTCCTTGAGAAGCTGACCGTAAAAATCAAAAAGCAGGGAAATTTCAATGTTTTTTTCCATTAAGTATCACCTTTTAGATGAACCTTTAAGTGTAAAGAGATTTACTTTACAGATATGTATTATAATATATTGAAGCTCAAAAGTCAATACTAAATAGCAAGTTGTTAAAAAAATCACTGAAAAAGCCGAAAACAGTGTTTTTTAGATCAAAAAATATGTTAATATTGCACGTCAGTGTGGAGAAATTTTTGTAGTATTTACACATTTTTTACAAATTTTCTGAAATTTTAAATTTTATGCAATTTAACTGGTGACAATTGTATACATTTTATGCTATAATACCCAAAAATGTATTAATATTTTCTGATACTGTAGGAGGATTATTTACGGATAAATTTTTCAGCATAGGGAGAACCGAACACGCCGTGGCTCTTTTCGGGAGCTACGACGAGAATATCAAGCTTATTGAACGGGAGTTTGACGTCAGAGTTACCGTGCGTGACGACGAACTCAAAATCTCGGGAGACGAGGAAAACGTTTTTAAGACGGGCAAGGTTATCGAGGCTCTTATGCACTTCATCAACCGTGGCGAAACCCTCAGCGAGCAGAACGTCCGCTATTGCATTTCAATGGTCAAGGACGGCTCGGGCGAGAACTTAAACCAGCTCGCCGACGACTGTATCTGCATTACTGCCAAAGGCAAGCCTATCAAGCCCAAGACAATAGGACAGAAGAAGTACTGCAAATCAATAAGCGAGAACACCATCACCTTTGGCGTTGGCCCCGCCGGTACGGGTAAGACTTACCTCGCCGTGGCGATGGCGGTTACTGCTTTCAGAAGCAAGCAGGTCAACCGCATTATCCTGACGCGTCCCGCTGTCGAAGCGGGTGAGAAGCTCGGTTTTCTTCCCGGGGATTTGCAAAGCAAGGTAGACCCCTATCTTCGTCCTCTGTACGACGCGCTTTTCGATATGCTCGGAATCGAAACTTATCAGAAATATGTTGAACGCGGAAATATCGAGATTGCCCCTCTGGCTTATATGAGAGGACGCACGCTCGACGACAGTTTTATAATCCTTGACGAAGCCCAGAACACCAGCAAGGAACAGATGAAAATGTTCCTGACAAGATTGGGCTTCAACAGTAAAATGGTCATAACAGGCGATATCACACAAATCGACCTTCCTCACGGGGTTAAGAGCGGTCTGAAGGACTGTCTCAGAATTTTGAGGGGCGTACCCGACATTGCCCAGTGCAGGTTTAACGAAAAGGACGTTGTGAGACACCGCCTCGTGCAGGATATAATAAAAGCGTATGAAAAAAGTGAGGTAACGAAAAATGACAGAAAAAAAGATTAGAGTTATCATTACTAACAACCAGAAGGCTGTCAAAATCCCCACGGGATTGCGTATGCTTATCAGACGATGCTGCCACGCCGTGTTGGAGCTTGAGAAGTTTGACGAGCCCGCTGAAATCAGCGTGACCTTTACGGACAACGAGGGTATCAGAGAGCTCAACAAGCAGTACAGGGATATTGACGCGCCTACGGACGTTCTGTCCTTCCCTATGGGGGAAAACGGCGAGTATGATACCAACCTTGAGACAGGCGCTAAAATTCTCGGCGATGTTGTTATTTCGGTTGAAAAGGCTGTTGAACAGGCCGAGGCTTACGGACATACACTCCAACGCGAGATAGGATATCTGACCGCGCACAGCGTTCTCCATCTGCTCGGATACGACCACGTGGAGAATATGGAAAAGGTTAGAATGAGAGAAAAAGAAGAGTACGTTATGGAGGCGTTAGGGCTTCCCGCGTCATCAAGCTACATTATCTAGGTAATGAAAAAGCAGATTAAAAGCTTTAAAGCGGCTTTTGCCGGCATACTAAGCGCCATAAAAAGCGAGGGACACCTGCGCTTTCACCTTGTTGCGGCGTTTTATGTAATTGCATTCAGCTTTTTCTATAATTTGTCAAAGGCTCAATGGGCGGTTTTGCTGTTACTTATAGGCGCGATTATCGCCGCTGAGTTTTTTAATACCGCCATCGAGAACGTGTGCGACCTGGTGACAAAGGAGTACGACGAGCGAATCAAAATTGCCAAGGATGCTTCTGCGGCGGCGGTGCTTGCGCTTTCGATTATCGCCGTAGTAGTGGCGTTTATCTTCTATTTTGATTTTAGCAGAATGTATTATATCGCGATGTATTTTTTCTCCCGTCCGTGGCTATTGATTTTATTTGTGTTTTCACTTATAATGTCAGTAGTGTTTATCGGCAAATTCAAATCGAAAAAATAAAGTTGTGCCGTCACATTGTGGCGGCATTTTTGCCTTCCCTTGGGGGAAGGTGGCACGCCGCAGGCGTGACGGAAGAGGGTTCATTTATAAAATAGATTCTCTCAAACATTTATGAACAGACTGTAATAAGGTTTGTGAAGCGTTTAATATAACTCAGAAGTAACTGCGCAAAAGTATCAATATGGATATAATACTTACTTGCGCCGACCCTCTATCGATTTTTGCATCAACCAGTTGACGCAAAAACCACTTTTCCCCCCGGGGGAAAGCAATAAGGAGATAATTATGAACAGTACAAAAAAGTCAGCGTTTATCGCTATAGTAGGCAGACCAAACGTGGGTAAGAGCTCGCTTTTGAACAGGCTTCTCGGCGCGAAAATCGCCATAGTTTCCAGCAAGCCGCAAACAACCCGCAACCGCATAACGGGTGTGCTCACCGAGGGCGACACCCAGCTTGTTTTTGTGGATACCCCGGGTATGCATAAGCCCAAGAATAACCTCGGCAAGTATATGGTTCGCTCAGTCAGCGAGAGTATGGGCGGCGTTGACTGCGTAATGCTGGTAGTTGAGGCAGACAAAGAGGCTGGTCCCGCCGAGCTTGGTCTTATCGACAGAATCAAGGCTATGGAAATTCCCTCAATCCTTGCGATAAACAAGATTGATACACTCAAGGAAAAGGACGCTCTGATGAAGCAAATCCTCGCGTACAGTCAGCTCCATGACTTTGACGCGGTTGTGCCCGTTTCCGCCGAGAACGGCAGCGGACTTGACGACTTGAAAGAGGAGCTTATGAATCAGGCTGTGGAGGGCGGTCACTTCTTTGAGGACGACACTCTCACCGACCAGCCCGAGCGTGTGCTCGCGAGCGAGATGATACGCGAAAAAATCCTCAGGCTCTGCGATAAGGAAATTCCCCACGGCATAGCTGTGGTTATTGAAAAAATGCGTATGAGGGAGGGCAAGGATATTCTCGATGTAGACGCTACAATCTACTGCGAGCGCGAAACTCACAAGCGGATTTTAATCGGGAAAAACGGCTCAATGCTCAAGAAGATTTCCACCTATTCCCGTCAGGATATGGAGAGATTCTTCGACTGCAAGGTCTTTTTGCAGACCTGGATTAAAGTCAAAGAGGACTGGCGCAACAGTATTCAGCAGATGAGGAACTTCGGCTACGACGAAAAGGACTTTAATTAATTCGTAATTCACAATGCGCAATTCGCAATTATTTGTAAAAAATTAACTCAAATATCACCGCTGCAATGTGCAACACTAAACTCGGTGATTAAAATGAATGAGTTTGACGCGTGGAACGCGTTCTGGTACAGCGGGCGTATCTACGACTACCTGCTGTACAAAAGTATTCACAACAACAAAACCGAAAACAACGGTCTTTCGGAGAAAGATAATGAAGTTTATAACGAACGGACTGATAGTCAAAGAACAGAATATAGGTGAGAAGGATAAGCTTGTGACAATGCTTACCGAAAGTCACGGTATAGTAAAAGGTTTCGCCCACGGCGCAAAGGACATCAAAAGCCCTAAGTGCGCCGCAACGGGACTTTTGTGCTATTCAAGGCTTACGCTCCATAAGGGCAAGGACAGCTATATCGTCGGCGACGCCAAGGCGCTGAAGATTTTTTCGGGACTGTCAAAGAGCATAGAAAACACCTACTGCGCCCAGTATTTCTGCGAGCTGTGCTCGGCTGTCTGTCCCAAGGAACAGGAGGCGGGAGAACAGCTCAGGCTGATACTCAACGCGCTGTATCTTCTAAGCGAAAACAAACGTCCCTATAACCTTGTCAAGCCGTGCGTGGAGCTCAGGCTGATGTGCCTGTCGGGATATATGCCCGATATTATGATGTGCAAAGAATGCGGCGAATATGAAAAGGACAATATGATATTCCTGCCGAGTTCGGGACAGCTTATCTGCGGCGACTGCTGTGAAAAGAGTGAAATTTCGGGCTTCAGGATAAAGCTCAATCGCAGCTCACTGAGAGCATTGAGGCATTGCTGTTATGCCGACAGCGACAAGCTCTTCGGATTCACCTTACCCGACAGCGATTTAAAAACCCTCAACTTCTGCTCTGAGGAATACATCAGATTTATATTAGAAAGAAATTTTAAGACTTTACAATTCTTGAAATCTATTACATAAATAGGCTTCCCTTGGGAAATTCCCCTGATAGGGGAAATGTCGGCAACGCCGACAAAAGGGAGACTCCCTTACTAAGGGAGATGTCGCATTCGCGACATCTCCTCCAGCGGAGGAGTTTCCTCTCCCGACCTTTTTGCCGGGCAAGACGGCAAAAAGCCCACCCTCCCCCAAGGGAGGGCTGGAGACTTTATCAAAAAAATGGTACATAAGGAAAAAATATGGACAGACATTACAAGGCTTTGGAGCTCGACAAAATTTTAATAAAATTATCTGAGAAAACTTCCTGTGAGGAGGCTAAAGAGGCGGCGCTCAACCTGGAGCCCGAGTTCAAGCTCGACAGGGCAAAGCGCAGTCTTCAGATGACCGACGACGCCTATGTGCTTACAGGAAAGTTCGGCGCGCCGTATTTCGGTGGAATTAAAAATACAGCGAACGAGCTCAGGCGCGGAGAAGCGGGAGGAATGCTCACCCCGCGCGAGCTTTTGAGAATCGCCGAAACTCTGCGCGTTATCCGTTCGGTAAAGAGCTGGCACTCCAAGTGCGAGAACACAAAGACCTCGCTCGATATGCTGTTTCAGGGCTTGGTACCCAACAAGTTTCTTGAGGAAAAAATCACTTCCGCGATAACCAACGATGAGGAATTTCTCGATACGGCGTCGCCCGCTCTGGCGGATATTCGCCGCAAAATCCGCACGGCTTCCTCAAAGGCGCGTGAGGTTCTCGACAAAATTGTGCGCAGTTCAACCTATCAAAAGTATCTAAGGGACAATATCATAACCCAGCGTGACGGGCGCTACGTTGTGCCCGTTAAGGCGGAGTGCCGCGGCAATATCCCCGGACTCGTGCACGACACGAGCTCCAGCGGTCAGACCGTGTTCATTGAGCCTATGGGCGTGGTTCAGGCTAATAACGACATCAAGGTTCTTATATCAAAGGAAGAAGCCGAAATCGAGCGTATTCTCTACGAGCTTTCGGCTCTGGCGGGCTCATACGCCGACGTTATTATCGGCAGTTACAAGTGCCTGACGGAGCTCGATTTGATTTTCGCCAAAGCCGATATGGCGTACGGTATGAAAGCGGTCACTCCCGTGCTCAACGACAAGGGCGTTATCGACCTCAAACAGGCGCGTCACCCGCTGATTAATCCCGAGAACGTTGTTCCGATTGACGTGACTCTGGGCAAGGAATTTGACACCCTGATGATTACCGGTCCCAACACGGGCGGTAAGACCGTAACGCTCAAAACAATAGGGCTTCTCACTCTTATGGCTATGTGCGGACTGATGATTCCCGCGGGCGACAACAGCGAGCTTAGCGTGTTCAGACGCGTGCTTGTGGACATCGGCGACGAACAGAGCATTGAGCAGAGCCTTTCCACATTCTCGGCACACATCACAAATATCATCGGAATTATGAAAAAGGCGAACTCCGCCTCGCTCGCGCTGATTGACGAGCTCGGCGCGGGTACCGACCCCGTCGAGGGCGCGGCGCTCGCTATCGCGATACTCGAAAAGCTCAGGGAGCAGGGCGCTAAAATCGCCAGCACCACCCACTATGCCGAGCTCAAGGAGTACGCGTTGAGAACTCAGGGCATTGAGAACGGAAGCTGTGAATTTGATGTCAAAACCCTGCGTCCGACCTACAGGCTTCTCATAGGCGTACCGGGCAAAAGCAATGCTTTCGCCATCAGCAAACGCCTCGGTATGGATGTGAACGTGGTGGACCACGCCAAGGAACTTGTAAACGCCGAAAGCCGTGAGTTTGAGGACGTTGTCCAGACCTTGGAGAGTCGCCGCCAAAGCCTTGAAAAGCAGCTCGAAAACGCTGAGCGTCTCACGGGCAAAGCCAACACCGAAAAGCAAAAGGCGGAGAACGAGCTCCTGAGAGCAAAGCAAAAGGCGGAGAACGAAATCGAGCGCGCCAAACACGAGGCTGAAAAAATCATATCCCGGACAAAAGCTCAGGCTTACGCCTTGCTCGACGAAATGGAAAAGGCGAAAAAGTCCAAAGACGACACGGGTATGCGCTCCAGGCTGCGCCGTGAGATTAACAAGCTCGAGGACAGCTCAAATCCCGTCGAGAAAAAAGCCGCCTCGGACTATAAGCTTCCCCGCCCGCTCAAGATCGGCGACAACGTGCTGATTTTTGACATCGACAAAAAAGCTGTCGTGCTTGAGCTGCCCGACAAAAATGACGAGGTTCTCGTACAGGCGGGCATAATAAAAACAAGGGTAAAACTCGGCAATCTCAGGCTCACGGAAGCCGACAAGCCCAAAAAGCAGTACGGCAAACGCCTGAGAAACGTTCCCTCTAATGTGGACATTCGCCCCGCTACCGAGATTGACGTGCGCGGTATGAGCGCGGTGGAGGCGGTTATGGCGGTTGACGGTGCAATCGACAGCGCTATACTGACAAATATTGAGCAGATTACGATTATCCACGGTAAAGGAACAGGAGTGCTCCGCAAGGAAATTCAGGCTCACCTGAGAAGGAGCAAATATGTTAAGAGCTTCCGTCTCGGCACATTCGGCGAGGGCGAAAGCGGAGTGACGATTGTGGAACTTAAGTAGTCAGCTGACTGCTGACTGCTGAGAACTAAAAAAATGTAGATTTTTTTAAACTATTATGATACAATTAAATAAATATGTTTTGGAGGTAAAATTATGGCTATAGAAAAAACTTCAATCATCGGTGACGTGCTCGACCAGTATCCCCAGACAGCACCCGTTTTTATGTCAATCGGAATGCACTGTCTCGGCTGTCCCGCTTCACGCGGCGAGAGCATTGAGGACGCTTGTATGGTTCACGGCGTAGAAGCTGACGAGCTTATCAAAAAGCTCAACGAAGCAATCAAATAAAATGAGACTTTTCAGCCTTGATGAAAGACTGTTAACCTGTGCGGGCCTTGTGCGAGACGGCGCAAGGCTTGCTGACATTGGATCTGACCACGCTTACCTGCCCGTTTGGCTGTTAAAGACTGGCAAAATCAGCTTTGCCATAGCTTCGGATATCGGCGAAAATCCTCTTGAGACAGGCAGGCAAATTGCCGAAAAATACAAAGCCGAGAATATCGACTTCCGCCTTGGCGCGGGGCTCGATACAATCCGTGATGAGGACAATATCACCGACGTTGTCATCGCGGGAATGGGCGGCGAGGTGATTGCCGAAATCCTCTCGAGGAGCGGGCTCGCTAAAAACCCCGAGCTCAATCTTATCCTCCAGCCTATGACAAGGTCGGACGAACTCGTCGGCTTTTTGTACGAAAACGGCTTTGAATTAAAAGAACAAATTGCCCTCAACTCAAAGGGGAGAAGCTACACGGTTATGACCGCGCGCTATTGCGGCAAAAAGATATCTACGAGCAGCCTTTTCAGAATCGTCGGCAAGCTCGATATGAGCGACCCCGAAAGCGTGAGATACATTGGTAAAAAAATAAAAGATCTCGAAAACAAAAGCCGCGCGGACGACTCCGCAAGAGCGCTTTTGAATGAACTGAGGTTGATGATAAATGAGAACAATTAAGGATATAATCACCTTTGTCGAAACGTTCGCTCCGCTTGACAGCGCGATGGAGTTCGACAACGTCGGGCTGCTCGTCGGTAGCGAGAGCACTAAGGTCAACAAAACGCTTATCGCTCTCGACATCACGGACGAGGTGATTGACGAGGCGGAGCAAATCGGCGCTCGGCTTATCATAAGCCACCACCCCGTGATTTTTGACCCGCTCAAAAGCATTGATGAAAACAGCGCGGTGTACAAACTGATTAACAAGGGTATAGCGGCGCTGTGCCTGCATACGAATCTGGATTTGAGTCCGACCTTCGGTGTGAACACGTGCCTCGCTGAAGCCGTCGAAGTGAAGAACGGAGCTTTTATCGAGGGCGAGTGTCTGTACATAGGCGAGCTCGACAAGGCGATTTGCAACCGTGAGTTTGCCGAAAATGTAAAGAGCGCTCTTAACTGCAAAGGACTGCGCTATACCTTCGGCGATAAGACTGTAAAACGCGTTGCGATTTGCTCGGGCAGCGGTGGAGATATGGCTCCTTTGGCGTGTGAAAACGGCGCGGACGTTCTGCTTACAGGAGAGATAAAACATCACGAAATCCTCGACGCCAATCACCTTGGTATAGCCGTGATTGACGCGGGACACTTTAAGACAGAGGATATTGTTATTGAACCGCTGCGCGAAAAGCTCGGCGATAAATTAGGGGATGTAGAATTTATTAGAAGTGTCAACTGTACCGATAAGGTGGAGTATTTGTAATAAAGCCCTCCCTTGGGGGAGGGTGGGCAATTCAACTTAAAGGCGAATTGGTCGGGAGAGGGTCCACTTGAAAAACCTCTCTAACAAACATTTGATAAACAGAACGGAATAAGGTTTGTACAAAGTCGGGTAAAGACAAAAGTCGGTGCACGAAACTATTTGTAAATGCAATAACACTTGCTAACGCCGACCCTCTATCGATTTTTGTATCAACAAGTTGACACAAAAACCACTTTCCCCCCGGGGGAAAGCGACAAGGTAGGAATAGATATGCAAATTTCAAATAAAACAACAAGAATAATACTCGCGGCATTGATAATTGTGAGTTTGTGCATCAGCACGTTCTTCATAGCTTCAAAGCATGGATACCACGAGGACGAGCTCCTTACATACAACCTCGCCAACACCCAGAAGCAATTAAACGTTGACGGCGGATGGAACACATCATCGGACTTCAACGAGTACCTCACAGTAGCCGAGAACGACCGCTTTGATTACGCGCAGGTTGTGGAAAATCAGGTTATCGACGCGTCGCACCCGCCTTTCTACTACGCTCTGGTGCACACGGTGTGTTCATTCTTCCCCACAGTGTTCAGCCGTTACTTAGCGTACTCGATAAACGTGCTCGCGATTATAGGCATACTCATCCTGCTGTATATGATAGGCAAGCGTGTGACGGGCAGCAACTTCTATGCCCTCATTGGCGCGGGCGCTTACGCTCTGAGCATAGCATGCTTTACCACTACAATTTACCTGAGAATGTACGCAACTCTCACGTTATTTGTGCTGTTGTTTGTGTACCAGATGCTCAGGCTCTATGACAAAAAGAACGAGGTCAAAATCACCGATTGCCTTATCCTGCTCCCGATAGTAATCCTAGGTATTCTAACCCAGTATTACTTCATCCTCTTTGCGGGACTGACAGGTTTGATTTTCCTCATTTTCAAGATTAAGGAAAAATGCTACAAGGATTTGTTCCTCGTGCTCGGCACTGCGGCAATCGGATTCGGCGCGGCTATGCTCATCTATCCGCACATTATAGAGAACGTGCTCGGCGGCAACCGCGGCTTCGGCTCTCTGGAGATTTCAATCGACGCAATCACGATTGTCACCTATGTGGTCTACAAGATATTCACATACATCGAAGTTCTGTCAAAGGACTTGTTCCTCGGTCAGATTTGGCTGTTTGTACTATGCTGTGTAATAGCTGTAGCGTCGTTTATCTATTTCAGATTTATCAAGAAGAGAAAGCTCAACCGCAAGGCGATGTTCATCACAATCCCGCCTGTTGTGTATTTCATATTTATCTCACTGGTGTCGCCGTTCAACAGCGACCGCTACGTAATGGCTTCGCTGCCGTTTATCGCTATGCTGTTCGCGTTTGCGTTCATCAGGATTTTCAACATTTTCAAAAACGAGAAGGCGCGCTTCGTTGTTCCCGTATGTGTGATGCTGGCGTGCGTTCTGTCGCTGACTTTTGTCAAGCCCTACTACACCTACGGTATGACGAATCTCTATGACACAAAGACAAAGAACGCCGTCTTTGTCGGTACGGCTATGCTTGAGTGGAACAAGGTTATTGACAAGCTTATGCTCTATGACGAGGCTATGATTGCCCAGACCTCAAAGATGAACCCAAACCTCGCAAACGAGCTTGAGGACTTCGCCACCAAGCGCGGTATTGTCACCAACGGAAAGATAAGCGCGTTTGCCGATTCGTATATGTACAACGGCGACACAAACAAGCAGATGTCCAGCAGTCTCGATAAGCTCAAGACTGATGAAAAGCTTAACTCCCTCGATGAGGTTACTGTGTACATCTCACGTCTTGCCGACGGTGACAACGTAATTGATTACATCACCAAAAATACGGGCTTCAAGAACTACGAGCTTATTCAGGCTGACTACAGCTTTGATGACTTCTACAACTGGTACGATTACTTTGTCGAAACCGAATCGTACTGTAATGTCTATAAATTCCGGAAATAAGATTCAGGGGTGAAGAAGTTTTGAAAAGATTAGAAAAATTGTCCCGTGAGCAAAGGAAAGACTGTGTCGGTATAGCTTTCTCGGGAGGCGGGCTTCAGGGTATAGCGCATATCGGCGCCATAAAGGCGCTCTACGAGCTTGGTATTCATCCGCAGTTCGTGTCAGGCACAAGCTCGGGCGCTGCTATGGCGGCTATAATCGCTATGGGGTTTGAAGCCGATGAGATGACCGCCATAGCCAAAAAGTACTGGAAAACCCTAGCCGAAATAGATAACGGCATTATCTTCAAGGGCGTCGCTCAGCTTGTTCTCAACAAGAACATCAAGCGTGACGGGCTGAAATCGAGCGAGCTGATTTCAGACGTAATCCGCGAGATTATGTATATAAAGAATATAAACAGCTTCCGCGACCTTCCGATTAATCTCTCGGTTTGTACCGTTGATACTCTCACCACCGACGAGTGTATCTTTACGACCTTTGACGAGGGACTCGAGAACGATCACATCCACTATCTCACCGGCGTTCCGCTCGAGACAGCGGTCAGGGCGAGTATGTCGTTCCCCGCGATTTACACCACCTGTACATACAAGAATTACAACTTTATCGATGGCGGCTCAAAGGACAATCTCCCTGTTAAAATCCTTAAGGATATGGGAGTCGGCAAGGTGCTCGCTATTGGCTTTGATATTATGGACTACGACCCCAACCCCGGACTCAACGGGCTCATAAAGGTTATCTGGCGCGCTCTTGACGTTTACTCGATTGACGGCACACGCAAGTCTATGAAGATGGCGGACTATGCCGTGGAAATCAAGAACGAGAACACAGCCCTCTTCGACATCAGCAACGTCGAGGAGACTATCCGGGAGGGCTACGACTGCATTATGCAGCAAAAAGATAAAATTTTGGAGATATTTGCGTGATGAATCAAGCAAATATCTAAATCACTTTATTGGATAAATTGGAGTAACGGATGAAAAAGCAGTTTTTAGAGGCGGGCAAGGTTGTCGGCACGCACGGGCTGCGCGGTGAAATCCGCGTCGAGTGCTGGTGCGACAGCCCCGCGTTTCTCGCTGAGTTCAAGACCCTGTATTTTGAGGAGGGGAAAGTTAAGCTCAGCGTAAAATCAAGACCGCATAAAAATATTGTCCTCTCAAAAATCGAGGACATAGACACCGTGGAGGACGCCGAAAAACTCCGCGGTAAAATCCTTTTCATCAACCGCGACGACGTCAAACTCCCCGACGGCAAAAACTTTATCCAGGACCTTATCGGATGCAAGGTGCTCGACGCCGATGACAACAGTATCGAGTACGGCGAGATTGAGGAGGTTTTCAAGACGGGAGCCAACGACGTCTACACGGTAAAGAAGGGCGGCAAGCAGTTTTATGTGCCTGTTGTGGACAGCATTGTAACGCAAAAAAACGTTGACGAGGGCTTTGTGCTCGTCAGACCTATTGAGGGGCTTTTCGACAATGAAGATTGATTTGATAACTCTGTTCCCCGAAATGTGCGAGACAGTCCTCGGCGAGAGCGTAATAGGACGCGCTCAGAGGTCCGAGGCAATCGAAATAAACTGCGTACAGCTCCGCGACTACGCGCTGGACAAGCACCGCCGCGTGGACGACACGGTCTACGGCGGGGGAATGGGTATGCTTATGAAGTGCGAGCCGATAGCTTTGTGCTATGAGGATATCTGCGAAAAGCGCGGCTGCAAGCCTCATTTTGTATATATGTCGCCTCAGGGCAAGCCGCTGACTCAGCAAAGGCTCAAGGAACTCTCCGAGCTCGAGAATATCTGTGTGCTCGCGGGACATTACGAGGGCGTTGACCAGAGGGTAATCGACGAGTTTGTTGACGAGGAAATCTCCATAGGCGACTATGTGCTCACGGGCGGCGAGCTGCCTGCTCTTGTCTTTGTGGACGCTTTGGCAAGGCTTGTGCCCGGGGTGCTCTCGAACGATGAGTGCTTTACCGAGGAGAGCCACTACAAGGGTCTGCTCGAATATCCCCAGTACACCAAGCCGCAGGTCTGGAGGGGGATAGAGGTTCCCCCCGTGCTGTACAGCGGAGACCACCAAAAGGTTGACCGCTGGCGCTATGAGCACAGCCTGATTAACACCGCCGAAAAACGTCCCGATATGCTCGATAAAAAAGCGCTTAGTGATGACGATAAAAAAATACTCATCGAGAATGGTTTTAGTTAAGTTGCACAAAGCGAAAATGTATAAACTTGATTAAAATGTTATTAAATCCAAAATTGATTTTTCGGTGTTGACGATAATCATAAAAGTGTTATAATATGTATGTAATTGAAGCATGAGAGTTTCTATCTAAGAGTTTAGAGAGGTTTTACACTATGTACGTTAAGGAAGTTTTAGTTAAGAACAAGGCAGGTTTGCACGCGCGCCCCGCTACTTTCTTTATCCAGAAAGCTAACGAATTCAAGGCTACTATTTGGGTAGAAAAGGAAGAAAGACGAGTTAACGCCAAGAGCCTTTTGGGCGTACTCTCTCTGGGCATCATCGGCGGAACAACAATCAAGATTATCGCTGACGGTACTGACGAGCAGGAAGCTGTTGACGGTCTTATAGCATTGGTTGATTCAGGTTTTGCTGACTAAGTAAGAGCTTTTATTCGGGCGGATATTCTCCGCCCGTTTTTTTTAGTCAAGGCTTCCCTCGGGGGAAGCTGTCAGGCGTAGCCTGACTGAAGAGGGTCCACTTAAAAAAGTAAATTAGTTCACGTTTGATATATCGAGCGTTTCTAAAGTTGTTACTCAGCCGTAGACGGCAAACCCTCTGTCGCATTCGCGACATCTCCCTTAGTAAGGGAGTTTCCTCTCCCGACTTCGCTACGCTCAGCCACCCTTTCCTTAGCAGGAACGGCTTCCTGAGCCGGAGACGGCAAACCCTTTGTCGCATTCGCGACATCTCCCTTAGTAAGGGAGTCTCCCTTTTGTCGGCGTTGCCGCCATTTCCCCTAATAGGGGAATTTCCCAAGGGAGGGCTTAGCGGTTTCCCATATTTTAAAGACAAAATAAAGATAATCCTATGAACACTAAACTTTCCGAGCTCCGCAAAAAGGCGATGGCGCTGCCCCTGTCACCGGGGGTATATATAATGCGGGATAAAAACAAAAAGATAATATACATCGGTAAAGCCAAGGCGCTCAAAAACCGTGTGTCACAGTATTTTGGTTCACAGAACAACCATCAGGAAAAGGTAAGGCGAATGGTTGAAAATGTGGATTTTTTTGACTATATAGTCTGCGACAGCGAGTTCGAGGCGCTTATTCTTGAATGCAGTCTTATCAAACAGCACACGCCGAAATATAACATCCTGCTCAAGGACGACAAGGGCTACAGCTATATCAGAGTGTCAAACGACAAGTGGCGTAAGATTACCTATGAACTGCAAAAGGCTGACGATGACGCCCTGTACATCGGTCCGTACAAGAGCAGTTTTTATGTGAAGCAGAGCGTGGAGGAAGCCAACAAGATTTTTAAGCTTCCCACCTGCAGCCGCAGATTTCCCGAGGATTTCGGCAAGCAGAGACCTTGTCTGAATTTCCACATAAAGCAGTGTATGGCTCCATGCACGGGCAGGGTGAGCTTTGAGGAATATGACGAGAGCGTCGCGCAGGCGCTTGAGTTTCTCAAGGGCGGCAGCGGCAAGTCCGTGAAAATGCTCACTGAGGAAATGGAGAAAGCGTCCGAGAATCTCGAGTTTGAGCGCGCCGCCAAAATCCGTGACAAAATCAACGCAGTCAAAAAGATGTCCGACAAGCAAAAGGTTGTCGCCGTCAACGTCCCCAATCAGGACGTTATCGCGTACTTCACCGACGGCGAGCGCGGATGCTTCCAGATTTTTAAATTCGAGGGCGGCAGACTTACCGATCACGAGAATTTTATTATAAACAACCCTATGGAGCAGGACGACGAGCTCTCGCAGTTTATCACGAGTTATTACTCGATGAACCGCGATATCCCGCGTAACATCACCCTCGACAGACTGCCCGAGGACAGCGAGCTGCTCGAAAAATGGCTGACCGATAAGAGTGGCAGGCGAGTATATCTTACCGCTCCACAGCGCGGCGAACAGGCTCAGCTCGTGAGTATGTGCAGAAAGAACGCCGCCGAGGCTCTCGCTCAGATTAAGGGCAGAACCTCTCGGGAATACTCTGTCCTCGAGGAGCTCAGGGAGCTTTTGGGGCTCTCAAAAATCCCCGAATATATCGAGAGCTACGATATTTCTAACCTAGCGGGAACCGAGAATGTCGCGGGGATGATTGTATACGAAAACGGCAAACCGCTCAAGTCCGCCTACAAAAAGTTCAAGATAAAATCCTTTGAAGGTCAGGATGACTACGCCTCAATGGCGGAGGTTCTCGACAGGCGCTTTGCGGAATACGAGGAGAACAGGGACAGCGGCGAGGGCTTCGGCAGACTTCCCGACCTTATCCTTCTCGACGGCGGAAAGGGACAGGTGGCGGCTGTTATGCCAATGCTCAAAAAGCACAATGTCGACGTGCCGATTTTCGGTATGGTTAAGGACTCAAGCCACCGCACTCGCGCTGTCACAGGCTCGGGAGGGGAGATAGCCATCAATTCCTACCGCAGTGTGTTCACCTTCCTGAGCAAAATGCAGGACGAGGTTCACCGCTTTGCTATAGGCTATCACCGACAGAGAAGAAAGAACGCGGTCATAAACAGCTCGCTCACCGATATCGACGGCGTAGGCGCTGTGAGAGCGAAAGCTCTGCTCAAGCACTTCAGGACAATCGCGAATATCAAGAACGCCGATTTGCAGGAGCTCGAGATGTGTCCCAAAATGACGCACGACTCGGCTGTCGCGGTATATAATTATTTTCACAAATAGAGCCTTCCCTGGGGGGAGGCGCCGAGCGTTGGAGAGGAGCACCAAGGCTTCCCTTGGGAAATTCCCCTGATAGGGGAAATGTCGGCAACGCCGACAAAAGGGAGACTCCCTTACTAAGGGAGATGTCGCGAATGCGACAAAGGGTTTGCCGTCTCCGGCTCAGGAAGCCGTCTCCCGCTAGGGA
>JAFSZY010000014.1 GCA_017458845.1 Ruminococcus sp.
CATCATTTACGCTCCCGTTCGTACTCTGGCGGAGAGCACGATTGTCACAAACGGCGACCAGACCGACACAATCGTTTCTCTTATGTCCTGCGGACGTACATTTGAGCAGAGTCTCAGCGCCCGTGAGTTTGAGCCCGACGCTCCCAACTATACACCCCGTATCAGCGGAATTGTAAACTGCCGCACAGAGGCGGACGCCAGAGGCGAAAAGCTTTCATACACTATGTCTATCCTCAAGAGCGCCAACGGCGACCCCAAGTGCTGCCAGCGCTTTACATTTGACTATGCTCATCCGCTCAGAGGTCAGGGTCACTTCCTTCACACATATATGGGCGACGGCGACCCGCTCCCCAGCTTTGAGGGAGAGCCCACACTTGTTGAGATCGGCAACGACGACATCGACGCTTTCGCGAAGAAAGTCTGGGACGCTCTCGATCCCGACAATAAGGTAAGTCTGTTTGTAAGATACATTGATATTGCTACCAACAAGGCGACATCAAGAATCATAAATAAGAATAAGTAAAGTGTAAAACTAAACGTAGGGCGTGTCCCCTTTTAAGGGGACCGAAATCTTGATTTCGAGGGGTCGCACAGCCCTTTAGAGGCGGTCCTTTTTATCCGTACGTGAGGATATAAAGGAAAGATAATCCCCCAAAATCAATTACTGCACAATAATGATTTTGACCCCTTTAAAAAGGGGTACAACGGAGGTAATTTTATGAACGAACTCGCATTAAAATACGGTTGTAACCCTAACCAGAAACCGTCAAAAATATTTATGAAAGACGGTTCTGATTTGCCCGTAGAGGTACTCAACGGCAAGCCCGGTTACATCAACTTTCTCGACGCTTTCAACTCCTGGCAGCTTGTAAAGGAGCTTAAAGCCGCTACAGGTTTACCCTCAGCCGCTTCCTTTAAGCACGTCAGCCCCGCGGGCGCTGCTGTAGCTACCGAGCTTTCCGACACTATGAAGAAGATTTATTTCGTAGACGATTTGGAACTCACTCCCATAGCTTCCGCTTACGCTAAAGCAAGAGGCGCGGACAGAATGTCCTCATACGGCGACTGGGTAGCTCTCTCCGATACCTGTGACAAGGAGACCGCCACACTCTTAGCCCGTGAGGTTTCCGACGGCGTTATCGCTCCCGACTATACACCCGACGCGCTCGAGATTCTCAAGACAAAGCGCAAGGGCAACTACAACGTTGTCAAGATTGACCCCGACTACACTCCCGCTCCCATAGAGCACAAGGACGTTTTCGGTATCACATTTGAGCAGGGCAGAAACGAGCTCAAAATTGACGAGGAAATGATTACAGCAAGCATCCCTACAGCCAACAAGGATTTCCCCGAGGACGCTAAGCGCGACCTTATCATCGCTTTAATCACTCTCAAATACACACAGTCAAACTCCGTTTGCTACGCCAAGGACGGACAGGCTATCGGCGTCGGCGCGGGTCAGCAGAGCCGTGTTCACTGCACAAGGCTCGCGGGCAACAAGGCTGACATCTGGTGGCTCAGACAGCACCCCAAGGTGCTCGGCTTACAGTTCGTTGACGACATCCGCCGACCCGACCGCGACAACACAATCGACGTTTATATCTCCGACGAGTACGAGGACGTACTCCGTGACGGCACATGGCAGAAGCTCTTTAAGGTTAAGCCCGAGCCTCTCACAGCCGAGGAAAAGAAGGGATGGATTGCTAAGAACAGCGGCGTAAGCCTCGGCTCAGACGCTTTCTTCCCGTTTGGCGATAACATCGAGCGCGCCCGCAAGTCTGGCGTATAGTATGTGGCTCAGCCGGGCGGTTCTATCCGTGACGACAACGTTATCGAGACCTGTGACAAGTACAATATGACAATGTGCTTTACGGGAATCAGACTTTTCCATCACTGATTAATAAGCCCTCCCTTGGGGGAGGGTGCCGAACGTAGTGAGGCGGGAGAGGGTCCCCTTGCTAATGGGCTTACTATCAAACGTTTGATGAAGCGAGCATATATAAATATGGACCCTCTATCGACCAAATCGCAAGCGATTTGCCCACTTTTTCCTTGGCATGAACGGCTTCCTAAGCCGGAGACGGCAAACCCTCTGTCGCATTTGCGACATCTCCCTTAGTAAGGGAGTCTCACTTTTGCCGGCGTTGCCGACATTTCCCCTAAAAGGGGAATTTCCCAAGGGAAAGCTTGGTGCTCCTTTCAAAAATTTCTAAAGAGGTAAAATATGAAAATACTTATGGTAGGTTCGGGCGGACGTGAGCACGCTCTTATCAAGAAGCTCAAGGAAAGTCCCAAATGTACAAAACTCTATTGCGCCCCGGGTAACGGCGGTATCTCAAAGGACGCCGAGTGCGTAAACATAGGCGCGATGGATATAGACAATATGGTCAAGTTCGCCAAGGATGAGCAGATTGACCTCGTATTCGTAGCTCCCGATGACCCGCTCGCGGCTGGTATGGTTGACGCTATGGAAAAGGCGGGTATCCGCGCTTTCGGTCCCAACGCTGACGCGGCAATCATCGAGGCTTCCAAGGTTTTCTCAAAGAACCTGATGAAGAAGTACAACATCCCCACAGCTAAGTACGAGGTTTTCAGCGACCCCCAAAAGGCGATTGAATACATCGAGTCCGAGAACACAACTCCCGTTGTCGTCAAGGCGGACGGTCTCGCTCTCGGCAAGGGCGTTATCATAGCTCAGACAATTGACGAAGCCAAAGCCGCCGTCAAGTCCATTATGGAGGACAAGCAGTTCGGCGACTCGGGCAACAATATCGTTATTGAGGAGTTTTTGACTGGTCCCGAGGTAAGTGTTCTCGCGTTTACGGACGGCAAGGTTGTAAAGCCTATGGTCAGCTCCAAGGATCACAAGCGCGCCTATGACAACGACGAAGGCCTCAACACGGGCGGAATGGGCACGGTTAGCCCCAATCCTTATTATACTGATGAAATCGCGGACGAGTGTTACAAAACAATTTTTGTTCCTACAATCAAGGCTATGGCGATTGAGGGCAGGCCTTTCAAGGGTTGTCTCTACTTCGGTCTTATGATTACCCCGAACGGTCCCAAGGTTATCGAGTATAACGCGCGTTTCGGCGATCCCGAGGCTCAGGTTGTACTCCCGAGATTAAAAACTGATTTGGTTGACATCTGCGAGGCTATCATTGACGAAAAGCTTAAGGACGTTGACATCGAGTGGTACGACGGTGCAACAGCCTGTGTAGTTATGGCGAGCGGCGGCTATCCCGTAGCGTACAAAAAGGGTATCGAGATTACAGGTCTCGACGAGAACGGCTCTGTTGACGGCGCTATTGTCTACCACGCGGGCACAAAGCTCGAGAACGGTAAAATGCTCACAAACGGCGGACGTGTACTCGGTGTAACGGCGAGAGCCGAAACACTCGACGAAGCTCTCGACAAAGCCTACGCCGCGGTCAGGAAGATTAACTTCGACGGTGCTCATTACAGAACAGATATAGGCAGAACTAAATAAATATAAAAAATCCCCGAAATTTTCGGGGATTTTTTACTGAAACACTTGACAATTAATTGTTCCGAAGCTAGTATAATACCAAATAAATTTGTCTGCCTGTTCAGGGAGGTTTTGCTATGAAGAAAATGATTTTAATTTCTCTTTCTATTGTTATTTGTTTTTCTTTTATTTTATCTTCCTGCTCTGAAAAATACGATAAATCTCAATACACACAAAAGGAAATTAAATACCCGATAAACGCCGAATTTGACGCAAATAATAAAGCAACATATTATGATAACCTTGATTACTACGGATATTATGATTTTCTTGATTTTCTTGATGTTATAGAGTACAGTGATATAAAACCAAAGTATAATATCGAAAAAGATGTCGACCCGTTTTATCTTACGGAAGGATGGGATGAGGGAGAATACTGGGAAATTAATTATGAAGCTTTGGCGAGCAATTATTACAGGAGTTTTCAGTCCGCGGTGCGTCAGTCGGGAGATTATATAATCTCGGATTTTAAAGACGGCGTGTGTATTAACAAGCTGATTTTTGATAAAAACAAATACAAAAGTAAAGATATAACAATAAAGATTCCTGAAACTATTGAAGGCAAAAAGGTTTTGAAGCTTAGCGGGTATATAAAAGATTATGATGAAGATATTTATCACGATAGATTTATGCAGCATGGTTTTTTAAATGAATTTCCCAGAAATTATAAGATACACTTGATTATTCCGTCTACGGTTACTGATATAAGCGACTGCGGGCTTTACGGCTATTATTATCATGATTATGACGATTATTATTACGTAAAAGCTTCATACATTGAGGTAAGTCCTGATAATAAAAACTTCAGCTCAATAGACGGTGCTTTATATAGTAAAGACAAAAAATGGTTGTTGCTATTTCCTGACGATTATTATGACTCGAAAGATTTTGTTGTTCCCGGGAGTGTAGAAAACATTTTAGATGTTTTTGAGGAGCTTAAATTCAAATCCTTGACAATAGGCAAAAATGTAAAACATATTTATTCTGATTACTTTGATAATAAAAAATGTATTGTTGATATTTATAAAAATTCTTACGCCGATAAGTGGTTTAAGGGTATTGATTTTGAAGCTAAGATAAAATTTCTTGATTAATTAATAGTCCCCGAAAATTTCGGGGATTTTTTAAATTTGTGATTGACAAGTAAACTTGGCAGAGTTACAATATAACTGCAAAGAAAACTTGGCAAGGAGATGCTGTTATGAATAAAGAAGAAATTTTGGCTAAAAGCCGTGAGGAAAACAAGAATCAGGATGAGCGCGAGAAGTTCGCTATTGCAAAAGCCAGCCAAAAGGCTACCTTTATCGGAGCCATAGTATGCTGTTTCTTTATTGTTCTTGATATATTCCTGGATAACGGAATATTCTATCCTGTTTACAGCATTTATTTGGCTATTACAGGCTCAACGCTTTTGTTTAAGTACTACTATCTCAAAAAGACGCATGAACTTATATTCGGAATCATTGAGATTCTTATCGCTATAGGGTTTATCGTTTTGTATATTCTTCATGAGGTAAAGTTCTGATGGATGACAAGCTTGTACTCAAAAATTCGCTCAAGCTGGCAAGAAGCGAAAAGGGAATGTCTCAGTCGGATTTGGCAAAGCTGGTCGGCGTGTCCCGCAACACCATCAGCTCAATAGAAACAGGGCAGTTCAACCCGACAGCTAAACTTGCCCTGATACTCTGTATCGCCCTCGACAAAAAATTTGAGGAACTGTTTTATTTTTAACAAAAAGGCTTCCGTTATGGAAGCCTTTGTTTATTTATTGAACCTTTTCAATCTCAGCGCGTTAGACACAACACAAATCGAGCTCAGGCTCATTGCGATTGTGCCGAACATCGGCTGCAGCTGCCATCCGAGCAGCGAGTAAAAAGCTCCAGCCGCGAGAGGTATGCAGATTATATTATAGATGAAAGCCCAGAACAGGTTTTCCTTAATATTTCTCAGTACCGCCTTGCTCAGCTTGATTGTGGTGACAACGTCCGTGAGGTCGTTTTTCATCAGCACTATGTCGGCTGAGTCAATCGCGATGTCGGTTCCCGCGCCGATAGCTATTCCCACGTCCGCGCGCACTAAGGCGGGGGAGTCGTTGATTCCGTCGCCCACCATAGCGACAACGCTGTTTTCCTGATATTTCCTGACTATTTCCTCTTTTTCATTTGGCAGAACCTGAGAGTACGCGGTCTTTATGCCCGCGGCTTTTTTGATATATTCGGCGGTCTGCTTGTTGTCGCCCGTCAGCATAACCGTTTCAATGTCAAGGGAATTTAGCTTACTTACTGCGTCTTTGCTGCTTTCCTTGATAATGTCCGCAACAGCGATAATGCCAATTACCTTTTTCTCGTCAGCAAAGAACAGGGGAGTCTTACCGTTGTTATATAATTCTTTTATGGAATTATTATCAAAATCAATTGAGTTTTTCTTTATGAATTCAAGGTTTCCCGAATAATACTTTTTGTTTTCAATCTCAGCCGAAATCCCCGAGCCTGTATATGACTTGAAATTTTTGGCTTTTAAGAGCTCCACGCCGTTTTCTTTGGCGTATTCTACAACAGCTTTGCCCAGAGGATGCTCTGACTCATTTTCGAGCGCGTAGGCTATTTTCAGGAAATCGTCTTTTTCAATATAGGGGAGAACGTCGGTGACGGCAGGCTCTCCTTTTGTAATTGTGCCTGTTTTATCGAGTACAACGGTCTTTACCTTGTTGGCGATTTCCACAGCCTCGGCGGACTTTATGAGTATGCCGTACTGAGCCGCTTTGCCTGTACCTACCATAATCGCCGTGGGAGTGGCGAGCCCCAAAGCGCAGGGGCAGGAGATTACAAGCACAGCAATACCGAACGAAATCGCCCTGCCGAAGTCAGCGCCGACCAAAAGCCATATAATAGTGGTTATAATCGCGATACCGATTACCGAGGGGACGAATACCGCCGCTATTCTGTCTGCTATTCTGGCGATAGGAGCCTTTGAAGTTGTGGCGTCCTCAACGAGCTTTATAATTTTTGACAGCGTCGTGTCCGCGCCAGTGTTTACCGCTTCAATTTTAATATAGCCTGACTGCAATACAGTGCCGCCTGTCACATTATCACCCACAGCTTTGTCCGCGGGTATGCTCTCGCCCGTGATAGCACTCTCGTCAACACTGCAATTGCCCTCGATAATTTTGCCGTCAACGGGTATGCTTAAGCCGTTTTTGCAGATTACTATGTCACCCTGTTTGAGCGAGGTTGTGGGGACTTCAATCTCCTCTCCGTCTTTTTCAACAATCGCTGTTTTGGGCGTGAGCTTTATGAGTTTGCTTATCGCGGAGGAGGTTTTGCTTTTGCTCTTGCTCTCCAGGAATTTGCCTATAGTGATGAATGTCAGTATCATTCCCGCCGACTCAAAGTAATAGTGCTCGCTCATACCGTAAACGCTGTTTATTATCAGGTTGTACACGCTGTACGCGACCGATACGCCCGCGCCCAGAGCTATAAGAGCGTCCATATTGGGGTTGAGCTTAAACAGCGATTTGAAACCATTAATAAAATATTTTTTGTTAAGTATCAGAATAGGAATAAGCAAAACAATTTCCGCAATACCAAGCACCGTCATATTCTCCAGAACAGGAATATGCACACCGACCATATGGCTCATACTTACAAGCATCAGGGGAATCAGGAATACAATTGAAAGTATCAGCTGTTTTTTTGTTTTGTCCGCGTTTTCGCTATACTCCTCATTTTGCGCGGAATACTCCTTTGCGTCGTAGCCCGCTTTTTTAACAGCGGCTATTATTTTTTTATTGTTTAAAACATTTTCGTCATAACAGGCGTCCATAGTGTTCGCGAGCAGGTTTACGTTGACCGATTCTACTCCGTCAAGGTTTTTTACAGCCTTTTCCACGTGAGCCTGACACGCCGAGCACATCATACCCATAACATTAAACTTTTGATTTTTCATAATAATCACCATAGTTTTTCAATTCTAACTAATTGTATCATAAGTTTAAACAGTAGTCAAAACAAAAGCTATGTCCCCGCTGTCATTCCGAGCTTGCAAAGGTTGTCCCCTGTGAGGAAAATGTCAGCCGTAGGCTGACAAAAGGGGGATGAAAAAAAACAGAGCAGCCAAACGGCTGCTCTAACTTACCACTCATCATTAACTCGCGTTTTTCAGCTGCAATCTCAGCTTGTCGGCTATCATAGCGATGAACTCACTGTTGGTGGGCTTGCCTCTGCTGTTGTGGATGGTATAGCCAAAGTAGGAGTTGAGTACATCCACGTCGCCTCTGTCCCAGGCTACCTCAATGGCGTGGCGTATAGCCCTTTCGACCCTTGATGAGGTCGTTTCGTATTTTTTGGCTACGCTTGGGTATAGCTGTTTTGTCACAGCGTTGATGATCTCGGGAGTTTCGATGGACATAATGATTGAGTCTCTCAGGTAGTTGTAACCCTTTATGTGAGCGGGAACACCGATATCGTGAAGAATCTCGGTAACTCTCAGCTCAATGCCGTAGTTGTCATATCCAAATCCGCCCGTCTTGATTTTACCCTTATTGTGCAGTGTAACAATATCCTCACAGATTGCGTTTATATTGTAAGGCTTTAGGGCGTAATAATCCGCTCCATTCGTCATAATTTCCTTTTCGAGAGCGGGACTGTTGAATGAAGCCGTGACAATAATAATAGGAGAGCTAACACCTTTTTGTTTGAGAGAACGCATAACGCCGAGTGAGTCGAGCCTTGTCATAAATAAATCCATAAGCACCACGTCGGGCTTGTTATTCATAATTTTGAGCAGGAGCTCCTCGCCGTCGTTTTTACAGAATTCGGGAACTATGTTGTGGTTTTTTATAACGCTTAAATCGTCGTTTGAAAATTTGCTTATATCTTCCGTAATCAGCAGTTTAATCGAGTTGTTCATATTCATATCCTCCGTAATTTTTTTGATTGCAAAATAATACTACCATAAAGTGGGAAAATTGGCAATAGTTTCCAATTAACTTTTTTTAAAAATTTGCAATTTTTTTGTAACGGAGTTGTTAAATCTAAAATATAACACAATATATTGTAGTATAAGAGCTTATTCGACACAATATATCGACAATTTTCTTAGCGATAGGTGGTAAGTGGCAAGTAACACTTATCGTAGGGGATACCGTCTCGGTATACCTAAGCGTATGGATTATATGAATATTTTATTTTGACGGAGTCAAAACGATAAGGGCGCCCGAGACGGACGCCCCTACGCGTTAATTAACCATATTCTCTCCGAGCACTGCGTAACCCATTGTGCTGTCGTCTATAAATACGTGGGTAAGCACACCCGCGAACTTGCCGTTCTGCACAATCGGACTGCCGCTCATACCCTGAACAATACCGCCTGTTTTTTTTATCAGACGTTTGTCGGTGATTTTGATTATCAGGTTTCTGTTTGAATTTGAATAGGCGTTACAGATATCGACAATTTTGACACTGTATTTCTTGGGAGTCTGTCCCTTGATTGTGGAATACATATACGCCTTGCCTGTCCTGATTTCGTTTACTGTGGCGACCTGTACAGTCTTTTTGTTCGGTATTGAGGTCAGCTTGCCGTACACGCCGAGGGGAGTGTTTTTGCTGATTGTACCTATTTCTTCGTCAGAAAAATATCCGTTGAGCGTGCCTATGCCGTGTTTTGTGGATTTTGTGACGCTTGTTATTTGCGCTTTCTCGATTTCACCGCTGCCGCTTTCCATAAGACCGCCGCTCTCGATGTCGCAAATGCCATGCCCCAAAGCGCCGTAGCTCATATTTTCGGCGTTGTAGTAGCTTATGGTTCCAAGTCCCGCGCAGCTGTCTCTTATCCACATACCTGAGTAATAAACGCCGTTTTTGTTTTTCTGGGCATTAATTTTTTTGAGCATTTCAATATCGTTTCTAATAACTTTCAGCGTAACGGTTTTGCCCTTTGAGCCTTTGATGATTTCACTGAGCTGTTCGTTACTTTTGATTTTGCTGTTGTCCGCTTCGGTAATGATATCATTGACTTTTATGCCCGAGTCCTTGGCGGGGCAGACTCTGACGCCGCCGCTTGTGAACTTTTCGAGCCTTATAACCATTACGCCCTTACAGTAGAGCTTAAGCCCAAAAGCCTCGCCGCCAATAATTACCTCGGCGGTTTTCGCCTGCGTCGGTATTATACAAATACTAACGCAAAAAATAACTGTAAATATAATTGATAATAATTTAATTTTGGATTTTTTTGCCATTTATTCACCTCCTTTCAAATAACACTATTATTTTTTGAAAAGATGGTGTATAATAATATGGTAATCTGTATTTTTATAAAAACTATTGTTAGGAATAATCGCTGTTCTTAATGTTTTGAAGCGATTTGACATATTTTGTAAAAATTTCAATTAATTGAGGTTTATATGATTGACGAAAAGGTATTGAGCCTGGCTCTCTCGGAAGAGGAAGTCTCAAAGCAAATTGAAAAAGGCTTGGTAAACTATAACGCCGACACCAAGTCCAAGTCGGTGAAAAGAATTATTTTTGACAACGCCGTAACGCTGTTCAACATCCTGAACCTTGTGTTTTTGGTTCTGCTGATTCTCGTCGGCTCGTACAGGGATATGCTGTTTATGATTGTCGTAGCTTCAAACACAGTCATCGGCATAGTTCAGGAAATCCGTTCCAAAATCGCTGTGGACAGGCTATCTATCGTGGTTTCAAGCGATATCAGAGCTGTGCGCTCGGGCGAAGTGGTGAGTATTCCCTCGGAAAAAATCGTCCTCGGCGACATTATTATCCTCAACTCCGGGCTTCAGATTCCCTGTGACTGCGAGATTGTCTCGGGCTTTTGTTACGCCAACGAGAGCCTTTTAACAGGCGAGAGCGACCTTATTGAGAAAAGTGCGGGCGATAAGCTCCTCTCGGGAAGCTTTGTAGCCTCGGGCGAGGTTTACGCCAAGGTCAAAAGCGTAGGCGCGGACAACTACGCCGCCAAAATTCAGAGTGAAGCCAAGGTAAACAAAAAGGTTAACTCCGAAATAATGCGTACGCTCAATAAGATTATTACATATGTATCCATAGCTATTGTGCCTGTGGGAACAGCCCTGTTCGTCAACAAGTATTTCATCAACCATATCCCGATTGAGGAAGCCGTAACAAGCGTTGTGGCTGCGCTCATAGGTATGATACCCGAGGGGCTTGTTCTTCTCACAAGTACGGTGCTGGCGGTTGCCGTAATCAGGCTGTCCCGCAAGAGCGTGCTCGTTCAGCATTTGTTTTGCATTGAAACTCTCGCGAGAGTAGACACTATCTGCCTTGACAAGACAGGAACCCTCACTACAGGAGAGCTGGAGGTTGTCGAAACAGTCCCGCTTGATTATGACGAGAATGAGATTGAAACCGCGTTAAAATCGCTCGCTCAAAGCTCTCTTGATAAGAACAGCACAATAAAAGCCATCGACGACTATATCAACTGCGATTACCTCAAAGCCCTCGAGGTTATTCCGTTTGTGTCCGAAAAAAAGTGGTCGGGCGCTGTGCTCGAAAACAAAAAGAGCTATGTGCTCGGCGCGGCTGAGTTTATTTATAATTCTAATAAGGAATTATTTGACAAGATTGACGCTATAGACAAAAACTACCGTGTGGTGACTCTCTCCGTAAGCGACATGCCTTTCCCGTCTAACGCTCAGCTGCCCGAGGGCTTAAAGCCGATTGCGCTTGTTATCATAAAAGACCGAATACGCGACAACGCCGCTCAGACTATAAAGTATTTTACAGAGCAGGGCGTGGATCTCAAGATTATCTCGGGCGACAACAGCAAAACTGTTGAGAGAATTGCTTCCTCGGTAGGTGTGCCGAATGCCGAAAAATGCGTGGACGCAACCACGCTCAATACCGACGAAAAGCTAAAAGAAGCCGCCGAGAAATACACCGTATTCGGAAGAGTAACGCCTCAGCAGAAGCGCAAGCTCGTAATTGCTCTTAAAGAGAGAAAGCGCACAGTCGCTATGACGGGCGACGGCGTGAACGACGTGCTCGCTCTCAGAGAATCGGATTGCAGTATCGCGGTTTCCTCGGGCTCCGACGCCGCTAAGAACGTGTCCCAGCTCGTACTAGTTGACAACGACTTCGCTCATCTGCCCGAGGTTGTAGCTGAGGGCAGACGCTCCATAAACAATATTCAGCGGAGCGCGTCCCTCTTTATTATAAAAACTATCTACTCAATTATCCTGGCGTTCACGTTTATTTTCATCAGCGTAAACTATCCGTTCAGACCGATTCAGCTCTCGTTCACGAACGCGTTTATCATCGGACTGCCGTCCTTTGTCCTGGCGCTTCAGCCCAACCACAACAGAATTAAAGGCAACTTTTTGCGCAACATTATCATACGAGCTTGGCCCGGGTCGTTTATGGTTGTGTCCAACATCTTTACCTTGCTGTGCTTCACCGATAAAATTTCCTACGCCGAGTTTTCCACAATGTCCGTCATACTTGTGGCGCTGGTCGGTGTTATGACGGTAATCAGGCTTTCTGTCCCGATAAACGCCCTCAGAGCGGCGCTCATAGCTTTCATAACGACTTGCCTGACAGTGGGCGTATTGTTCTTCGGCTGGTTCTTTGAGTTCGAGCAGCTGACGGGCTTAAGTCTGATATTACTGTTGATTTTATCGTCAATAACAATTATATTATATAATGTATTGTACACGTTAAGCGTTAAATTACTTGAAAAGGACTAGATATGAACTATAAAATAAGTGAGAATTTCGCTCGGCAGTTATCCGCCGACCTCGACAAAAAGTACCTCAGCAGCGGTGTAAAGCTGGGCGGAAGCATTGAAAATAATAAGATTAAACTCTATACAACCGACGACCATGGCAAGCATTCCAGCTTTATGACGCGTACGTTTTACGGAAAGCTAAACGGAGATATTCTCAACGGAAAATTATCCGTGAGCAGATATGTATTGCTTCTCCTCGGTATACTCGCGGGATTTTGTATAGAAAGCATTGTTATGGCTGTGATTTCCGCTTCACTGATTTCAATCTTTTTCCCTGTTGTCATATTGGTACTTGAAGTATTGTATTTTGTTTTTATAAAGAAAATATCATTTGAAAACGACAAACTTATTAATAAGTATTTAGAGGATCTTACAATTGAAAATTAGTATTCCCGAGAATGTAAATTCATTGCTGATAAAACTGAATAACTGCGGTTTTGAGGCTTTCGCAGTTGGCGGCTGCGTCCGCGACAGCCTCCTTGGAATTGAGCCTAACGATTGGGATATCACTACCTCCGCAAAGCCCAGCGAGATTAAGAGCGTGTTCTCGGACTATCAGCTCATTGAAGTAGGCGAAAAGCACGGCACTATCGCCGTGGTAATAAACTACAAGCCCTACGAGATTACCACTTACCGCCTTGACGGCGCGTACTCCGATAACCGCCGTCCCGACAGCGTGAGCTTTACGGATAAGCTTGAGGAAGATTTGTCCCGCAGGGATTTCACCGTAAACGCTATGGCGTATAACGATGAGGTCGGTCTTGTCGATCCGTTCAACGGCGAGCTCGACTTGCAGTACAAAGCTCTCAGGTGTGTGGGCGCCCCCGACAAACGATTTAATGAGGACGCTTTAAGGATACTCAGGGCGCTAAGGTTCGCCTCTGTATATAACCTCAGCATAGAGGGAAGCACCTCTAACTCTATTGTCCGCAACAGACTTCTCCTGAACAATATATCCGCCGAGAGAATCCAAAGCGAGTTCAGCAAAATGCTTTGCGGGGACAATATTAATTTTATTCTGCGCAGATACAAGGATGTCATTGCGGTGTTTATTCCCGAGATTGTCGCCACCTTTGAGTGTGAACAAAACACTCCGCACCACAACAAGAACGTATGGCGGCACACTACGGCGGCGGTTTCAAACATAGAAAACAGCCTTACCTTACGAATGACAATGTTTATGCACGATATAGGCAAGCCTCTTGCGCGCAGAACCGACTCGAGCGGCAGAGACCACTTTAAAGGGCATAATCATTTCAGCGCCGTTCTTGCCAAGAACGCTCTGGAACGCCTTAAATATCCCACAAAGTTCATTGAGGACGTTGTAACGCTTATTGAGTATCACGACGTGAGATTTTCTGACAACAAAAAGAAAATCAAGCACGTTCTCAACAACATCGGGCTTGTCAATTTTGAGAGACTGCTCAAGGTCCAGAAGGCGGATATCCTTTCGCAGTCAAAGTATAAGCGCGAGATAAAGCTCAATAACCTAGACCTCGCCTATGATACATATAAGAGCATTATTGATAATAAGGAGTGTTATTCCCTGAAGAGCCTGAATATAAACGGCTCTGACTTGATTCATCTCGGCATTACCGAGGGCAAAATTATCGGCGATATTTTAGAAAGACTGCTTGATGGAGTGATTGACGGAACCTTTGAGAACGACAACGTTTTCCTCAAAAAAGAAGCCATAGAGCTAATTAATGAATTGAGAACTGAGAATTGAGAATTATATAAAATTTTAAATACGTAGGGGAGCTGTTCATCTCGAGCTCCCTTACTTGCGTTATGATAAAACTTCAGGGATACCGAGACGGTATCCCCTGCAAAATCTATTTGTTTCTTAATTCAGCAAAAAAACTTTTTATTAATCCACTGCATTCGTCCTGTAAAACTCCGCCCTCAAATTCAGGTCTGAAGTTATCTTTCATATTAAAAATATTGAGATTTGACGTGCACGCGCCGTTTTTAATGTCATACGTCCCGAAGAACACTTTCGGGATTCTCGCGTTTACAATCGCTCCCGCGCACATAGGACAGGGCTCAAGCGTGACATAGAGCTCACATTCCCACAATCTCCAGCCTCCGAGCTTCTCACAGGCTTTATATATCGCCTCTGTTTCAGCGTGGAAGAGGGCGTTTTTGCCGTTTTCTCGTCTGTTATAGGCTGTGGAAATAACCTCACTGCCTTTTGTTATTACCGCGCCAATCGGGATTTCCCCGAGCTTATATGCTTTTTGGGCTTCCGCCAGCGCCAGTCTCATATAATCTTCTTTAGTCATAATCAGAACATATACTTGCTGAAATCCAGCCAGCTTATCGAAATGGTTTGGAAAGTGGTTAATACGATATATATGACGAACACTATGATTCCTGCGGAAAACATAGAGCTTTTAACAGCTTCCCTGAAGGGAATATCCTCGCGCGAGCTCAGTTTGAAAAAGCCTTTTTTTCTGCTCAGTATTGCCGCCGAGATTATACCCAGCACAAACACAACAAATAAACTGATAAGGTAAATGTTGTTCAGTACGTTTTCGTCAATGGCTTTGTTATCGAGCAGAATTGAAATCAATACGCTCCTGAAATTCACGATAAAATGCACGACCATAGATGGTACAAGAGAGCCTGTCCTGATTGTGAGGAACGCCAGCACAAGTCCCACGATAAACGCAAACGGAATCTGAATGATGTTCCCGTGCATTAATGCGAAGAGCGCCGAGGACAAAAACAGAGCAAAGGCGTCGCCGAAGAATCTCAGCTTGCCGAGTACGATTCCTCTGAACAGGAACTCCTCAACGAGCGGAGGGATGACGGAAACCGCCACTATATTAATTATGTTTTCAAGTAACGTGCGGGATTCAACGGACAAATCAATGTTGTTTTCCACGCCGAATACAGCGAAGCTGCTTTGAAGTAAATCAGTCAAGTAATCTGCTGTGAAAGCTACAGTCAGACCCGCGAGTATAAGCGGTACAGCCAGGTTGAGTTTTATCCATTTTATTCTGATGACAGAGCCCGGGTCGGTTTTTGAAAACCAGCAGTAGAATAATCCGACTATAAACAGTCCCACAATCGAGATGAGCACATCCAGCAGCAGCAGTGAAGTTGTGTCCATTTTTTTGTAAAGGAAAATGCCTGCAACAAGCGACATCGCGTACATTGTAAGCGATGCGGCGAACAGCATGAAACCGAGCCCGCTCGACGTTTTCCTCAACGGTTCAGTTGTGTTATAATTCATAAAAATCACATCCGTGTAAATATTAACACAATACTTGTCTCAAATCAAGAAATATCTGCCTATATAAATGGTTACATTCTTTTTACAACAATTGACAGTATTCTTCATTAAGATTATACTTAAAATGTGAAATAATAATTAGGGTTATTCTGTCATTTTATTGACTTTATATGCCTTTTTTGGTAAAATTATATAATAATAACTTAATGGATAATGGAGTCAGTTATGAATACAGCTATCATTCTAGCGGGCGGTGTCGGCAGCCGAATGGGCGTTGATAAACCCAAGCAATATCTCATTGTGAACGAAAAGCCAATTATCGTTTACTGCCTCGAAATTTTTGAAAAACACGCTGAAATTGACAATATTGTCATAGTAGTCAGCGACGAGTGGAAGGACTATGTTGAACAGAACGTTGAGCAGTACGGAATCTCAAAGGTCTGCGGTTACGCTCCCGCGGGTAAAACCCGCCAGCACTCCATCTATAACGGGCTTAAATCCGCTCAGGAGAACGCTCCCGATACTAAAGTCTGTATCATTCACGACGCGGCGCGTCCGCTCGTTTCCGACAAGATTATCTCCGACTGTATCGTCGGCGCTATCGAGGACGACGGCGCTATGCCCGTTATTACGGTTAAGGACACCGTGTATCAGAGCAAGGACGGCAAGTCTATCGACAACCTTCTCAAGCGCAGCGAGCTTTTCGCGGGACAGGCTCCCGAGAGCTTTGACTTCAAAAAATATCTCGATATACATAATTCCGTCTCGGATGATGAAATCGCCTCAACCGCGGGCAGCAGTGAGATTGCTTACCGTCACGGGATGAAAATCCGGTTGGTTGAAGGCAGCGAGAGGAACTTTAAAATCACAACAGTAGAAGATTTGGAAACTTTTGAAACTATTATTAATTCCTGATAGGAGGTAGACCTATGGATACAATGAAAGCCAGAGTTTTGCACGCGGTTGGTGACCTTAAGTATGAGGATTATCCGATTCCCGAGCTCAAACCCGATGAAGTTTTGATGAGGGTTAAGGCTTGCGGCATCTGCGGCTCCGATATTCCCAGAATTTTTGTAAACGGCACTTATCATTTTCCCACAATCCCGGGGCACGAGTTCGCGGGAGAGGTTGTAGCCGCCGCTTCAAAGGAGAACGAAAAATACATCGGCACACGCGCTGCTGTTTTTCCGCTGATTCCTTGCAGGGAATGCACAAGCTGCAACAAGGGCGTTTATGAGACCTGCAAGAATTACGATTATCTCGGTTCGCGTTCCGACGGAGCCTTTGCCGAGTATGTTAGAGTTCCTGTATGGAACCTCGTTCCCATAGCTGATAATGTGTCTTTCGAGGAAGCCGCTATGGCTGAGCCCACCGCGGTGGCGCTTCACGCATTGAGACGCGCGGGAATAGAAATCGGCGATACGGTCGTAATCTACGGTCCCGGTACCATAGGTATGCTTATCGCTCAGTGGGCGAGAGCCTGGGGCGCGGGCAAGGTCCTTCTTGTAGGTACCGATATGAACAATTACGAGTTTATTGAAAGCCTCGGCTTTTATGACTATTTCAACGCTTCCCACGGAGATCCTATCGAGTGGATTATGGAACAGACCGACGGCAACGGCGCGGATATAGCCATTGAGGCTGTAGGTATTGCCGTAACCGCCAACAACTGTCTTGACAGCGTCGCGTCAGGCGGAAAGGTTATTTTCGTGGGCAATCCTCACGGTGACTTCACCTTCGCTCAGAACACTTATTGGCAGATTTTGAGAAAACAGCTCAGAATTTTCGGCACATGGAACTCTGCCTATAACAACACTCCACAGAGCGACTGGGCGGTAGTTGTTGACGCTATGTCCTCAGGCGCCGTTAAGGTTAAACCTCTCATCACTCATAGATTCAGTCTTAAGGATATGGACAAGGGACTTGAAATTATGAAAGAGGGAAAAGAATTTTACAGTAAGGTAATGGTTGTTATCGACTAAAGGTGCGTTATGGCAGGAATGTTATCACCGTCAGTGATGTGCGCTGACTTGCTTAATCTTCAAAAAGAAATCGAGGAACTTGACTCTCTTGGGGTTGAGTTTCTTCATATTGACTTTATGGACAACAAGTTTGTCCCCAACATAACTTTTGACACAAATATGGTCAAGAGCTTTAAGAGACCGATGAAGAATATCCGACGTGATATTCATCTTATGGCTTTTGAGCCTCAGCGTTTTTTTGACGCTATGGATATTTCAAAGGGCGATATGGTATCGGTTCACTTTGAGGCTTGCGAGGACGTCCACGCCGTTTTGGCTCAAATCCGTTCCCGCGGTGCTTCGCCTTGTCTCGCTATCAGCCCCGACACTCCCGTTGAGGTCGTAAAGGACTTTATGTCGGAAGTGGACGCGTTTTTGCTTATGACTGTTTACCCGGGGTTTGCGGGTCAGCCTATGGCGCCCAAGAGTATGGAGAGACTCTCTCAGCTTCGCGGCATTGTTGACGAAAGCGCCAGAGATATCAAAATCGAGGTTGACGGTCACGTCAGCTGGGATCATTGTACCGAGATGAGGGAGAGAGGCGCCGATATTTTTGTAGCGGGTTCTTCCTCTGTCTACGGAAAACAGTATCCTTTGGATAAAGCAGTTAAAATGTTTTATAGATTAGTAAAATAAGAAGGTAATTTGGGGGAAAAGAAATTGCAGTATAAATTGCGTTTTGAAAGCGTAGTTATCGAAAAAAGAAATATGACGATTAAGGTTTCGGGTGAGTTCAACGATTCGTCCATAACCGCCGATTCTTTAGCAACACCTAAGGTTATTTTGCATTTTAAACACAAGAACGAGGATCGCCGTATTCCTCTTGTTATCTTTTTTGATGACATTGTTACGGTTGACGGCAGGGTAATGTTCAAGTCGGAATACACCTATACTCTCGACAATATTTTCTGGAAAACCAGAAAAGCCAACAACCCCTTCAAGATGTTCGTTAATCTCAGCTATGCTGATTTTTATGAGGAAGCCGTTGATATCGACTACACTCCCGGGCAGTTAGTTCAGGATAATTTCTTCTATACGCTTGAAGTCCGCGACGATTGCTTCAAATTCAATACAAACGCCGAAATCATCCACAAAGACCACAAAAAAGAAAAGCTTGTTCTGCTTTTTGACAGGCTGCTCAAGATTGTCGCTATAATTTTAGCGATTCCGCTCATCCCTATTTATATAATTATGGGACTTTTGACCTTTACGGGATACATCAAAATGCCCGCCAAGATTGAAGCAGAGGGTAAATTAGAGAGATTAGTTTCTTTTTTAATGAGCAGAATGTCGGCTGTCTGCCGTGAGAGCTTCTCAATGGTTCGCCTCAAGAGACATAATATTAAGAGCGCGTACAAGCGAGTCAAAAATCATCCGATTAAGGAGAACAGAATTACATTCTACTCAGCCAGAAGAAACGAGCTTTCGGGCAACTTTGAGTTTGTATATAATAAGCTTAAGGATGATAAGAACCTCGACATCCGGTTCCTTTATAACACTAATACATTCAGATTTATGACGAAACAGCAGATAAAAGAGTTCGCCGAAGCCTGCGCTACAAGTAAGGTTATTGTGCTTGACGAGTATACTCCTCAGATTCACCTGATAAGTCTCAAAAAGGAGACTAAGATTATTCAGCTCTGGCACGCCTGCGGAGCTTTTAAAACTTTTGGCTTCTCACGTTTGGGTAAGCCTATGGGTTCTCCGCAGAACACCAGAATGCACCGCTCCTACGACTATGTAACGGTCAGCTCAAAGTATTGCCAAAAGTGCCATTCCGAGGGCTTTGGTATCGCTACGGATAACGTTGTTCCCACAGGCATAGCGAGGACTGACATTTTCTTTGACGAGCAGTACAAGCAGAGCTTTATCAACGAATTCTACAAAAAATATCCCAACTTTAAGGACAAGAAGATTATCCTCTTCGCGCCCACCTTCAGGGGCGATGTCAAGGAAACCGCTTATTATCCTATGGATTTGTTTGATATCAACGACGTTTGCGCAGAGCTCGGTGACGAGTACGCGATAATCATCAAGCACCATCCGTTTATTCAGGAAAAGCAGGAAATCCCCGAGAAGTACTCAGACAGAGTAATCGACCTTTCCGACAGTACCGAAATCAATGATCTTCTGTTTGTTTCTGATGTCATAATTACGGACTACTCCTCGCTTGTTTTCGAGGCTTCCATTGTCAATGTACCTATGCTGTTTTACGCGTATGACCTTGAGGGATATATAAAAGAAAGAGACTTCTACTTCGACTTCAAAACCAATATCCCGGGCAAGATTTGTACATCGTTCGTAACCTTGATGGAAGCTATCAAGAATGAGGATTATGAAGCGGAGAAAATTGACGCGTTCAGGGAGATGTTCTTCGATAAGCTGGACGGCAACTCTTCACAGAGAATAGCCGATTTAATTTACAAATGTTTGGAATAAAAGGCTTGACAATCGTAAATTAATGTTATATAATCATTTATGCAAAAATAAAGTAAGGCAGTAATGCTTTCACCTGTGGGGTGTCGTCTGCACGGGTCAATACTTTTAAACACGGTTTTATTATGTATTGTTATGCGGACGGATTATCTGTCCGCATTTGTTTTTATTTAATCTATGGAGGTGCTTTGTTATCAGCAAGAAACAGGACAATGTTCAAATCAATGAGGATATCCGCGACAGCGAGCTTCGTGTTATCAGCGCGAGCGGTGAACAGCTCGGCATTATGTCGTCGGATCAGGCGCTTGATTTAGCGGCTAAAGAAGACCTTGATCTCGTAAAAATTGCTCCTCAGGCAAAACCGCCTGTGTGCAAAATTATGGATTACGGCAAGTACAAGTTTGAAAAAGCCAAAAAAGAAAAAGAAGCCCGCAAAAAACAGAAGATTATCGAAACTAAGGAAGTCAGACTTTCGCTCAATATCGATACTCACGATTTTAACACTAAGCTCAACAACGCTATTAAGTTCTTAAAGCACGGTGATAAGGTTAAGGTTTCAATTCGCTTCAGAGGACGCGAGATGGGTCACTCTGAGTTTGGTTATGATTTGATGACTCGTTTTTCAGAGGCTTGTGAGGAGTACGCGACTGTCGCTAAGCCCTCAAAGCTTGAAGGCCGCAATATGGTTATGTTTCTTTCACCAAAGCCAAACAAGTAATTTTAGTTAAGGAGGATAAATATTATGCCTAAAATCAAAACTCACAGCGGAGCAAAAAAGCGCTTTAAGCTTTCAAAAAACGGAAAGGTTATCCGCGCGCACGCTAACAAATCTCACATTCTCAACAAAAAGACTACAAAACGCAAGAGAGGTCTTCGCCAGACTGTATGTGCTGATAAGACCAACGTGGCTCAGATTAAACGTCTGATTCCCTATAAATAATTATTGACAATTAACTGAACGGAGGTAATAAATATGGCACGAGTTAAAGGCGCGATGGCTACTCGCAAAAGAAGAAAAAAAGTATTAAAGCTCGCAAAGGGCTATTTTGGTTCTAAATCAAGACATTTTAAAATGGCTAAACAGGCCGTTAACAAGTCAGGCAACTACGCTTATATTGGTCGTAAGCAGAAGAAGAGAGATTTCCGTCGTCTTTGGATTACACGTATCTCAGCTGCTTGCAAGGCTAACGGTATGAATTATTCAACATTTATGAACGGGCTTAAAAAAGCCGGTATTACGCTCAATCGTAAAATGCTTTCCGAGATTGCTATTTCCGATCCCGCCGCATTTACATCATTAGTTGAGCAGGCTAAAGCCGCAAAATAATAAAACGTAATTGCGTTTGGATTGTTGTCCAAACGCTTTTGCTATTTATTGTAAGATTGTTTTGGTGTGTATATGAAGAGAATTTCCGCTAAGGATAATCCGTTGATTAAGCATATAAATAAACTTGTCAAAAGTGCAAAATATCGGGCAGAACAGTGCGAATTTGTCGCCGAGGGAGTGCGCCTTTGTGAGGACGCGCTCAATTCGGGCTGCGATATAATATCGCTCGTTGTGTCGGATTTCGCGTGTGAACATTACAGTGATACTATCTCAAAACTTGAGGAAAAAGCGGAGAACTGCTATGTTATATCGGATTCTTTGTTCTCAAAAATATCCGATACGAGGAATCCTCAGGGCGTGCTTTGCGTAATAAAAGCTCTTGACAATCCTACTCTATTTGATAAAATAAAATGTAATGGAAAATTTTTGGCGCTTGATAATATTCAGGACCCTTCAAACCTCGGCACGATTCTCAGGACAGCTGAGGCTGTAGGTGTTGACGGCGTAATTCTTTCCGCCGACTGCTGTGATATCCATTCTCCCAAGGTGGTCAGAGGAAGTATGGGAGCTGTGTTCAGGCTGTCCTATATTATTGTAGACACAATAGCCGCGTTTTTGAGTGAATATAAAGAACTCACCGCTTTCGCCGCTGTTGTCGATTCTCAGGCAAAGAAAATCACCGATATAGATTTTAAAGGCAAAGCAGTTTGCGCTGTAATAGGAAACGAGGCAAACGGACTCAAACAGTCAACAATTGACTCTTGCTCGGATTCTTTTACTATTCCTATGAATGGCAGAGCGGAAAGTCTCAACGCTTCCGTTGCCGCGAGCATAATAATGTGGGAAATGATTAAATGACGGATATTAGATATTGGATTTGGTTTTCCAAGGCTGTAGGATACTGTACTCCCAAAGCCAAACTAATCCACGAAATGTACGGAGATATCGAGGAGTTTTATAACGGCAAGGAACCCGAGTGGAGACTCTCGGGTCTGTTTTCCAACGCTGAAATTAACAAGCTCGGCTCAACTGACTTATCTGTCGCCGACGAGATTATCGCCAAGTGCAATAAGCACTGTTATGAAATCATCACTATAGATAATCCCTATTATCCCCGCTGTCTTTATAACATCGACGACCCGCCCGCGGTGCTCTATGTTTCGGGTATGCTGCCCGATATTGACGACAGACTGTCCATAGGCGTAGTCGGCACAAGGAAAGCTTCTATGTACGGCATAAGAGCCGCCCACAGCTTTTCGTTCAACCTCGCTAAATGCGGGATTGCTGTTGTCAGCGGCGGCGCTTTGGGGATAGATTGTTCCGCCCATCTCGGCGCGCTTGCCGCCGACGGAGTGACGATTTGTGTTCTTGGCTGCGGTATCAACTATGATTATTTGCGTGAGAACGCAAAAATGCGCAGTGATATCACTTTTAGGGGAGCGGTTGTGTCCGAGTATCCGCCCGATACCGAGCCTTATCCTTTTCATTTTCCCCAGCGTAACCGTATTATCTCAGCGTTGTCCAACGGTATACTTGTTGTGGAAGCGGGTGAGAGGAGCGGTGCGCTGATTACCGTGAACTCCGCGCTTGAGCAGGACCCGACCAAGAAGATTTTCGCTATGGCAGGTCCTGCCGACCCGCATTTTTACGGAACAAACGAGCTTGTCAAGGATAAAGTGGCGAAACTTGTTACCGACTACAAAGATATAATCGACGATTTTGATAATATCTATGTTACGGAGGAGATTTCTCCCGAACTCAAACATATCGACGAAAAGGTCAACGCGATTCCCGTTAAAGGGAAGCTCCCCAAGGATATAAACGGGCTCAAGACCAACGACCTCACGGACGCTCCTACTCATAAGGATGTGGAGTTGTCCGAGGATGAACGCAAGGTATATTACTTAATCGGAACAGAGCCCGTTCATATAGATACGATTGCCGAAAAAACTAATCTGCCTGTGTTTAAGATTTCTTCTGTTTTGACTGTTCTTGAAGTCAAAAAGCTGATTAAATGCGTACAGGGCAGAAATTATATATTAATTTAAATAGGAAAAATTTAGGAAAAATTTGGAGGAATTATGTCAAACTTAGTTATTGTGGAGTCGCCCGCAAAGGCGAAAACAATCAAAAAATATCTGGGTAAGGATTACGATGTAATCGCTTCAATGGGTCACGTCCGTGACCTTCCCAACGCTCGTTTAAGCGTAGATATAAAGAACAACTATGAACCCAATTATTCTATAATCAAAGGCAAGGAAAGCCTCGTTAAGGATATCCAGAAGCAGGCAGACGTTTCGGAAAAAATCTTTCTCGCGACCGACCCCGACCGCGAGGGAGAGGCTATTTCCTGGCACCTTGCGTATATTCTCGACCTTGACTTGAACGACGCCAACCGTGTGGAGTTCAACGAGATTACCAAATCCGGTGTGAACAACGGTATGAAGTCCCCGAGAAGCATCAACCTCAATCTCGTAAACGCTCAGCAGGCAAGACGTGTTCTCGACCGTCTGGTAGGCTACAAGCTCAGCCCGTTTGTGTCTCAAAAAATTCGCCGCGGTATGTCTGCGGGACGTGTTCAGTCTGTTGCTGTGAGGATTATTGTTGACAGAGAAGAGGAAATCCGCGCGTTCAAACCCGAGGAATACTGGACAATCGACGCCAAGTTTATCCCCAAAGGCTCACGCAAGTCTTTCCCCGCTACACTGCATTTAGGCAAAGATAAGATAAAGAATCAGGAACAGGCTGAGAAGATTCTCTCAGACCTCGAGAATGCCGACTACATTGTCTCGAGCGTAAAGCACGGCACTCGCAAAAAATCTCCCGCTCCACCCTTTATCACCTCAACACTTCAGCAGGAAGCCTCCCGCAAGCTCGGCTTTCAGTCCAGAAGGACAATGAAGGTTGCCCAAGAGCTCTACGAAGGTATTGAGATTGATGAGCTTGGCGCTACAGGTCTTATCACGTATATGAGAACGGATTCGCTCAGAATTTCGAATCAGGCGATATCCGAGGTAACTAATCATATAGCTGGTAAATTCGGCGAGAAGTATCTCCCCGCGAAACCCAGATTTTTCAAGTCGCGTTCAAACGCTCAGGACGGTCACGAAGCTATCAGACCGACTATGACTTCGCTTGAACCCGATAAAATCAAACATAACCTCACCTCCGACCAGTATAAGCTCTATAATCTCATCTGGAAGCGCTTTGTAGCTTCCCAGATGTCCGACTGCGTTCAGAAGACCACCCGCGCTGACATCGAGGGTAACGGATATGTTTTCAAGGCTTCGGGCTATACTGTAGATTTTGACGGCTTTACTATGCTTTACACAGAGAGTAAGGATACTGCTGAGGAAAAATCTCTCGAACTGCCGCCGCTTGAAAAGGATATGAGCGTCCGTAAGAAGGAGATTGTCCCCAATCAGCACTTTACCCAGCCGCCTTCAAGATACACAGAGGCTTCTCTTATCAAAACTCTTGAAGAAAACGGGATCGGCAGACCGTCCACATACGCCGCCACAATCTCCACAATTACTGGCCGTGAGTATGTAAAGCGCGAGAGCAAGGTCTTGGTTCCCACAGAGCTCGGCGAAGCTATGGTCAAGCTGATGAAGGAGCGATTCCCCAAGATTGTAAATCTCAAGTTTACCGCTCAGATGGAGCAGAGCCTTGATACTGTCGAGAGCGGAGAGGTTGAGTGGAAAGCGCTTATAGATGATTTCTATCAGGATTTTGAAAAGACTTTAGCTAAAGCAAAAACCGATATGGATGGCGTAAAAATCCAGCTCGAAGAGGACAAGACCGATATTATCTGCGAAAAATGCGGCAGAAATATGGTCATCAAAGTTGGTAAGTACGGCAAATTCATCGCCTGCCCGGGGTATCCCGAATGTAAGAACGTCAAGAAATATGTTCAGAAGCTCGGCGTAAAATGTCCCAAGTGCGGCGACGGCGACGTAATTATAAAGCAGACCAAGCGCAAGACCGTTTTCTACGGCTGCAGCAACTATCCCAACTGTGACTTTGTTTCGTGGAATGAGCCTGTCGATGAGAAGTGTCCGCAGTGCGGCGGTCCTCTATTTAAGAAAAAAGGCAAAAAGAAGATTCTTTTCTGCGAGAACAAAGACTGTGGATACGAAAAGAAATGAGTATAAATGTTATCGGAGCGGGTTTAGCGGGCTGTGAGGCGGCTTATCAGATAGCCAAACGCGGTATTGACGTAAAGCTCTATGATATGAAACCTCAGAAAAAGAGCCCTGCTCATAAATCTGACTTATTCGCGGAACTCGTTTGTTCTAACTCATTTAAGGCGGACAGAGTATCGTCAGCGGCGGGACTTCTCAAAGCTGAAATGCGCCTGTTCGACTCACTATTGTTAAAAGCCGCGGACAAAGCCCGTGTTCCCGCGGGCGGAGCGCTCGCCGTGGACAGGGATTTGTTTTCCGGGTATGTAACAGACGCCCTGAAAAACAACGAAAAGGTTACTTTCGTCAGTGAGGAAATAACCGAAATACCCGACGGCGAGATTGCAATAATCGCCACAGGCCCTTTGACTTCCGACAGCTTTGCCGAGAGCATTTATTCCCGTTTCGGAAGCGCGCTGTCCTTTTATGACGCGGCGGCTCCCATTGTCACTCTCGACAGCATAGATATGGACCACGCCTTTTTTGAGTCAAGATACGGCAAAGGCGACGGCACGGATTATCTCAACTGTCCGATGAACAAAGCTGAGTATGATGTTTTTTACGACGCTTTGGTAAATGCCGAAAGAGCCCCCGTTCACGAGTTTGACGTGCGTGACCCCAAGGTTTATGAGGGCTGTATGCCCATTGAGGTTATGGCTCAGCGCGGTTATGATACAATCCGTTTCGGTCCTATGAAGCCCGTCGGGTTGACCGACCCGAGAACAGGGCACCGTCCATGGGCAGTTCTTCAGCTTCGTAAGGAGAATTCCTCTGGCACAATGTTTAACCTTGTAGGCTTTCAGACTAATCTTAAATTTCCCGAGCAAAAGCGTGTGTTTGGTCTTATTCCCGCATTAAAAAACGTGGAGTTTATACGCTTTGGCGTTATGCATCGCAATACGTTTTTGAACTCGCCGAAGATTTTAAACAGTGATTTTTCTACTAAGGAGAATAACAAAATTTTCTTTGCGGGACAGATTACAGGCGTTGAGGGCTATATGGAAAGCGCCTCGTCTGGAATTATCGCGGGTATAAACGCCGCGCGAAGATATTATGGCAAGGACAGCTTATCTCTGCCCGATACAACTATGACGGGTTGCTTGTCCTCGTATGTGTCTGACGCTACAGTGGTGAATTTCCAGCCTATGGGCGCGAATTTCGGCATTCTGCCCGAGCTTATTAACAGACCGAGAAACAAACAGGAACGCGGACAAGCGTATGCCGACCGTGCTCTCCTGGATTTAAAGAAATATTTAGAAAGCGTGATTTGATGAAGATTATCGTAGACGCGATGGGCGGCGACAACGCTCCTTTAGAAATTATAAAAGGCTCCGCGCAAGCCGCGCGGGAATACAACGTCAGTATTATTCTTGTCGGCGACGAAGGTCAGATTAAAAAGTGCGCTGAGGACAACAGCGTTGATATCTCCAAAATGGAGATTGTGCACGCCTCTGAGGTTATCACTAATGACGAGGATGCTGACGCCGTTCTTAAGAAAAAACCCGACAGCTCCCTCTCTGTCGCTTTAAAGCTCTTGGCAGAGGGCAAAGGCGACGCTATCGTCAGCGCGGGCAACAGCGGCGCGATTTGCGTAGGCGGTACTCTCATTGTCAAGCGCATAAAGGGTATAAAGCGTCCCGCTTTCGCTCCTGTGCTCCCTCACGTTAATGACGGACATTTTATGCTCATAGACGCGGGCGCAAATCTTGAGTGCCGCGCCGAAATGCTGTATCAGTACGCCGTAATGGCTTCCGCGTATATGGAAAAGGTTATGAAGGTTAAGAACCCCAGAGTCGGTCTCGCCAATGTCGGAGCTGAGGAGCACAAGGGTATGGAGCTTCAACACGAAACATACGAGCTTTTGAAGAACTCCGACCTCAACTTTATCGGCAACGTAGAAGCTCGCGACCTTCCCGAGGGTGTTTGCGACGTTTGCGTATGCGACGGCTTTACGGGCAATATGATTCTCAAAACCTACGAGGGCGTGGCAAAGTCATTGTTCAAGATGATTAAAGAGCTTTTTAAAAAGAGCGTCAAAAATAAAATCGCCGCCGGGCTTGTTATCGGCGATTTAAAAACAATGGCTAAAAAGTTCGACTATAACGAAGTCGGCGGAGCTCCCATTATGGGTACCGCAAAGCCCGTGTTCAAGGCTCACGGAAGTTCCAGAGCAAAAACATTCAAGAACGCTATCCGTCTGACAAAGGATTATGTCGGCGGCGACGTAATTTCTGAAATAACTAAATTTATAGGTAAGTAATGAAAGAATTTGAAAAACTAATTGACTACAATTTTAATAACAGAAAGTTGCTTCAACAGGCGCTGACACATTCATCCTACGCCAACGAGCACAGAGGCAGAAATATAAAGCATAACGAACGCCTCGAGTTTTTGGGTGACGCTGTGCTTTCTATTGTTGTCGCTGATTATATCTACGCCAACTGTCCCGATTTGCCCGAAGGCGAGCTTACAAAGCTCCGCTCCGCATTGGTGTGTGAGAAGGCTCTCTACAAGTTCGGCAAGATGATCAAGCTCGGAAGCTTTCTCTATTTCAGCAAGGGCGAAAAGAACGGCGGCGGAGCTGACAGACCGTCAATTGTCGCGGACGCTTTCGAGGCGGTTATTGCCGCAATCTATCTTGACGGCGGTATGGAACCCGCCAAAAAGCATATCTTGAGATTTGTTGTTCCCGAGATTAATAACCAGAACCAAAAGCCTTTCAAGGACTACAAAACTACCCTGCAGGAGATTGTTCAGAAGAACCCGGGTGAAAAGATAGAATACATACTCACTTCCGAGAGCGGTCCCGATCACAACAAGCATTTTGTTTTTGAGGTTCATCTCAACAGCAACGTTATCGGCAAGGGCGGCGGCAGAAGCAAGAAGGAAGCCGAGCAGAACGCGGCGAGAGAAGCTTTGGAGTTGATGGGCTATTAAGCAAGGTAACGTAGCTCTGTTCATTCCGCACAACGGTTGTCCGCATCAGTGTTCTTTCTGTAATCAAAGGCGTATTACCGGACAGACACAGCAGCCGACGCCAGAGGATGTCAGGCTGACCGTAGAGCGGGCGCTCAGCGATTTGGGCGATGACAGTCACAACTGCGAGATTGCTTTCTTCGGCGGAAGCTTTACGGCTATCGACAGAGGCTATATGGTTTCTCTCTTAGAAGCTGTAAAGCCGTATGTGAATAGTTTCAAAGGAATTCGACTCTCCACACGTCCCGATTATATTGACGACGAAATACTGACGATTCTCAAAGACTACGGTGTAACAACGATTGAGCTCGGAGCCCAGTCTATGGACGATAATGTCCTCGCAGCGAACAACAGGGGACACAGCACTCGGGATGTAAAAAAAGCTTCCGAACTGATTAAACAGTATGGCTTTGATCTCGGCTTGCAAATGATGACAGGCTTATATAAAGCTGATTTTTCGAGCGATTTACACACATCCGAGGAATTTGCGGAGCTTTCTCCCGACTGCGTAAGGATATATCCCACCGTGATTATGAAGGACACAGAGCTCGCTGATTTGTATTTAAACAAAGATTATGTTCCTTATTCTCTTGATGAGTCGGTAGAGCTTTGCGCTCAGATTATCGAGTTGTTCTATGAGAACGACATCGAGGTCATCCGCGTCGGACTGCATTACAGCGATAGTTTGATTGACGGCAGTATCGGCGGAAACTACCACCCCGCGTTCAAAGAATTGTGTGAAAATAAAATTTTTTTGAATAAAATCTTAAAAAGCATTATTAATGTGAACTCTAAAGATATAATAGTAACTGTTAATCCTTCCTCAGTTTCCAAAATGATTGGTCAAAACAAGTCTAATCTTCGAAAATTAACGGATATGGGATATATGGTAAAGATTGAGAAAGATAACAAATTAAACAAATACGATGTTTCAGTTAAAGATAAAACAGGTGATTAAATGCTTTTAAAATCCCTTGAAATTCAGGGCTTTAAGACATTCCCCGATAAAACTAAATTATCCTTTGACACAGGTATGACTTCGGTTGTCGGACCTAACGGTTCGGGTAAGAGTAATATCAGTGATGCTATAAGATGGGTGCTTGGCGAGCAATCACCCAAAAGCTTGCGCTGTTCAAAAATGGAAGACGTAGTATTCAACGGAACCGACGACAGAAAGGCTCAGGGCTACGCCGAGGTTACTCTCAACATTGATAACAAGGACAGATTTTTGCAATATAACGGCGACGACGTCGCTGTTACACGCCGTTATTATCGCAGCGGTGACAGCGAGTACCTCATTAACGGCGCTCAGGTTCGTCTTAAAGATGTCAACGAGCTCTTTATGGATACAGGTCTCGGCCGTGACGGCTACTCTATGATAGGTCAAGGCAAAATCGACAGTATAGTATCCTCCAAAAGCGAGGACAGACGCGAAATCTTTGAGGAAGCCGCGGGTATCTCCAGATATCGCTACAAAAAACTGGAGTCGGAACGCAAGCTTAAACACACCGAGGACAACCTTTTCAGGCTCAGAGATATAGTCACTGAGCTTGAGGACCGTGTAGGACCTCTCAAATCACAGTCTCAGAAAGCGGAAAAATTTCTAGAATACTCGGGCGAGAAGAAGGATATCGAAATTGCTCTCTGGGTCAATACGCTAAACAGCAGCAATAAAGTCCTCAAAGAGGAAGAGGACAAGCTGGAGATTTTCCGTCTTCAGCACGAGAACGCCGACAAGGAACTTGACAACATTCAGCTTGAAACCGAGAAGAACTATGTAGAGAGCGCCGAGTATTCCACAAAAATTGAATCTATCCGCGAGGAAATTACAAACATTCAGGCTGAAATCAGCTCCAAGAAGTCATCGGTATCTGTAGCCGAGAACGATATTCTGCATAATGAGGAGAATATCAAACGTCTCGAAAGTGAGATTCAAAAGGTGGACGACGATGCCGAGGACGCTTTGAACAGCATTGACGAGAAAAAGTCAAAAATAGAAGAGCTTAAAAAGCTGATTGAGAAAAAGCAGAATGAGTACGACGAAACGTCTGATAAGCTCAACGTAGTCAATACAGATTCCAGCCGCAGTGGCGATAAGCTTCAGGAACTCAGCGCGACGCTCGCCGAGCTCACAGCTCAGTCCGCTGACGCGCGCGTCACAATGATGACAAGCGTTACTTCGGTGAATGAATTACAGTCCAGAATTGAGGATATATTAAGCAATAACAACGCAAGACAGGAGCAGTATAACACTACTCTTGATATCTTTGAGGACTTTAAACAACAGCTAGACGGCGTTAACGATAAGGTTGCTTCTTATACCAATTCCTTAAAGGGGCTCGAAATCAAGCTTGAGTCCAGACAGAAAAAGCGTGACGACTTAAAAGCTCAGGCGGACACACTCAACCTCGACGCTCAGGAAGCGCTCAGAAGAGTTAAGCTGCTTGAAGATTTGGAACGTAACCTTGAGGGCTTTTCCTATTCCGTCAAGACTGTTATGAAAAGCTACCGCGAGGGCAGACTAAAGGGTATCAGAGGTCCTGTTTCCAGAATTATTAAGGTTCCCGATGAATACACAGTGGCTATCGAGATTGCTCTGGGTATGGCTATGCAGAACATTGTTACCGCCACCGAACAGGACGCTAAAGCCGCTATCTCTTATCTGAAGAAAAACGACGGCGGACGAGCCACATTCCTGCCCGTTAACACAATCAAGCCCAAGACACTTACAGAAAAAGGTCTTGACGATTGTTACGGCTTTATAGGCGTAGCGGCTGATTTGTGCGATTGTAAGGCTGAGTATAATAACATTCTTAAATCATTACTCGGCAGAATTGTAATTGCCGAGGATATCAACAGCGCCGCGTCCATAGCCAAAAAATATTCCTACCGATTTAAGGTTGTAACACTGGACGGTCAGGTTGTAAACGCGGGCGGTTCGCTCACAGGCGGTTCTTTAGGCAAAAAGTCGGGCTTGTTGTCCCGAGCCGGTGAGATTGAAAAGACAAAAAAGAAGGCTGAACAGCTTCAGAAGAAGGCTGAGGAAGCCGCCAAGCTCGCTCAAAAAGCTATAGAGGAATACACGGCTATTGAGGCGGATATACTTGCCACAAGAGCAGATTTATCCAACACCAAACAGGAACAAATCAGGATTCTCACTGAGTCCAAGGCGTGTGAGAATGACCTCAACAATCAAAAAGCAGCGATTGATAATGCCGCTTGTGAGGTCGAGTCCTGTAAGTCCAGAATAGAAAACTTTAAGGTTGAAGAGAAAAAGGCTAAGAGCAGCCTTGATGATATCAATAACGCTATTTCCGAATATGAAGCGCTTATTGAAGACATTACGGGCAGCCGCTCCAAGCTCACGCAGCAGCGCGAGGAAATGTCCGAAAGCTTGCAGAATATACGCTTGGAGATTGTCACAGCTAAGAAGGATATAGAAACTCTGAATTCCGAGATTACCTTTGCTCTGTCCTCAGAGGAAGGCAGAGAAAACCGCAAGGCTCAGATTCGCGCTGATATTGAGCAGTATAACTATTTTATCACCGACGCAGAGCAGAGGATTGACGGGCTTAATCTTAATATTACTGAGCTTGACAACAGGATTAAAACATTAAATACTGATATTGAAAATATTAATAATAAAAAGAACGACCTTGAAAAACGTACCGTCGAACTCAGACAAATTGAAAAAGACAAAACAAGCGAGCGTGAAGTCGCGGGCAGAGAGCTTGCCAGACTCGAAGAGCGCAAGATTAATCTCCAAAAGGAGTATGACAACATAATCTCCAAGCTTTGGGAGGAATATCAGCTCACTAAGAAAGAGGCTGAGGATTCAGCTATTGAGATTGAGAATATTTCCACAGCCAAAAGCAGACTCAATGAACTTAAGTCCAAAATCCGCAATCTCGGCAATGTAAACGTCGGAGCTATTGAAGAATACAAAGAGGTTTCCGAGCGCTACGAGTTTATGAGCGCTCAGGTTGAGGATGTTGAGAAATCCAAGAAAGAGATTGAACGCCTAATTAATGACTTGACAAAGCAAATGCAGGAGGAATTTATCAAAGCGTTTGAGGAGATTAACCGCAACTTCACCTTTACGTTCAAGGAGCTTTTCGGCGGCGGCACAGCCTCGCTTTCGCTTACCGACCCCGAGGATATTCTCACAAGCGGAATTGACATTATTGTTCATCCTCCCGGGAAAATTGTCGTTCACCTTGACGCGCTTTCGGGAGGTGAGAAGGCACTGGTCGCTATCGCCTTGTACTTCGCGATTATGAAGGTAAGACCGGCTCCGTTCTGCGTAATGGACGAGATTGAAGCTGCTCTGGACGAGGTAAACGTTGACCGTTTCGCTCAGTATGTGCGTAATCTTACATCAAAGACACAGTTTATTCTCATCACACACAGACGAGGTACAATGGAAGAAGCCGACGTGCTCTACGGCGTTACTATGCAGGATGAGGGCGTTTCAAAGCTGCTTGAGCTCAGAGTCAGCGAAGTATCCGCAAAATTAGGTATATAATAAAGGAAGAAACATATGGGACTTTTCAGTAAAATAAAAGAAGGTCTTAAAAAGACCCGTGACAGTGTAATCGGTCAGATTGACTCTATGCTGAAGTCATTCACCAAAATTGACGAGGAACTCTTTGAAGAATTAGAGGAGCTTCTTGTAATGGGTGACGTCGGTGTGGCTACTGCCGAGGATATATGCGAAAAGGTTAAACTCCGCGTCAAAGAGACAGGTACAACCGACCCCGCAGAAATCCGTAATTTATTGCAGGAAGTTGTGGCAGAAATGCTCACAGGCGGTCAGGAGCTTAAGATCGACACAAAACCGTCAGTTGTGCTCGTTATCGGTGTCAACGGCGTGGGCAAGACCACCACAATCGGCAAAATGGCAAACCGCTTTAAGAACGACGGTAAAAAAGTTTTGCTCGCCGCAGCCGATACATTCCGCGCGGCGGCTATCGACCAGCTTCAGATTTGGGCTGACCGCAGCGGCTGTGATATCATAAAGCAGAACGAGGGCAGCGACCCCGCGGCAGTTGTTTACGACTCTATCTCCGCCTCCAAGGCGAGAGGCACTGATGTTATCATTGCCGACACAGCGGGTAGACTTCACAACAAAAAACACCTTATGGATGAGCTCGCTAAGATTAACAGAGTTATCGATCGTGAGCTGCCTGACGCTGATAAGGAAATCCTTCTTGTTCTGGACGCCACAACAGGCCAGAATGCCGTATCCCAGGTTGAGCATTTTAAAGAAGCTACAGGCATTACCGGTATAGTTCTCACGAAGCTCGACGGAACTGCCAAGGGTGGAATAATTCTCGCTATCAAAAACACTCTCGACGTTCCCGTTAAGTTCATCGGAGTTGGCGAGCAGATAGACGACTTACAGCCGTTTGACCCCGAAGAGTTTTCAAAAGCATTATTTGATTTCAGTTGAGTTATGAAGTTTATTATCGCGACTAATAATCCCAAAAAACTGGTTGAGCTCGAACGAATACTCAACCCTTTGGGTATAAACGCCGTAACGGCAAAGCAGGAGGGAATATCCCTCGCGGACGTTGAGGAAAACGGCAAAACATTTAAAGAAAACTCTTTTATAAAAGCGTACGCAGCTTGTTCAAAGTCGGGATTACCCGCTATCGCTGACGATTCGGGAATTTGTGTTGACGCGTTAAACGGCGAGCCGGGGATATATTCCGCTCGGTTCGGAGGAGAAAACGCCACAGACAGCGACAAAAACAAGTTGATTCTCAGTAAGCTGAAGGATGAAACAGACCGCAAAGCTCACTACACCTGCGCAATCACCTGTGTATTCCCGAACGGCAATATTATTCAGGTTGAAGATTATTGCTATGGTGAGATTGCAACAAAGCCCGAGGGCTCGGGAGGTTTCGGCTACGACCCGATTTTTCTATATAACGGCAAATCCTTCGGTTATTATACCGCTGAGGAAAAGGATAAAGTCAGCCACAGAGGAAAGGCGCTAAGAGCTTTTAAAGAAGAATTAGTCAAGTATTTGGAGGACAATAATGTTAACCAGTAAACAGCGGGCATATTTGAGAAGCTTAGCAAATGGTATAGATACAATATTATATGTCGGGAAAGGCGGAATGTCGGAGCAGATTATCAAACAGGCTGACGACGCTCTGACGGCGCGCGAGCTAATCAAGGGTAAATGCATTGAAAACTGTCCGTTAACTCCGCGTGAAGCGGCGGATATTCTTTCCAAAAAGACTGACAGCGATTCTGTACAAATTATCGGTTCGAAGTTTGTGCTTTACAGACCTAATCCCGACGAGCCTGTTATAAAGCTTCCTAAAGTAAAAAAATAGATTTTAATAAAAGGGCGTGATAACGTGAACAAGGCAGAATATCTGTCCCTTATTAAAGGAAGAATGGGACAAAGGCGTTATATCCACAGCGTGAATGTCGCTCAGTCGGCTGTCGAGCTTGCCCGCCATTACGGCGCAAACGATGAAAAAGCCGAAATAGCGGGCATATTGCATGACTCCTGCAAGGAAATCCCCAAGGATGAAATGTTGCAAATTATGACGCGCGGTGGTATAATACTTGACGCTGTTGAAAAAGGCACGTCAAAGCTTTGGCACCCCATAGCGGGCAGTGTGTACGCGCGCGATACTCTGGGTATAGACGATGAGGAAATAATAAACGCGATACGTTATCACACAACAGGCAGAGCGGGTATGTCCCTTCTCGAAAAGATTATTTTCATCGCAGACTTTATTTCCGCAGAGAGAGATTATGACGGTGTTGATATAATGCGCCAAAAGGCGTTCGAGTGTCTTGAGGACGCTATGCTCTTCGGCTTGCAGTTTACAATCACCGATTTAACAAAAAGAAAAATGACTATACATAGCAACGCGCTTGCTTGCTATAACGATGCTATTTTATATTTAGAAAAGAAAGGTTTGTTATAATGACAACTTATGAACAGGCTGTAAAAATTGCCGAGATACTTGACAGCAAGCTCGGTCAGGAAATCAGAATTATCGAAATCACAGACGTTACCGTACTGGCGGATTATATGGTGTTCGCCACAGGACGCAGCAGTACACAGGTAAAGGCTCTTGCCGATGAGGTTGAGTTCAAAATGAACGAGGCGGGAATCTCTGTCAATCATATTGAGGGACACCGCTCCAACAGCTGGATTCTGCTTGATTATACGGACGTTATCGTGAATGTATTTAACGAAGAAGCGAGAAAGTTCTATGACCTTGAGCGTTTGTGGCAGGACGGCAAGGAAGTAGATTTGTCAGATATATTAAAAGATTAATCGGAAGGTGATTTTATGAAGTACAACCACAAAGCGGTTGAACCTAAATGGCAAAAAATATGGGAGGATAAAGGCGTATTTCACGCGTCAAACGATACTTCCAAGGAGAAGTTTTACGCTCTTATAGAATTTCCGTATCCCTCGGGACAGGGACTCCACGTTGGACATCCCCGTCCGTACACAGCTCTTGATACGGTAGCCCGCAAAAGACGTCTGCAGGGATATAACGTTCTGTATCCTATCGGTTGGGACGCTTTTGGGCTTCCCACAGAGAACTACGCTATCAAGAATCACATTCATCCCGAAATAGTTACCAAGAACAATATCGAGCGTTTTAAGAAGCAGATTCAGTCACTCGGCATTTCCTTTGACTGGAGCCGTGAAATAAACACCACAGACCCGGATTATTACAAGTGGACACAGTGGATTTTTCTTCAGCTCTTTAAACATGATTTAGCTTACAAAAAGGAAATGAACGTCAACTGGTGTACTTCCTGTAAGTGTGTTCTTGCTAACGAAGAGGTTGTAAACGGCGTTTGTGAGCGCTGCGGAAGCGAGGTTATCCACAAAGTAAAATCCCAGTGGATGCTTAAAATCACCGCGTACGCCGATAGACTCATCAACGACCTTGATTTGGTGGACTATCCCGCCAGAGTAAAGGCTCAGCAGAAGAACTGGATTGGTCGTTCCACAGGCGCGGAGGTTGACTTCAAGACCACAACAGACGATACTCTCACAGTATATACAACCCGATGTGATACATTGTTCGGCGCTACATATATGGTTATTTCTCCCGAGCATCCGCTGATTGAAAAGTGGGCTGATAAGCTCAAAAATATTGATGAGGTAAGAGATTATCAGCTTCAGGCGTCAAAAAAATCCGACTTTGAACGTACCGAGGTTGCCAAGGACAAGACAGGTATACGCCTCGATGGCGTTGAAGCGATTAATCCTGTCAACAATACTCAGATTCCGATTTTCGTGTCCGACTATGTACTTGTTTCATACGGTACTGGCGCGATTATGGCTGTTCCCGCTCACGATACCCGTGACTGGGAGTTCGCAAAGAAGTTTGACCTGCCTATTATCGAAGTTGTAAAGGGCGGCAATGACGTTCAGGAAGAAGCGTTCACGGACTGCGCCACAGGTACTCTTGTTAACTCGGGATTTATTAACGGACTCTCTGTTGAGGACGCTCAGAAGAAGATGATTTCCTGGTTAGAGGAAAACGGCGTCGGCAAAGCTAAAGTCAATTATAAACTGCGCGACTGGGTGTTCTCGCGCCAGCGTTACTGGGGCGAGCCTATCCCGATTGTACATTGCGATAAATGCGGATATGTTCCGCTCGATGAGAGCGAGCTACCGCTTAAACTTCCTATGGTTGATTCCTATGAGCCCACAGATACAGGCGAGTCTCCGCTCGCTAAAATGACCGACTGGATTAACACCACATGTCCCTGCTGCGGCGGAAAAGCAGTCAGAGAAACCGACACAATGCCTCAGTGGGCTGGTTCGTCATGGTATTTCCTCAGATATATGGATCCGCACAACAACGAGGCTTTGGCTTCCAAGGAAGCGCTTGATTATTGGTCTCCCATTGACTGGTACAACGGCGGTATGGAACACACAACTCTCCACCTGCTCTACAGCCGTTTCTGGCATAAATTCCTTTACGACCTCAAGGTTGTTCCCACTCCCGAGCCGTACGCGAAACGTACAAGCCACGGAATGATTCTCGGAGAGAACGGCGAAAAGATGTCCAAGTCCAGAGGCAACGTGGTAAACCCCGATGATATCGTTAACGAGTATGGCGCCGATACAATGCGTCTGTACGAGATGTTTATCGGCGACTTTGAGAAAGCCGCTCCATGGAGTCCGTCGAGCATCAGAGGCTGCCGCAGATTTGTGGAGCGTTTCTGGAACTTGCAGAACATTCTTGTTGACGGCGACGCTATCCGCCCCGAACTTGAGAGCTCATTCCATAAAGCTATCAAGAAGGTAGGGGAGGACATCGAGAATATCAAGTTTAACACAGCTATCGCGGCTTTAATGTCTTTAATCAACGACGTATCAGCTTTTGGCTCAATCTCCAAAAAAGAGCTCGGCATATTTGCTATACTGCTCAGTCCGTTTGCTCCTCACGTTTCCGAGGAAGTTTGGGAAGTTTGCTCGCTGGGCGAGGGTATACTTGCTGAACAGAGCTGGCCCGAGTACGACGAGAGCAAATGCGTTGAGGAAACCATCGAGATTGCCGTTCAGGTCAACGGAAAAATCAAAGCAAGACTCAACATCCCCGTTGACGCCGAGCAGGATGATGTTCTGGCGCTCGCAAAGGCTGACGATAACGTAGCTAAAGCCATTGACGGAATGAATATTATCAAAGAAATATACGTTAAGGGACGTATTGTGAACATTGTTGTAAAACCCTGAAAAAATTGTTTTTAGTATTTATTAACTAATTTTTTGATAGGTATTGACATTTTATGTTTACTTAGTGTATAATAATTATTGCATTATTTGCAAATTACCCATTTAAGATGGGAGGGAAATAGAAAATGTCAGAGGTAAGACTTAAAGAAAATGAATCTCTCGAAAGCGCATTGAGAAGATTCAAGAAACAGTGTGCCAGAGCTGGCGTAATTGCTGAGGTTCGCAAGAGAGAAGCTTATGAGAAGCCTTCCGTAAAGCGTAAGAAGAAATCCGAAGCAGCTCGTAAACGCAAGTATAGGTAATTATTTAAGCGGACAGGCTTACTGTCCGCTTTTATACTTTTATTCAACAGGAGTAAATTATGAAAAAAGTATTAGTATTATTAGGTCCCAACCTCAATATGGTTGGTGTACGTGAGAAAGGTATCTACGGTACCGAAACCGCCGAGGATATCAGCACACAGACTATTAAATACGCTGAGAATAACGGCTTTAACGCTGATGTCTATCAGTCAAACCACGAGGGCGATTTAATAGATAAGATACATTTTGCCAAAGATAACTATGACGGTGTTGTTATTAACGCCGGCGCGCTTACTCACTACAGCTACGCTCTTCGTGACGCTATAGCCTGTGTTGATATTCCGTTTGTTGAGGTTCATATGTCCAACATTCACGCTCGTGAGGAATTCCGTCATACCTCCGTGATTGCGCCCGTATGCAAAGGTCAAATCGCGGGATTCGGCAAGCAGAGCTATTTTCTGGCTATTGAAGCATTAAAGGATTTGATTTAATTGAACGCTTTTGAGCAAAGAATTAACGGTATCCGAGCTATACTCGATAAATCCCAAGCCGCGCTTATTAATAACGGCAACGATGTCTATTACTTTTCGGGCATTCAGAACTGCGAGGGATATGTACTTATCACAAATGATAAGTCATATCTTTTCGTGGACTTTAGGTATTATGAAACAGCAAAAGTACATTGCGGCTCCTGCAAGGTTGTTGAGTTTAAGTCCTTTTACGATAGCCTTAAAACTGTTTTAAAGGACAGCGAGACTAAATCCTTATTGATTGAAAACAGTTTTGTCAGTCTGAGTTTGTATAACAAGTTTATTAAAGAATTCAACTCTATCGGTGTTTCTGTGGTTTCTGATGATACGCTTGTTAAGACGATTAACAATTTGAGGATTATAAAAAGTGATGACGAAATCAATTTCATAGCCGAAGCCCAGAAGATAACCGAAAAAGCATATAATGAAGTTTTAAATATTGTTAAACCGGGCGTGAGCGAGAGAACTGTCGCCGTGGAGCTTGAGTATCTGCTGAGAAAATATGGCGCTGACAGCGTTTCATTTGACCTCATTACCATTACAGGTAAAAATACCTCACTTCCTCACGGCGTACCCGGTGATAATATCGTTAGCGAGGGCGACTTCTTCACAATGGATATCGGCGCGCTTTACAAGGGCTATCACAGCGATATGACGCGTACTGTAGCGGTTAAGAGCTGTGACGATTTTCAGCGTGGGATTTATGATATAGTTTTTAATGCTCAGACTGCCGCTTTATCAAAGGTTAAAGCTGGGGTAAAGGCGAGCGAAATTGACAAGACCGCCAGAGATATTATAACCGACTGCGGTTACGGCGAAAATTTCGGACATTCCACAGGTCACGGCGTGGGGCTGGATATCCATGAAATGCCGTATGTCAGCTCAAAGAGTGAAACTATTTTGTTCGAAAATATGGTGATTACAGTTGAACCCGGGATTTATCTCGAAAACAGGTTCGGCGTTCGTATTGAGGACATGGTTTTGGTGAAGCGGGACGGCTTTATGAATTTCGTTGCCTTGCCAAAAGAACTTATTGTTGTATAATACTTGCATTTTTATATAATTTTATGTATAATTAAAATATCAAATTATGATTAAATTTTTCAGGAGGTATAATTATGATTTCTGCAGGTGATTTCAGAAACGGCGTAACTTTTGAAATGGATGGACAGGTTGTTTCCATCATTGAGTTTCAGCACGTTAAACCCGGTAAGGGCGCGGCTTTTGTAAGAACAAAGATTAGAAACGTTATTACTGGCGCCGTTGTTGAAAAGTCATTTAACCCTAACGATAAATATCCCACAGCGTTTATCGAGAGAAGAGATATGGAGTACAGCTACAACGACGGCGAGCTCTATTACTTTATGGATACCGAAACTTGGGAGCAGATTCCGATTAACGCGAGCGTTCTCGGCGACAACTTCAAGTTTGTCAAGGAGAATATGATGTGCAAGATTCTTTCCTACAAGGGCAACGTATTCGGCGTAGAGCCCCCCAACTTTGTAGAGCTTGAGGTCACAAAGACCGACCCCGGCTTTGCGGGCAACACAGCTACCAACGCCACAAAACCCGCTACTGTTGAGACAGGCGCTGAGGTTAAGGTTCCTCTGTTCATTAACGAGGGCGAAGTTATCCAGATTGATACACGCACAGGCGATTATCTGGGCAGAGCGTAAGGAGTTATTATGGCATACGAATATATGAGTCCCGGCGAAAAGGCGGCTTATCTCAAAGGTTTAGCCGAGGGTTTAGACCTCGATAAATCCAAACCCGAGGGCAAGCTTATCGACGCTATGCTCGATTTGCTCTATGACATCACCGATGAGATGAACGCAATGGAAGAACGCGTTGATCAAATCGAAGACGAGTATTATGACGACTTTGACGAAGATTTCGATGATGACTTTGATTTCGATGACTTTGACGAGGAGAATCCGGACTACGAGGTAACCTGTCCCGACTGCGGAGCTGAGGTAGTAGTTGACGAGGATACCCTCATCGAGGGAGAAATCCCTTGTCCTAACTGCGGCGGCGTACTGGAATTTGACTTTTCAAGTCTTTTTGACGCTGATAAGGACGACAGCGAGGAACTTCCGTTTTAAACTGTAACACTTATAACACCTCTCGTGTAGTATAACGAGGGGTGTTTTTTTGCTTTGTAAATCTAAAAACAATAAAAATAGCAAGCTTAAAAAAACAATCATCGCGCTTATATCTTTTTTGTTGGCTGTTGTAGTAATTTTTGAAATACAGGCTATTCCGTTCACGAGGAAATATGTAAAAAGTATGTCCAAAATGTATTCCTCACGAATAATAGCGGAAACAATTGATAATGTTCAGGAAAAAACAGGGTATACATATTCTGATTTAGTCTTGGTAAAATATTCAGACAACGGGGACGTAAAGTCGATTACCGAGAACACAATCAATGTAAACAAGTTCAAGTCACAAGTAACAAGAGAAATTCAGCAAAAACTCGATCAAAAAACAATGTACAGTTTCGATTTGCCTTTAGGCGCTTTTACAGATGTTACGGTACTAAACAACTTTGGTCCTAATATCGAAATCAACTTTATGCTGACAGGTTCGGTAAACTGCAAGCTGAAGAGCACATTTGAGAGTGGTGGGGTTAACCAGACGGTACATCATATTAATCTGTCTGTTTCAACAGATATAATTACAATCAGCCCAGAGTATACCGAACAAAACAAATTTGTTACGGATTACGAAATCGCTCAGACCGTTATAGTGGGCACAACACCATCAACTTTCGCAGATATTGTACGATAAGAACAAAATATCCACAAAATATAGCGTATTTGGTATTGTATTATTTTTTTATTTGTGCTATAATTTCTTAGATATGTTTAAGATTGGGGTATTTTTTCTAAATGGAAAAATTCAGCACTGTCAATGATTTTGATATTACTCAAAATGAGTATATTAATCTTATATATGAGATAATGCAGAATCGCAAGCGCGGCGAAAAGCCCGTCGCGTTTATCCGCACCTACGGCTGCCAGCAGAATGTCGCGGACGGCGAAAGAATCAAGGGTATGCTTGAGGCTTCGGGATTTGTTTTTGAGGATAAGCCCGATAACGCCGATTTCATACTTTTCAACACCTGCGCTGTCAGGGAACACGCCGAGGACAGAGTTTTCGGAAATGTAGGAGCATTAAAGAACTTAAAGCTAAAACATCCGAACACACTTATCGCGTTGTGCGGCTGTATGATGGAACAAAAGCATATAGCCGAGAGGATGTACAAGAGCTTTCCTTATGTAGGTCTTGTTTTTGGCACTCACGCGCTGCACCAATTCCCGCAGCTGTTATATAAAGCTTTATCTGGCGGTAAAAGAGTTTATCTCAGGGATAACGATGACAGCCTAGTGCATGAGGGTATTCCCGTAAAGCGTGACGGCACATTTAAAGGCTGGCTCCCCATAATGTACGGCTGCAATAATTTTTGCACGTATTGTATTGTTCCTTATGTAAGAGGACGGGAGCGCAGCAGGAAGAGCGGAATTATCCTTTCCGAAGCCCAAGATATGATAAACTCGGGATATAAGGACATTACTCTTTTGGGACAAAACGTCAATTCCTACGGAAAGAACCTCGAGAACAGCCCGAGTTTTGCCGAGCTTATCAAAGAGATAGACAATATTGAAGGCGACTACTGGCTGAGGTTTATGACTTCTCATCCCAAGGACTGCACGAGAGAGCTCATTGACGTTATCGCTCAGTCAAAGCACATAAGCAAGCATCTGCATTTGCCTTTCCAATCGGGCAGTGACAGGATTCTCAAAGCGATGAACCGCCATTATGACAGGCAGAAGTATCTTGACATTGTAAATTACGCCAAGTCAAAGATTCCCGATGTAAGCCTGACAAGCGATGTTATAGTCGGCTTCCCGGGAGAAACTTACGAGGATTTCAAAGAGACGCTTTCACTCATAAGAGAAGTTGAGTATACATCACTGTTTACTTTCATCTATTCGCCCCGTGTCGGCACTCCCGCCGCCGCGATGGATGACCCGATTTCCGCTGAGGAAAAGGGAGAGTGGTTCAAGGAACTCTTAAGCGTACAGGAGGAAATTGCCTCAAAGCGCTGTGCTTCTATGATTGGCACATCTCAGAAAGTGCTTGTGGAAGGTGAAAAAGGCAAGGACAATATTTTAAACGCCAGGACTTCAGGCAATATAATTGTCGAAGCTAAAGGCAGTAAAGATTTAATAGGGACTTTTCAGAATGTAAAGGTTACCAAAGCGGGCAACTGGATTTTGAAAGGCGAATTTATAAAGGAGAACAGTTAATTATGGATATTATTGAACAGGTAAGAGAGCTCGGAAGGTCTCTGCAGGCTGACGAGAGCTATAAAAAAATGAAGGAAGCCGAGAAAGCCGCCGACGCGGACACAGAGCTTCAGGAGCTTATCAAAGAATTTAATTTAAAAAGATTATCTATAAACACTGAGAACGCAAAATCTCAGAAGGACCCCGAGAGAATTCAGAAACTCAACACCGAAATGCAGAAGGTCTATTCGGATATTATGTCCAATGAGAATATGGTTGCGTATAACGAGGCTAAACAGTTGTTTGATACATTAACAGTCAGGGTCAATACTATTTTGCAGAACTGTATCGCGGGCGAGGACCCCGATACAACCGACTTTGATGCCTCTTGTACAGGCAGCTGCGCTACCTGCGGAGGCTGCGGCTGATAGAATAATTATGGAAAGGAGCAAGTTTTATGGCTGAACAGAAATTATCCCCGATGATGCAGCAATATCTGAAAATTAAAGATGAAAACAAGGATAGCATTCTGTTCTTCCGTCTCGGCGACTTTTACGAGATGTTCTTTGACGACGCTAAACTTGCTTCTCAGGAACTCGAGCTCACTCTTACAGGCCGTGACTGCGGATTGGAGGAGCGCGCTCCTATGTGCGGAGTGCCGTATCACAGCTGCGAAGGCTATATAGCCAGACTTGTTCAAAAGGGCTATAAGGTCGCAATTTGCGAACAGATGGAGGACCCCTCAAAGACTAAGAATATTGTAAAACGTGATATTGTTCGTGTCGTTACCCCCGGTACGGTTATCGAGAGCAGTATGCTCGACGAAAGCCTGAACAACTACATTTCCTGTATATACTGTGAGGGTAAAAACGTTGCGATGTGCTTTTGTGATATTTCCACAGGAGAATTATACGTTACCGATTTTAAGGGCAAGGATGTTTTAGAGAAGATTAAATCTCAGCTTTCAAGCTACAATCCCCGCGAGATATTAATCGGCGGAGATGTTGTAAAATTCAAGGAATTGCCTGCCTTTATCAAGGACAAGCTTTCCGCTTCTATTGAGATGTATCCCGACGAAAATTTCGCGTACATAACCTGTCTTGATATAGTAAAATCTCAATTTAAAAACGATTATTCCGCGGTTGAGGACAAGCATCTGGTTGTTTCCGCTATCGGCGCGCTTATCTCATACCTTAAAAACACTCAAAAGACAGGTCTTGAACGAATTTCACACATAAACACCTACGCCGAAGACCAGTTTATGAAGCTTGACTTCAACACTCAGCGCAACCTTGAGCTCACTCAGACTATGCTTAACAAGGAAAAGAAAGGATCGCTGCTTTGGGTTCTCGATAAAACAAAGACCTCAATGGGCAAGCGCCTGCTGCGTAGTTGGGTGGACAAGCCTTTGCTTAATATCACAAAGATTATCAATCGTCAAAGCGCTGTGGAGGAGCTTGTTAACGAAACAGTTCTCAGGCTGGATTTAACCGCTGCGTTAATAGGAATTCTCGATATTGAGCGTATAATGACCAAGATTGTTTACGGTTCTGCCAACGCCAGAGAACTGCGTTCTCTCTCATCCGCATTGGAGAAGCTTCCCGATATCAAAATGCTTTTGAGCGACTGCAAATCAACAATGCTCAAAACCATCTGTTCAAAGCTGGATACATTAGAGGATATATATAAGCTCATAGACGACGCTATTGTCGAGGAACCTCCTTTCTCGGTTAAAGAAGGCGGAATGATTAAGCGCGGATATAATGAAGCGCTCGACTCAGTAAGCTCCGATATGAACGACTCAACGGGCTTGCTCTCTAAAATTGAGGAGGAACAGCGCGCGCTGACAGGTATCCCCAAGCTCAGAGTAGGATACAACCGCGTATTCGGTTATTATATTGAAGTCACCAATTCCTATAAAGATATGGTGCCCGAAACATATATCCGTAAACAGACGCTCACCAATTGCGAGCGATATATTACTCAGGATTTAAAGGAAATCGAGGGCAGAATACTCGGCGCGAAGGACAAAGCGGTAGCTCTCGAGTATGAATTGTTTGACAGAATACGCAAAAAGACCGCTGAGAACCTCGAGCGTATTCAGCGCACAGCTAGCTGTATAGCCACGCTCGATGTTTTCAATTCTTTGGCTAATGTCGCTTCAGATAACCGATATACACGTCCTGATGTTAATCTTTCCGATAAGATTATGCTCAAGGACAGCCGTCATCCTGTTGTCGAGCTGCTGTTGAAGGGCGCTCCCTTTGTTCCGAATGACGTTTATCTCAATTGTTCGGCAAACAGAGTAGCTATCATTACAGGTCCAAATATGGCGGGTAAATCCACATATATGCGTCAGGTAGCATTAATTGTACTTATGGCTCAGATAGGCAGCTTTGTACCCGCTTCATCTGCCGAAGTCGGTATAGTTGACAGTATCTTTACTCGTGTCGGAGCTTCTGATGACTTAGCTTCGGGACAATCAACCTTTATGGTTGAGATGAGCGAGGTCGCTCATATTGTGACCAACGCCACTAGCAAGTCGCTGCTGATTCTTGACGAAATCGGACGCGGTACTTCCACATTTGACGGTATGAGTATAGCAAGAGCGGTGCTCGAATATGCTGTTGATAAAAAGAAGCTCGGCGCTAAGACCCTCTTTGCCACTCATTATCACGAGCTCACAGTTATGGAAAAGGTAATTGAGGGCGTCAACAACTATAACATAGCTGTCAAAAAGCACGGCGACGACATCACCTTTCTGCGCAGGATTGTTCCGGGCGGAGCTGACGACAGCTACGGCATCGAGGTAGCCAAGCTTGCCGGACTTCCCGATACCATAATCGAACGAGCCAAGGAGATTCTCAAAGAACTCGAGAGCGGCAACAGCTCAATTCAGCCTGCTCTTAATCCCCGCACTGAGGAACCCCAGGAACAGCTTAGCCTTATGCCCGGCGCGAACTCTGCTTTAACAGAGAAGCTTGAGCAGGTTGATCTTAACACCTTAACGCCGATTGAAGCTATGAATTTACTTTATGAATTAAAGAATTTATTATAAGTTATAAGGATGTGATTAAATGGGCTTGATAAACGTACTCGACAAGCACGTTGCCGAATTAATCGCTGCTGGCGAAGTGGTCGAAAGACCCGCTTCGGCGATTAAAGAGCTCATTGAAAACTCGATAGACGCGGGCGCCAGTGATATCACCGTTGAGATTCAAAACGGCGGTATTACCTTTATGCGCGTCACCGACAACGGCTGCGGAATTCTGCGCGATGATGTAAAGCTCGCGTTTCTGCCGCACGCTACTAGTAAGATTAAGATAGAGAACGACCTTGACAGTATCTCTACTCTCGGATTCAGGGGAGAAGCGTTGGCTTCCATTTCCTCGGTCTCAAAGCTTCAGCTGCTTACATGCCACGAGAGCGAGAGCATTGGAACATCCTACGAGATTGACGGAGGGGAAGAGGTCTCTTTTGATGACGCGGGCTGTCCCAAAGGCACCACGATAATAGTACGGGATTTATTCTACAACATTCCCGCGCGAATGAAGTTCCTAAAAACCGACAGGTCCGAGGGCAATGCTGTCGCCAATGTTATTGATAAAATCGCGCTTTCTCACCCCGAGATTTCCATTTCATTCATCAGGGACGGAAAGAGAGTTCTCAACACTTCAGGCGATAACAAAATAAAGTCAGTTGTATACTCGGTTTATGGTCGTGATTTTTCGAACGGTCTTATCCCTGTGAATTATGAACTCAACGGTATTAAGGTGCAAGGCTACATTTCGTCTCCTGTAAACGCCAGACCAAACAGGGGTATGCAGAATTTCTTTATCAACGGCAGATATGTAAAGTCGGGAACAGCGTCAGCCGCTCTTGAGGAAGCGTGCAAAGGCAGTGTTATGGTTGGCAAGTTCCCCGCGTGTGTATTGCACTTATCTGTTCCTTTTGAGGCAATTGACGTCAATGTTCATCCGTCAAAGATTCAGGTCAGATTTGTAAACGAGCGTCCGATTTTTGACGCTGTATATCATGCCGTAAAGACCTGTCTGTCAACTGGCGACAGGCGCAAGGAAATTACCTTTGAAGGTCAGGCACGCAACAACGCTTTTTCTGATATCCGCAAGTCAAAGCCCTTTATTTCGACTCCCGCCACATTTGAAAAGTCTGTTCCCAAGGTCGAAAAGAAACCCGAAAATCCTTTCGCGGAGCTAAATAATCTGAACTCAAAACCAGTCTATTCAGTAATGGAAGCTTCCGTCAGCGACGTTGAAACCAATCCTTTTGAAGTGTATTCAAAGGAATCCATCAAAAGGGAAGAAAAGATTAATAATTTTGTCTCGGAACAACAAAAAAGCGCTGAGGTTGAAAAAGAGAAAGAGGTTATTGAAGAAATTTCCGAACCAAAGCCGATTATCGAACAGCCTAAGAATAAGCTGAGACTCGTCGGAGAGGCGTTCAATACATATATCATCGTTGAAAAGAACGACAAGGAAATCGTAATCATAGACAAGCACGCCGCTCACGAGCGAATGATTTATGAAAAGCTTAAGAAAGAGCGCGGAGCGGGCTTCTCTCAGGTTCTGCTCCATCCTGTAACTGTCGTTCTGAATAAAACAGATTATGAATCCGCTATCTCAAACCTTGATATGTTCAGAGAATGCGCCTTTGATGTGGAGGACTTCGGCAACGGAACCTTGATAGTACGCGCCGCTCCGCAGTATCTCAATATTGATGATGTCGAAAGCTCGGTTATCGAAATGGCAGGCTACATAGCCCAGAACAAAACCGATATACGAAGCGAAAAGATGGACTGGATTTATCATAACGTAGCTTGCCGAAGCGCAATAAAAGGCGGTAACATCAGCACTCGTGAGGAACTGATTGATATAGCCAATAAGCTTGACGAGGACCCGACACTCAGATATTGTCCTCACGGCAGACCCGTCTGTGTTGTGATGAGCCGTTATGAGCTTGAAAAACAGTTCGGAAGAGTATGATGAAAACTAAAGTTATCGCGATAGTAGGACCTACTGCCTCGGGGAAAACCTCTCTCTCAATTGAAGTTGCGAAAAGCTTCAACGGAGAGATTGTTTCCGCAGACAGTATGCAGATTTACAAAGGAATGAATATAGCCACCGCAAAACCGTCAGAGGAAGAAATGCGGGGCATCAAGCATCATCTTATCGACTTTCTACCCGCCGATGAATCTTATTCCGTAGGACAGTATGTTCTTGACGCTCAAAACGCCATATCTGAAATTGTTTCCAAGGGCAAAACTCCCGTAATCTGCGGCGGTACTGGCTTATATGTTGATTCTCTATTAAACGGCATCGATTTTGCAGAAAACAGCAGCGATGATAAAATAAGAGAGGAACTGTATATACTCCTCGAAAGCAAAGGAATCGATTATCTGCTCGATATGCTTGCGCAGTTTGATTCTGACTCATCAAAGCGTTTATCTGTCGAAAAAAATCCCAAGAGAATTATCAGAGCTATCGAGTTTTACAAAACCACGGGAACTACAATCACCGAACAAAACAGGAAAAGCAAGCAAAAAGAAAGCGCTTATAAACCTCTGGTATTTGGTTTGACCGCTAAGGACAGGCAGTACATCTATGATAGAGTAAACAAGCGTGTGGATATTATGCTCAGGGACGGCTTGCTTGACGAGGCTCAATCTGTTTTGAATTCCGATTTAAGCGATACCGCCTCAAAGGCAATAGGTTATAAACAGCTTCAGCCGTATTTTGACGGAATTGATGAGCTTGACGCTTGTGTTGACCGTCTCAAAACCGAGACAAGACATTATGCAAAACGTCAATTGACATGGTTCAGACGTAATGATAGTATAAATTGGATTTATATTGACGAACTAAAATCTACCGGTGAGCAGTTTGAAAGTATCAAAAGTACCATAAGAAGGTTTATATATGGATAAATTATTATTTAAAAGAATTATAATTGCTGTATTATCTATTCTTATAATTTTATATATTGTTTATCTTATCGCGGGTTCTGATATAAACAAAACAGTTGAAACCGAAGAAGCGGTTGAAACCGTTATTTCGGACGTTATTCACACCGATTGTTTTGTTATCCGTAATGAAGAATACATCAAAAACGATACGGACGGCGTTTTGTCTTATGATGTTAACGACGGCGATGATGTCAGCGTAGGGCAGACAATTGCCGATGTATTCAATAACGAAAACGACGCTGTTTATCGTCAGCAGATTAAGTCAATCAACGAGCAAATTAAAAGCCTTAAGGAACTCAGCGAAAACTACTACAAGGACAGCGTAAGCCTTGAGACTGTAGAAAACCAGATAAACAACAATTTGTTCGCTGTACTGTCAAATGTTAATTCAGGTGATTATTCCGACGCTAAAAAATTGAGCAACAATTTGCTCCTTTCAATTTGCGAAAGACAGATGATTACAGGCGAGGTCAAAGATTTTTCTTCTAAGATTTCACAGCTTAAATCCAAGAAGAAAGACCTTGAATCCAATTGTTCCGACAGCATAGGTACAATATCATCCGATAAAGCCGGGTACTTTGTTTCCTCGCCCGACGGCTACGAACATTCGATTAAATACGACAACGTCAAGAATATTTTGCTCAGTGACTTAAAGAATCTCAAGAAATCCAAAGTACCGAAAAGTGTTGTCGGCAAAGTTATTATAAATCCCGAGTGGTATATAGCCTGTGAAATCAGCGCGGATGACGCTGTGGGGCTGTCAAAACTAATGAACATTGGTAAAACCATCAGTGTGAAAATGCCCTCGTTGACTGTAGAAAGTATTCCCGCGAAGATTTACTCTATCAATCAGTCCAGTAAGAAGGACAGCGCGGTATTAGTGCTTGAATGTAACTATATGGATAATTACCTTGCTCTCGCGAGAAACGAAAAGATGGAAATCACTACACTTTCTTACGAAGGAATCAAGGTTGCCAAGCGCGCAATCCACGAAGCGGTAGTTGAAAAGACTGTTAAAGATAAAAACGGGGATAAGGTTACCAAGGAGAAGAAGGTTCAGGGCGTTTATGTTCTTCACGGCTCCGAGCTGCAATTCAAGGAAATACATATCATCTATTCATCGAGTGATTATGTATTATGCGACCCGAACCCTGACGAAGGCGTACTGTTCAGCGATGAGACTATTGAGCTTTACGACCAGGTAATAGTAAAAGGAGATAATTTATATGACGGAAAAGTTATTAGATAACGTAAATTATAATTATCACTTAATCGAGGAGAGAATCTCAGAAGCCGCATCAAAGGTCGGCAAAAGCAGGGATGATATTACATTCCTTGCCGCTACAAAAACCGTTGACGCCGAGGTTATAAACTACGCTATTTCGCTTGGGCTTAAGTATATTGGCGAAAACAAGGTTCAGGAGCTCCTCTCTAAATACGAGGACTATAACCTTGAAAACACTTCTCTGCAATTTATCGGTCACTTGCAGACAAACAAAGTAAGACAAATCGTCGGCAAGGTTGATTTGATTCAGTCGGTAGATTCCGTAAAGCTTGCGAAGGAAATATCTAAACAATCGGTTAAGAATAATGTTCACACCGATGTGCTGGTAGAAGTGAATATCGGTATGGAAGAAAGCAAAAGTGGTGTTTTGCCCGAGAATCTTCACGAATTGCTCGATGAAATAAAGGATTTTGATAACATTTCGGTCAAAGGTCTGATGACGATACCGCCGATTTGTGATAGTAAACAAAAAATTTCTAAATATTTTGATAAAATGAACAATATATTCATTGACATTTCGAGCAAAAACATAGATAATATTTCTATGGACATTCTTTCCATGGGAATGTCGGCTGATTATTACGAAGCAATTTTGTCAGGCGCTAATATGGTACGTATAGGTTCATCACTTTTTGGCGCTCGTAACTATAACAAATAATTTGGAGGATAAAGTAATGGCTAATTTTGTTGACAAGTTTAAACGTATGTGGGACGCTCCCGATGAGGAGTACGATAACGGTTATGACGAGTATGGATATGCGGAGAACGAGGAAGAGGAATATGAGGATGTCGCTACATATACTCCTTCATCACGCCGTAATAAGGTTGTAAACATAAGCGCGACGGCAAAGCTCAAGGTTGCTATCTTCAGACCTGAAAATTTCGGCGAGGAAACAAGAGCTATAGCTGACGAGCTTATCAAAACCCACACAGTTGTTCTTAATCTCGAGGAGACTAAAAAGGATATCTCCAGAAGGATTATCGACTTCCTCAGCGGCGTAGCGTACGCTAATCGCGGCAAGATTAAGAGAGTTGCCACAAGCACATTCATTATTATTCCAAATAACGTTGACCTCACAGGTGACGATTTGCTTGACGAGTTAGAGCACAGCGGTGTTTACTTCTGATAAAGACGACAATAATTTATTTTCTAGAGTTGACGACGCGCTCAGTCTTTCCCAAATCAGACACAAGCCTTCATTCATTGGCTTTCTCAACGAGAGAGAGCAGTACATTATTTCAAAGCATTTCGGTTTTGCTAAGGATAAAATAGTATTTTTCGGCGGTTATAAAAACGCCGTGAGAAAAGTAATGTGCGCGTTTGATTACGATGTTTCAAACGAAGACTTCCCGATAGAAAAGCTTTGCTATAAGTTCAGGAAGGAGGATACTTTGTCGCATCGTGACTTTCTCGGTTCGCTTATGGGACTAGGAATCGAGCGCAGCTGTGTTGGTGATATAATTGTCGGCGACAGTTACGCTGCCGTTTTTGTAAAAAGTGAAGTCAGCGATTATATTAAAACGCAGCTTTCCAAAATCGGACGAGCGGGTGTGAAACTGATCCCCGAAAATGAATGTGATTTTTCCTATGAGCCTGATACCGAGGTTTTATCCCTTGTTGTCAGTTCTATGAGGCTTGATTCAGTTGTGTCGGCTATCACAAAGCTGTCAAGGACTAAAGCCGCTTCATTAATCAACTCGGGCAAGGTGTTCACCAATTATTCCGAGAACTGTAAAGTCAGTTACTTTTTGAAACCTGATGATATTCTCACCATTCGCGGTAATGGTAAGTTCATAATACAAGAACAGTCCTCAATCACAAAAAAAGGACGGCTTAAAATCAATATTGTACATTATAGATAGGAGTTGTAAATATGTTAACTATTGACGAAATCAAAGACATATCTTTCCGAAGAGGAAGAGGTTACAGGGGCGAAGATGTAGACGCTTTTATTGATGAAGTTATTCTTACATTTGAGCAGATGAAAAAAGAAAAAGCCGAGTTAATCAGAAAGATGGATATTCTCGCTACACGTGTTGAACAGTATCGCGCTGACGAGGAAACTGTCAGAAACGCTCTGCTTACATCACAGAGAATTGCCGATCAGTCTGTCAAAGAAGCTAACGCTAAAGCAGCTGCTATCGTATCTGACGCTGAAGCTAAAGCCGCTTCAATACAAAAGGAAGCTAACGCTACAACAGCTAAGCAGAAGGAAGTTTATTTAAAGCTTAAGAGCGACTCTGTTGAGCTGCGTTCTGAACTCGAGGCTCTTTATAAGAAGCATTTAGAAACAATCAATACTCTTCCCACAGACGCCGTTGTAGCTCGTGAGCAGGAGGAACTCAACCGCAAATACCCCACAGCTCCTGTTGAGGAGTCCGAGGCTGTTGAACCTGAATATGTCCAGCCCGAAACCGCGGCTCCCGCAGAAGAGGATGTAGTTGATGTTTCACAGGTTGAGGATACATTCGAGCCTGTTTCCACAGGTACAGAGTTTGTTCCCGAGGACAACAAATTTTCTAATTTGAAGTTCGGAGAGAATTACGACGTAGACGACGAATAATATTTTTTTGGAGAGTAGTTATTATGTCCCAGGATTATAATTCCACATTAAATCTTCCCAAAACAGAATTTCCAATGCGAGCAGGCTTACCTAAGAGTGAGCCTGTTACTCTGCAAAAATGGGAAGATAACGATGTTTATAACAAACTTATGGAGCGCAACGAGGGCAAGCCGCTGTACGTTTTGCACGATGGCCCTCCTTATGCCAACGGTGATATTCACCTCGGACACGCTCTCAATAAGATTTTAAAAGACTTTATCGTTCGCTATAAGAATATGGCGGGCTTTAAGTCACCATTTGTCCCGGGTTGGGATACCCATGGACTTCCCACAGAGCTTAAAGCCAGAGCTAAAGCGGGCATCGGCAGTTCCGCCGATATCAGTGTGCTCGAGCTGAGAAAAATGTGCGAGGAGTTTGTTACAGGCTATATCAACGATCAGCGTGACCAGTTTAAGCGTCTGGGCTGTATCGGTGAATGGGACAACCCCTATATTACCTTAAAGCACGAGTTTGAGGCGGAGCAGATTAAAGTTTTCGCTGAAATGGCTTCAAAAGGATATATCTATAAGGGCTTAAAACCCGTTTACTGGTGTCCCGAGTGTAAGACAGCGCTTGCCGAAGCTGAAATTGAGTATGCCGAGGATCCCTGCCATTCCATCTATGTTAAGTTCAAAGTCACCGATGACCTTGGTAAATTTGAGGCTATGGGCATTGACCCGTCAAAGGTAAGCTTTGTTATCTGGACAACTACCACTTGGACATTACCTGCTAATGTCGCTATTTGTGTAGGTCCCCGTTTTGAGTATTCAATCATCAAGGTTAACGATGAGTATCTTGTAATGGCTGCCGACCTTTACAAGGGCGCTATGGAAACAGCCGGGATTACAGATTACGAGGTTGTCGCTACAATTAAGGGCAGTGAGCTTGAGTATATGAAGACAGCGCATCCCTTCATCGACAGAGAATCTCTTATCATTGTTGGTGAGCACGTTACTCTCGAAAGCGGTACAGGCTGTGTTCATACCGCTCCGGGTCACGGTGTGGATGACTATAACGTATGCCAGAATTATCCCGAAATTCCTGTTATCTGTCCTGTTAACGCTGACGGCGTAATGACTGAGGAAGCGGGGCAGTTCGCTGGCTTAACGACAGAAGAAGCTAACAAGAAAATTGCTATAAATCTTGACGAGAGCGGTTCGCTTTTCGCTTTGCAGAAGATTATTCACCAGTATCCGCATTGCTGGAGATGTAAATCGCCCATTCTTTTCAGAGCTACAGACCAGTGGTTCTGTTCGGTTGACGACTTCAAGGACAAGGCTATTGATGCTATCAATACCGTTGAGTGGGTTCCCGCTTGGGGTAAAGACAGAATCACATCGATGGTCAGAGACCGCAAAGACTGGTGTATTTCCCGTCAGCGCAAATGGGGTGTTCCTATCCCGATTTTCTACTGCGCTGATTGCGGCGAGCCTTTTGTTGATAAAGACGCTATGCTTGCTGTTGCCGATTTGTTCGGTAAGGAAGGTTCAAACGCTTGGTTTGAAAAAGAAGCGGATGAGATTTTGCCCGCGGGCACAAAGTGTCCCAAGTGCGGATGTTCTAAGTTTGAAAAAGAAAAGGACATTATGGATGTATGGTTTGACTCAGGTTCTTCTCATACAGCTGTTGTCAAGCGCCGCAACTATCTGCGTTATCCCGCTGATATGTATCTTGAGGGTAATGACCAGTACAGAGGATGGTTCCAGTCCTCGCTCTTGACTTCTGTTGCCACCGAGGGTGTTGCTCCTTATAAAACCGTACTTACTCATGGTATGATTCTTGATATGGAGCGCCGCAAGATGAGTAAATCTCTTGGCAACGGTATCAGTCCCCAGGAGGTAATTCAGCAGTATGGCGCTGACGTCCTCAGACTTTGGGTCGCTTCATCCGATTATCAGTCCGATATCAATATTTCAAGAGAAATCCTTAAGCAGATGTCCGAGTCTTATCGAAAGATTCGTAACACTGCCCGCTATATTCTCGGTAATATTTCCGATTTTAATCCCGATACCGATATGGTTAGCGCTGATAAGCTTCTTAATATTGATAAATGGGCTGTCAAGACGCTCAATAATCTCATCGAAAAAGCAAACTCCTCATACGATAAATATGAGTTCCATCAGGTATATCACAGCGTTCATAATTTCTGTGTTGTAGATATGTCCAACTTCTATCTTGACGTATTAAAAGACAGACTTTATACAGAGAAGAAGGACAGCCTGTCCCGCCGCTCGGCTCAGACAGCTATTTACCTTATTCTTGACGCTATGACCAGAATGCTGGCTCCTATCTTAGCGTATACTTCCGACGAAATCTGGAATTATATGCCGCATAAATCATCTGATAATCCCGAGAATATTCTCTTTAACGATATGCCCAAGGTTATCGATATCGATGTAGACGATGAGTTTATGTCGCTCTGGGAGAAGATTCACGAGCTCAGAGATGACGTCAAGAAGGAGATTGAGGTTCTTGTCAAGGATAAGACTATCAAATCTTCACTTGAATCTAAAGTTACTCTCACTGCTTCAGGAGATTACTATGACTTCCTTAAAAAGGTCGAGGACGAAATCAAACCCGCTCTCATTGTTTCCGATGTGGAAATCATAATGGGTGAGGGAGACCTTGATATCAAAGTTGAGAAGGCTGAAGGCGATAAGTGCGAACGCTGCTGGACAATCAGCAAGACAGTCGGACTCAACGCTGCTCATCCCACTCTCTGTGATAAGTGCTGTAAGTTCTTTGAGTAAGATGAAAATCTTTAATCGGTGTAGCAAAATCTACACCGATTTTTCCTATACGGAGTGATTTGATGTATTTAGTTTTAATTTTGTCTGCTGTTGTAGCGGCGGTTGATTTTTTACTCAAGCTGTTAGTTATCAACAATCTGAAACCCGCCGGCACTGTTGAACTTATCCCGGGATTGTTTTCTCTGAAATATGTAGAGAACAAGGGTGCCGCGTTTGGTATGCTCTCAAACGCCAGGTGGATTTTTATAGTCTTTACCATTGTCATTATAATAGCTTTAATTTATATAATGATACGCAAGAAGATTAACGGCAAACTATTTAGTATTGCCTCGATTCTTATTATCGGCGGGGGGATAGGTAACCTCATAGACCGTGTTTTTTACGGCTATGTCGTTGACTATCTCAGCATAAGCTTTTTCCCGCCCGTATGCAATTTCGCTGATTATTGCATTACAATAGGCGCGGTTCTTATGGTGATATACCTACTTTTCTTTTCGGACTTTATAAAAAAGGACAAGAAAAATGACTGATTATTCATTTATTATAGACTCCGAAAATGCCGGCGTCAGGATTGACAAATTTCTTTCCGATGAAATAGAGGAGCTCACTCGTTCTGCTTTAGTTAATCTAATTACGAACGGTAATGTTAAAGTTAATAATAAAGAAGTTTCAAAAAACTATAAATTGAAATCGGGAGACAATATCGCTGTATCTGTTCCCGAGCCCGTCGAATATGAAGCTGAAGCCGAAAACATACCCTTGGATATTGTTTATGAGGATAATGATTTACTTGTTGTGAACAAACCTAAAGGAATGGTCGTCCATCCCGCCGCGGGAAACTATACAGGGACACTTGTCAACGCGCTATTGTATCATTGCAAGGACAATCTTTCGGGCATTAACGGCGTATTGCGACCCGGTATTGTTCATAGAATAGACAAAGATACAAGCGGTCTGCTTCTTGTAGCCAAGAACGATAAAGCTCACAAAAGCCTCGCCGAGCAAATTAAAGAGCATAGCTTGACAAGAGAATACGAGGCGATAGTTTTCGGCAATATCAAGGATGACTCAGGCGTAATTGACGCGCCTATCGGCAGACATCACTCTGACCGAAAAAAAATGGCTGTTACCGACAAAAATTCCAAAAACGCCGTTACTCATTATAAAGTTTTAGAACGCCTAAAAGGCTATACATATATTAAGTTTAAACTGGAAACAGGGCGAACGCATCAGATTCGTGTTCATTGCGCGTATATAGGTCACCCTGTCTCAGGAGATAAGGTTTACGGAGTGAAAAATGAAAAAACCAATATGGAAAGCCAGTGTCTGCACGCCCGGAAAATAGGATTTATTCACCCGAGTACGGGAGAATATATGGAATTTGTTTCGGATTTGCCCAATTATTTCAGTGATTATTTAATTAAGCTCAGAAATATAAGTAAATAATTTTCTTTTAATGTAAAAAATGCTTGCATTTCATTTCTGTTTGTGGTATGATATTTAGGCATTTGGATACCGTTACTATGTAATGGGGTTCAACAATCGGCATTTTGCCGTAATTTGAAGCGGATAGTCCTCTGCATTTGTTATTGTATGAATATCTGAAATTTATAGGAGGTTCATTATGGACGCATTAAAAACAATAGCTGCCGATTCTGTAAAGGCAGAAGCTCCCGTGTTCGGTATTGGTGACACTGTAAAAGTTGCCGTAAATATCCGCGAGGGTCAGAGAGAAAGAATCCAGATGTTTGAGGGCACAGTTATCGCACGCAAAGGTTCGGGAGTATCCGAGACTTTTACTGTCAGACGTGTTGCTTACGGTGTAGGTGTAGAGAGAGTATTCCCGCTGCATTCCCCGAACGTAAGGAAAGTTGATGTAGTTCGTCGCGGTAAAGTCAGAAGAGCTAAGCTCTATTATCTCCGTGATCGTGTTGGTAAGGCTGCCAAGGTTAAAGAACAAATCTAATTAATCAAGGGGGCTTTGTAAAGCCCCTTTCTTTCCTTAATAGGGTGTTTTTATGAGCAAAGAAGAGAGCAAAGCGGTAATTCAATCCCGTGTGGAAGAACCCGCTAAAGAGCAAAAAAAGAAAAAGAAAAAACGTAAAGTTGAACCGAGAACAATACATCTCAAAAAATCCAGCGGTACCGCAAGTCTTTATGATTGGGTGCATTCGCTTGTCTTTGCCGTTGCGATTGTAGTAATCATCCTGACATTCTTCTTACGCCTTGTTGACGTAAGCGGTACATCTATGGTTCCGACTCTTAAGCATCAGGACAAAGTAATTGTCACTAACTTCTTCTATACTCCGTCGGACGGTGATATTATAGTTATCAGTCATGGCGCAGAGTACGCGGACCCGATTATCAAGCGCGTTATCGCCACAGAAGGGCAGACGCTTTCGATTGATTTTGATAAAGGAACCGTAAAGGTTGACGGCAAAAAGCTTGATGAGCCTTATATTCAGGGCTTTACTCACGCAGAGGACGCTGAGATTCCCAAGGTTATCCCCAAGGGCAAAGTGTTTGTAATGGGAGATAACAGAGGCGTTTCACTTGACAGCCGTTCCAAGGAAATCGGTTTGATTGACGTTAACGATATCATCGGCAAAGCACAGGTGGTTGTTTTCCCGTTTAACAGCATTAAATATTTATATTAATTATATTAATCAAAAACCCACATTTTATGTGGGTTTTTGTTAAATTTACAGACAGGTGAAAGATATGGATACAAAGCAGAATATACAGTGGTTCCCGGGACATATGACAAAGACTAAACGTCAGATTCAGGCTTCTCTGAAGCTGATTGATGTTGTTGTGGAAATCATTGACGCCAGAATCCCGATTAGCAGCAGTAATCCTGATTTAAAGGAACTTTTGCAATCAAAACCCAAGCTTGTATTACTTAATAAGTGCGATAAAGCTGACAGAAAAGCCACTATGTTATGGGTGGATTATTACGCTCAAAACGGAATTACAGCACTTCCTGTGGATTGTAAAACAGGAAAAGGGCTCAATCAATTTGTGCCTTCAATAAGAAGAATACTCGATAAAAAGTTTAAAGCTCAGCAAGCTAAAGGTATTAAAAATCCCTTCCTCAGAGTTATGATTGTCGGAATTCCAAATGTGGGTAAATCCTCTTTCATAAATCGTGTGTCCAAACAGAGCCGTGCCAAGGTTGAGGACAGACCGGGCGTCACAAGAGGCAACCAATGGTACACTATTTCAAAAGATTTGGAAATGCTGGACACACCAGGTGTATTATGGCCTAAATTTGACGACCAAAAGGTCGGCGAAAATCTGGCTTTTACAGGCGCTATAAAAGATAATATACTTGACATAGAGCTGTTGGCTGTTGACTTTCTTGAGAATATGAAGAAGCATCCTACAGATAAGTTCCTTGAAAGATTCAAATTAACAACAGATGATTTAGCTTCTAACGATTCTTATGAGCTACTGCAGCTTATAGGACGCAAGAGAGGTATGCTTATATCGGGCGGTGAAATAAATACCGAAAGAGCCGCAACGCTCGTTCTTGACGAATATCGTGACGGTAAGTTTGGCAATATTACACTGGAATACCCTGAGGAGATAAATTGATGGATTGGTTATTGTACGAAAAAGAAGCTAAGAATAAAGGCTTTGTAAATGTTTGCGGCGTTGATGAAGCGGGCAGAGGACCTCTCGCGGGTCCCGTGTGCGCCGCTGCCGTAATTCTCAAAGATAATCAGATAATAGAGGGCGTTAACGACTCCAAAAAGCTGACCGAAAAAAAGAGGGAAGCTCTATTCGACGTTATTAAAAGTGAAGCTCTTGATTATTCAATTGCCTTCGCGACAGTTGAGGAAATTGAGGAAATGAATATTCTCAATGCCACTATGTTAGCTATGAAGCGCGCGGTTGAAGGCTTGAGTACAAAAGCGGATTACGCCTTGATTGACGGCAACAGATTCCCTCCGCTTGATATTCAGGGCGAATATGTCATCAAGGGCGACGCTAAATCTATGTCTATAGCTGCCGCGTCAATTCTTGCTAAGGTCAGCCGTGACAGATTATGCTATGAATACGCCGAAAAATACCCCGAGTACGGATTTGATAAGCACAAGGGCTACGGTACTAAAGCTCATACGGAGGCTATCCTCAAGTACGGTCCCTGTGAGATTCACAGGCTTAGTTTTCTGAAGAAAATATTAAACAATGGATAAACAAACTTTAGGCAAAAAAGGCGAAAAATTCGCCGTAAAATACTTAAAAAAGAATAAATACAGTATTATTTACACCAACTTCGCTACAAAATTAGGCGAAATAGATATTATCGCGGAAAAGTCGGGATACATAGCTTTTGTTGAGATTAAAACAAGAACCGAAGGGCAAATGCTTGAACCGTCTCTTTCTGTTGATAAGAATAAACAGCGCAGGATTTTCGCCGTATCCAATGAGTATATCAAGAGATTTAAAATCAAAAAACATCCTCGCTACGATATAGCGGAAGTTATAGTGAATGATAAGGGTAAATTCAGCATAAACTACATAGATAACGCCTTTTGGCAAGAAGGAGAAGACTATGCAGTATTTTGATTTACATTGCGATACGATTTACGAATCACTTATAAGGGCTTGCGATATTTCAAACTCTGATTTACATATTACCCCGCAAAAATCCAAACACTTATCCCCATATATTCAGTGCTTTGCAATTTGTGTCCCCGAGGAATTAACAGGCGAAAACGCGACCAAAATGTTCCAAAACGCTTACAAGCGTTTATCGGAGCAATGCCGAAAGTTTGATATCTCAATAATACGAAGCTTTGATGATTTAAAGAGAGTAACGAAAAACACGGGGAAAGGAGCGATTTTTACAGTCGAGAACGCTTCTGTTTTAGCAGGTAAAATAGAGAATATTAAGCTTTTCCAAGAATATGGAGTAAAAATTGTCACATTAACATGGAACGGAAGAAATGAACTCGGTGACGGCGCAATGGTGTCACATTCAAATGGGATTACTCCGTTTGGTATAAAGGTGATAAAAGAGCTAGAAAACAACAATATTGTGATTGATGTTTCTCATGCAAGTGATAGATTGTTTTATGATGTGGTTTCAAATTCTGCAAAACCTATTGTCGCTACACATTCAAATTCACGTGTTGTTACTAATGTAAAACGAAATCTGACAGATGAACAATTTGAAATTATAAAGAACAGAAACGGAATTGTCGGTATTAATTTACACAAATATTTCCTAAATAATAACCCCTATGAAGCTTCACAGTATGATATTTTAAAGCATACAGACCATTTTCTGTCAATGGGCGGTGAATATACCCTTGCTTTCGGAGCTGATTTTGATGGTTGCGAGCTACCCGATGACATAAAAGGGATTGATTCTATCGCGCAGATTTACGAGCTGTTTTTAAAACATAATTACAGCGAAAAACTGATTGATAAAATATTTTTTGAAAATGCGTATAAATTCCTCGAAAACTTTGACAAATACTGAGTTTTATAGTACAATATAAAGTTGTTGAAAGGGTGATTTGATGCTATATAACAGCACCGAAAACAAAAAGGAAGTTGTAAGCGCTTCACAGGCGATAGCTCAGGGTATTTCAAAGGACGGCGGACTGTTTGTTCCGCAGGAGATTCCTGAGTATGATATTAATACAATTAAAGAATTGCTTGGGCTGGATTATAAAGGGATCGCTAAAAAGGTTTTTGCTGACTTTTTAACTGATTTCACAGCTGACGAGATTGAAGACTGCGTTAAAAAAGCGTACACAAGCGCTAAGTTCGGTTCCGATAATCCCGCGCCGTTAGTATTCAAAAAATATAACGGCAACGACTTGAATATCTTGGAACTCTGGCACGGTCCTACTTGCGCTTTTAAGGATATGGCTCTGCAAATCTTACCGCATTTGCTTACAAAGTCGCTTAAAAAGACCAACGACGGCAAGGACGCTGTAATTCTGGTCGCCACTTCAGGCGATACGGGTAAAGCCGCTCTCGAGGGCTTTAAGGATGTTGAACATACAAAGATTATTGTATTCTATCCCGCTCAGGGTGTAAGCCCGATGCAGAAGCATCAGATGAATACTCAGGAAGGTTCTAACGTTAAGGTTTGCGCCATAGAGGGTAACTTTGACGACGCTCAGACAGGCGTTAAGAAGATTTTTACTACACCAGAAATAGCCAAGGAGCTCGAAAAGAACAATATGATGTTCAGCTCCGCCAATTCAATCAACTGGGGCAGACTTCTTCCTCAGATTGTTTATTACATTGCGGCTTACTGCGAAATGGTCAACAGCGGCAAGATTAATCTCGGCGATAAAATCAACGTTGTTGTTCCCACAGGTAATTTTGGAAATATTCTCGCTTCCTATTACGCTTATTGTATGGGGCTGCCTGTTAACAAGTTTATTTGCGCGTCAAACTCAAATAATGTCTTGACTGACTTTATCAATACGGGCGTATATGACAAGAACCGTCAGTTCTATACAACAATTTCTCCGTCAATGGACATTCTTGTTTCCTCGAATCTGGAGAGACTGCTATATAAGCTCTCTGGTGACAATGACGAGTTTACAAAAGATTGTATGACTAAGCTTAAAACAGTTGGTAAGTACGAAGTGGATTCCAAAGTTAAGGACGCTGTTTCAAATGCGTTCTACGGCGGTTTCTGTGATGACACTGCTACAAAAGATACTATCGCTAAAATGTTCAAGGAAGAGAACTATCTCTGTGATACACATACTGCGGTTGCAGTAAACGTGTATGATAAATATGTTGAGGAGACAGGGGACAAAACTCCTACGGTTATAGCTTCTACGGCAAGTCCGTACAAGTTCTCTAAATCAGTGCTTTCCGCTGTAAATGATGGCAAGGAGATTCCCGACAGTGAGTTTGATATGGTTGATATGCTCAACGATATTACAAAGGTAGATATACCCGCTCCACTGTCGTTGTTAAAGAACAAAAAGGTTAGATTCACTGATGCTATCAACATTGATGATATGCCGATATACGTTCTTGATAGTTTAGGTATTAAATAAATGTCGCTTTTTACAATAGCCGACCTTCATCTGTCGCTTGGCACAGATAAGCCTATGGATGTTTTCAGCGGCTGGGACAATTATGTCGAAAAGCTCAGTGAAAACTGGCGTAAGATAATAACTGACGACGACACGGTAGTAATCGCGGGAGATATTTCCTGGGCAATGAAACTCAGCGAGACAGAAAAGGATTTCGAGTTTATCAACAACTTGCCCGGTAACAAAATCCTTTTAAAAGGCAACCACGATTATTGGTGGGATACTGTCAGCAAGATTAATCGTAATTTGAGTGAACACGGGTTTAACACTATCAAAGTCTTGTTTAATAATAGCTTTGTTGTCGATGAATACTCGATTTGCGGAACACGAGGCTGGACGCTTGACAGTGACACCGAGGAGGATCAAAAGATTCTTTCACGTGAGTGCGGTCGCCTCAGGATGTCCCTTGAAAGCGCTAAAGGCAGCGGCAAAGAAATTGTTGTGTTTTTGCACTATCCGCCGATTTTCGGCACTCAGTTTCAGGATGAAATTATTGATTTACTTCTTGAGTACGGTGTAAATAAATGCTACTACGGTCATATTCACGGGCAGAATCTGATTAAAGCCGCTTTTAACGGCGAATTTAAAGGTATAAATTTTAAGCTTATTTCATGCGACGCTTTGGGCTTTATGCCTGCGCTCGTACGATAAGCAAAACTAGATAAATATATATTGCTATATTATTAACACAATGTTATAATAATTGGCGTACAAAGTTTTATGGAGGATTAAAATGAGTTTAACAAAATCAACAAAACTGGAAGAAGCTAACAAATACGAATTAGAAGTCGCTGTAGATAAGGAAACTTTTTCCGCCGCGACGACAAGAGTTTACAAAAAACAGGTAAAGAATATTAACATTCCCGGTTTCAGAAAGGGCAAAGCTCCCAAGCATATTATCGAGAGAATGTACGGCAAAAATGTTTTCTATGAGGACGCTATCGAGGATACATACCCCAAGGCTCTCTCAGAGGCTACAACTGAAGCTGAGCTCAAGGCTGTGGGTGTTGACGATATCAAAATTAACGATGTTTCCGAGGACGGCTATTCATTCACAGCTGTTGTAATTGTAGCTCCCGAGCTCACAATTGACGGCTACAAGGGTATTGAGGTTGAGAAGCTCTCCACAGAAGTTACAGACGAACTCGTAGAAGAGGAGCTCCAGGCTGTAAGAGAGCGCAACGGCAGAATGGTAACTGTTGAGGACAGACCTGCTGAGAACGGCGACACAACTGTAATCGACTTTGAAGGCTTTTGTGACGGTGAAGCTTTTGAAGGCGGCAAGGCTGAGAACTATAACCTTAAGCTCGGCGATGGTAACTTTATCCCCGGCTTTGAAGAGGCTTTGGTTGGTCATTCAACAGGAGAAGAGTTCACTATCGACGTTAAATTCCCCGAAGATTATAACGCCGAGAATCTCGCGGGCAAGGACGCTCAGTTCAAGATAAAGATTCACGAAATCAAAACAAAGGAGCTTCCCGAGGTTGACGACGAGTTTGTAAAGGACGTTTCCGAGAAGGATACTCTTGACGAGTATAAAGAGGAGCTCAAGGAAACTATAGCCAAGCGCCTGAAAGAGCAGGCTGATAAGGACTTTGACGACAAGCTCACAGACGCCATAAACGAGCTTGTTACCGAGGAAATTCCCGAAGTAATGTTCGATAACGAAGTCAGGGATATGCTCAACGAGTTTGATATGAGACTTCGTCAGCAGGGTATGGACCTTGCTACATATCTCAAATATACCGGTATGGATCAGGGCGCTATCGAAGCTACCTACAAGCCCCAGGCTGAAAAGCGTGTGAAGATTCGTCTTGCCCTTGAGGCAATCGCCCGTCAGGAAAAGATTGAAGTTTCCGAAGAAGATGTTGAGAACGAATACAAGAAGCTTGCTGACGCTTACAGTATGAAGCCTGAGGAAGTAAAGAACTTCATCGCAGCCGAGGCTCTCTCTGAGGATATTAAAGTAGAGAAAGCTATGCAGGTGGTTCGCGATAACGCAAAAGTAAAATAATTGAATAATTTACCAATAAACAGTTAATTAATATTTTTAGAAAGGATGAATTTACGTGGCATTAATTCCTTATGTAGTTGAACAAACTAACCGAGGCGAGCGTTCGTATGATATTTACTCCCGCCTTTTAAACGATAGAATTATTATGTTGCACGAAGAAGTCAACAGCGCAAGCGCGAGCGTTATCGTCGCTCAGCTTCTTTACCTTGAGGCTCAGGATCCCACTAAGGATATCAGCCTGTACATCAACAGCCCGGGCGGCAGTGTAACCGACGGTTTCGCCATCTATGACACTATGAACTACATCAAATGTGATGTAAGCACAATTTGTATGGGTATGGCGGCAAGTATGGGAGCTTTCCTTCTCGCTGCGGGCGCTAAAGGTAAGCGTTACGCTTTGCCTAATTCCGATATAATGATTCACCAGCCCTCAGGCGGCGCTCAGGGTCAGGCTACTGATATGGAAATTCACACTCAGCATATTCTTGATATGAAAAAGAGACTCAACCGGATTCTTGCCGACAATACAGGCCAGCCTGTAGATGTTATCGCTAAGGACACAAACCGCGATAACTTTATGACTGCTCAACAAGCGCTTGAGTATGGACTTATTGATAAGGTGTTTGAAAAGAGATAAGAGAGGTTAATTATGCCTAACAATGCCGACAACAACATTTATTGCTCATTTTGCGGTAAGCCGCAGGAATTCGTAGGCCGTCTTGTAAAGGGCGGCAACGGAGTGTATATCTGTGACCAGTGTATAGACCTTTGTGTCAATATACTTGAGGACGCTGATATGGACTTCGAGAGCAACAAAGAAAATGTTAACAACAGCATAGAGATTCCGCAGCTTTTAAAACCCGCCGAGATAAAAGAAATACTTGACGACTATGTAATCGGTCAGGAAAAAGCTAAAAAATCTCTCAGCGTAGCTGTGTATAATCACTACAAGAGAGTTTTCAACAATGATGACGATATAGAGTTCGTCAAGAGTAATGTTCTTCTGCTCGGACCTACGGGCGTCGGCAAGACTTTGCTCGCTCAGACTCTTGCCAAAGCGCTGGACGTTCCGTTTGCCATAGCGGACGCCACAACTCTCACAGAGGCCGGATATGTCGGTGAGGATGTTGAAAACATCTTGCTTAAACTTATACAAGCGGCTGATTTTGACATTGAAAAGGCCGAGCGCGGCATTATCTACATTGACGAAATTGATAAGATTGCCCGCAAATCCGAGAACCCGTCCATCACGCGTGATGTAAGCGGCGAGGGAGTTCAGCAGGCTCTCTTAAAAATCCTCGAGGGTACTGTCTCTAATGTTCCGCCTACTGGCGGCAGAAAGCATCCCCAGCAGGAGTTTTTGCAGATTAACACAAAGGATATTCTGTTCATCTGTGGCGGTGCTTTTGACGGACTTGAAAAAATAGTTGAAAAACGCAAGGGCGCTTCAATTGTCGGCTTTGGCGCAAATGTTCAGGAAAAAGCTGTTTTGGATGAAACAGGATGGATGGACGATGTAGTTGCTCACGATCTTGTTAAATTCGGCATTATTCCTGAGCTTGTAGGTCGTATTCCCGTTATTACTGCTCTCAACGGGCTTGATACCGAAGCTCTTGTCAGAATCCTTACAGAACCTAAAAACTCTATTGTTAAGCAATATAAAAAACTTTTCGCGCTTGATGGTGTAGAACTCGAGTTTACCGACGACGCTTTAGAGGCTGTAGCGAATCTCGCTAAGGAACAGAAAACAGGCGCGAGAGGATTGCGCGGAATAATGGAAGGTATACTCAACGATTTAATGTTTGAGGTTCCTTCCGACGAAAGTATCACGAAGATTATCATTGATAGAGATGTTGTTGATGATAAGGCTGACCCCGAGGTTATACGCGACGGTGTCAGACCAAAGCTGAGTTCCAATTTGAACTCAAAGGTTATCGACGCTGAAGAAGTGTCTTAACAGTCTATCTGCTGTAATGTAAATTCAACTTTGAATTTTACACTACAGCTTTTGGATTTTAAGGAGTAACATAATGAAACAGATAAATAACGATATCCTCAATCTCCCTGTATTACCTCTTAGAGGACTTGTCGTTTTCCCAAAAACTCTCCTGCATTTTGATGTGGGTAGGGATAAATCACAAAAAGCTATTAATTTGGCTATGAAAAACGAGCAGAAGATTTTCCTTGTAGCTCAAAAGAACCCGTCCGCTAAAGACCCGATTCCTTCGGAGCTTTATACTATGGGTGTTATAGCTAATATTGTTCAGGTTATAAAACAGCCCGACGGCACTACAAGAGTGATTGTAGAAGGTCAGCAGAGAGCTCGTATTGTCGAATATCTCGATAACGGGAAGAGTCTTTTCGCTCAGGTTCAAGCCATTGCCGAGATTGACAGTATACCGACTACTCACGAGATTGCTCTGATTCGTACAGTTAAAGAGCTGTTTGAAACATATTCAAAATATGTCTCAAAGCTTTCATCAGATGTTCTTTTTAAGGTCGCTATGAGCGATAAAGGGGGAGAGCTGTCTGATTTTATTACAGCTAACGCAATTCCCGAGTATCACGATAAGCAGCTTATTCTTGAAACCATCGACGTTACCGAAAGACTTGAAACATTAGTCGATATGCTCAATCAAGAGATTTATATTCTTGAAATTGAGGATGAAATCAGCCTCAAGGCCCGTGAGCGTATTGATGAACAGCAAAGAGAATATTTTTTGCGCGAACAACGTAATATCATAGAATCTGAGCTTGGAGAAGGGGAAAGCCTTGCATCCGAAGCGGATGAATATATCGAGAAAATCAAAGCGTTAAAGCTTGATGAAGCTTCCGAAACGACCTTAATCAAAGAGTGCAGGAAATTGTCTAAAATGCCTTTTGGGAGTCAGGAAACAGCGGTTATCAAAACATACATTGACGCTGTTTTGGACCTTCCGTGGAACACCGGTACAAAGGACAAGCTTAATCTAAAGACAGTAAAGAACAAGCTTGACAAAAATCATTACGGTTTAACCAAGGTAAAAGAGCGTATTATAGAGCAGCTTGCAGTGCGCAAGCTTAACCCTGATACTAAAGGACAGATTCTTTGCCTTGTCGGACCTCCAGGAGTGGGCAAAACTTCAATCGCTCAGTCTGTAGCGAAAGCTATCGGCAGAAAGTCGGCGAGAATCGCTTTGGGCGGCGTTCACGACGAAGCTGAAATACGCGGCCACAGGCGTACATATATAGGCGCTATGCCCGGTAGAATTATGGCTGCCGTAAAGAGCGCGGGCTCAAATAACCCTCTGCTCATTCTTGATGAAGTTGATAAGCTGGGTTCTGACTATAAGGGCGACCCTTCGTCAGCCTTGCTCGAAGTTCTTGACGCTGAGCAGAATAATAAATTTGTAGACCACTATATCGACATTCCGTTTGATTTGTCGAAGGTATTCTTCATTACTACCGCAAATGATGCTTCCACAATTCCCGCACCGCTGTATGACAGGATGGAGATTATCCACATCGACAGCTATACACGCGAGGAAAAGTTCAACATAGCCAAGAAACACCTGATTCCCAAACAGCTTAAAGAAAACGGGCTTTCAGCTAAAAATGTTAAATTTGCTCCCGCTGCTATCTATACGATGATAGACAATTACACTAAAGAAGCGGGCGTAAGACGGCTTGAACACGAAATCGCTAAAACAATCAGAAAATTTGCCGTAAAATTTGTCAACGGAGAAGAGGAGTCAATTAAATTCACGGACAAGAATATTTCCGATTATCTGGGAGTCAAAAAATATAACCTCGATAAACTCAACGATAAGGATGAAATAGGGCTTGTCAACGGTCTGGCGTGGACTTCTGTAGGCGGTACAATGCTCCCGATAGAAGTCGCTGTTATGGATGGAACGGGAAAAATTAATCTTACAGGCTCTCTTGGCGATGTTATGCAGGAGAGTGCTCAGGCCGCAATCAGCTGTATCCGCTCACACGCCGCGCAACTCGGTGTTAATCCTGATTTCTATAAGACTAAGGATATCCACCTTCACGCTCCCGAGGGAGCTGTTCCCAAGGATGGTCCGTCGGCGGGTATCACGATGGCGACGGCTATCTATTCGGCGCTTTCTATGAGACCTGTTAAACGTGATGTGGCTATGACAGGTGAAATTACCCTCAGAGGTAAAATACTTCCCATAGGCGGATTAAAAGAAAAGTCTATGGCGGCATATAAGGCGGGCGTTAACACTGTTTTTATCCCCAAAGATAATATGCCCGACATCAATGAAATTGACCCCGTAGTCAATGAAGAAATCAAGTTTGTGCCTTGCGAAAACTTTACGGAAGTTCTTATGAGCGCAACGGTTGAACCTATTGTTGTCAACGAAAAGCGAGATATTCTGCTATCCGAACAAAGAGTTCCCGTCAGTTCAACGGTTCGTCAGTAGGTGAGCTTATGAATTTTAATAAAGTAGAGTTTGAAATGTCGGCGGGTCTCGCCTCACAATTGCCGCCCAAAAGTAAACCCGAAATTGTCTTTTCAGGGCATTCCAATGTCGGAAAAAGCTCGCTGATAAACAAGCTCGTACAGCGTAAAAACTTAGCGAGGGTAAGCTCTCAACCGGGTAAAACCGCCACTATTAACTTTTTTGACGCAGAGGAATTCAAGCTTGTCGATTTACCCGGTTAAGGCTATGCCAAGGTTTCCAAAGCGGAGAAAAAGCGCTGGGCGGAGCTGGTTGAAGGCTATTTTTCAGCCGACAGAAATATCGCGCTTATTATACAGATAATCGATATCCGCCACAAACCCACAAAAGACGACTACGATATGCTCAGGTTTCTTTATGAGAGCAACGCCCCGTTTGTGATTGTCCTGACAAAGAAGGACAAGCTCAAGAAAACCGCGTATGAAAAGCGTATCGACGAGGTTATGGACGAGCTTGAGAAATTCGACGGGGTAGAGCTGATTCCTTTTTCCGCGATAAACGGAGAAGGACTCGATGATGTAAAACAGGTAATTGAGGAGTATATAAACGATTTAGGTTAGGAGTAATTTTATGGAGAAAAAACCTTTCATCTCTTTAGAGAAAGCAAACGAGATTATTAAAGAAATTCCCACACCTTTTCATATTTATGATGAAAAGGGGATAAGGGAAAACGCCAGAGCGCTCAACAAGGCGTTCAGCTGGAACAAGGGCTATAAGGAGTATTTTGCCGTAAAAGCTACTCCCAATCCTTATCTTATGCAGATTCTTCACGAGGAAGGCTGCGGTATGGATTGCTCGTCTTACACAGAGCTCGAGCTCACAAAGGCCTGCGGAATTACGGGCGAGGACATTATGTTCAGCTCAAACGTAACTCCCGTGGAGGATATGCGGCTTGCCTATGATTTGGGTGCTTACATTAACCTTGACGACTACACTCACGTTGAGTTTGTCAAGAAGATATTCCCCGAAATGCCTAAGACTATGTGCTGTCGTTATAACCCCGGCGGTGTGTTTGAGCTCGCGGGCAGTGAGGATAAAGTTCAGGTAATGGATACCCCGGGCGACTCAAAGTACGGTATGACCGAGGAACAGATGGAAAAGGCTTTTATAGAGCTTAAAGAGCTCGGCGTGGAGCATTTTGGTATTCACGCTTTCTTAGCTTCAAACACAGTTTCCAACGAATACTATCCCGAGCTTGCGGGTATTCTCTTTGAGCTTGCTGTAAGGCTTCACAAAAAGACTGGCGTACATATCAAATTCATTAACCTTTCGGGTGGCGTAGGCGTTGACTACAAACCCGAAGAGCCCAAGAGCGACATCGCTTATATCGGCGAGGGTGTACGCAAAAAATTCGAAAAAATCCTTATTCCCGAGGGGATGGGGGACATCGACATCTATACAGAACTCGGCAGATATATGCTTGCTCCGTTCGGTGCTCTCGTGGGTACAGCCATCCACGAAAAGCATATCTATAAGGACTACATAGGTCTTGACGCCTGTGCGTCTAACCTTATGCGTCCCGCTATGTACGGCTCGTATCATCACATTACCGTGCTAGGCAAGGAGAATGAGCCCCGCGACCATATGTATGACGTTACGGGCGGTCTTTGCGAGAATAACGACAAGTTCGCTATCGACAGAATGCTGCCGAAGATTGATATCGGAGATTTGATTTATATTCATGATACCGGCGCTCACGGCTTCTCTATGGGCTACAACTACAACGGCAAGCTCCGCAGCGCCGAGGTTCTCTACAAAGAGGACGGCAGTTTCAAGCTGATTCGCCGCGCTGAGACATCCAAGGATTATTTTGCGACATTTGATTTCTCCGACGAATACAAGTTATAAAAGTAAAAGCGCGCGATTTTTCGCGCGCTATATTTTTATCTTGCAAAACCCTTAATACTATGATATTATAATTATGCGGTATAATTTCATAGAATCAGTATAAGATAAGTGTGCGTTTTTACAATAAATTCTGTAAAAATGCATGCTCTGAAAATCTATACTTGTCTTATACTAAAGCGCATGTATTGAAATTGTACCGCAATACAATCGGAGCTATGCGTTTTATTGCACAGCACCGAGTGTTGTGCATTTTTTATTTATAAGTTTTTGATTTAGGAGGTTTTTGTTATGAAAAGATTTGCGTCAATATTTTTAGTATCAATTATCCTGATTACTTCATTATTTGTTGTTTCGGCAAACGCTCTTACACCTAAAGAAAAGTTTAAAGCGTACAAGGAAAGCCAAGGTGATTACAGCAAAATTGATGTATTTAAATCCATAGGGGGTAATCTTTATCTCGAAAGAATGGATTTTGAAGTAAGTGATTGCGCTATGTATTATTACACAATGGGTAAGTATAAGTACACAGCTGTCGGCGGAGCGTATAATCTTTATGTTTATGATTATAAGAAAAACAAGGAATATTCTATTTATAACGCTTACAAAAAGGGCGTAATAAACAAAAGTAAGCTTCCGAGAATTTCCCGACTTATTGCCGATGTTTACGGTGTAACTATGGATCCTTTCGAAATTTCCATAAACGCGGGGGAGAAAGTGTTCCTGAATAAATACATCGGATCGTGGAAAATTGAGGATAAAAAGATTGCTAAAACCAGCAAAACAAACGGAACTAATTATATTTTAGGCCTAAGCAAAGGAACGACGGAAGTATGCGGAAAATATAACGGCGAAGAATTAAGCTGTGATATAATTGTAAAGAACAACCCTAAGCTTACAAAAAACAATAAGACAATAAAAGCCGTTACAATCAAAAAGGGCAGGACTGTTAAAATCCGCATAAAAGGTAAAGTTAAATCAATCAAAAATGTTTACAAAAATACTAAGTATGCCAAAATTGTATCTAAAAAGTCAGCGTCGGTCATTAAAGTAAAAGGATTAAAGAAAGGCGTTACAAATCTTAAAGTAAAAGTAAACGGAGTCAAAAAGCTAAATTTAAAAGTAACTGTAAAATAAACAAAGCGTGCGATTGATTCGCACGCTAATTTTTTACTCTTCGTTTTTCTTAGGTTTAATTTTTCCCAAAGGATTGCTCTCGGCGGCTTGTTTGAGCTGTTTATTAGATAGGTGAGTGTATATCTCTGTAGTGCCTAAATTCTCGTGACCTAGGATTTCCTTTAGAACTCTTATATCCACGTCGCCTTCTTGATACATAAGTGTAGCGGCAGTATGCCTGAGCTTGTGACAGGAATAACCCTGAGAGTCCAGACCGATTTTTTCAAGATACTTATAAACCATAGCTTGAACGGTTTTAGGTGACATTCTGTTGTGGTTTCGGCTGATAAACAGCGCTTTTCTGTCCTTTAAATCATCGGTAGGGCGAACCTCTTTGTAAGCGTTGATTGCGTCTATACATGCCTTATTAAGGTAAATTATACGCTCTTTGTTTCCTTTTCCCAGCACTCTCATTGTGTTATCGGTTCTGACGTCGTTATAATTCAGCCCGCATAACTCCGAAAGTCGCAGTCCACAGTTCAAAAACAGGGTTAAAATGCAGTAATCACGCCTTGCGTTATCGCCCTCAACAGCATTCAAAAGCTCAATAGACTGCTCCAAAGTGAGATATTTAGGCAGAGATTTCTTCTGCTTTGGTGTTTCAAGGTCTTTTAAAGGGTTAGAATCAATCAAATGTTCTCTTTCCAGATATTTATAGAACTGGCGCAGGGAAGAGGTCTTGCGTGCTCGGGCAGCCTGGGAGTTGCCGCGTTCGCGCTGCAAAAAATACATAAACTCATAACTGTCACGCAGAGTGATAGTTTTAACAAGTTCTAGGTCTACGTTATCTATTTTAATTTCATCAAACTCGAGAGAGGGATTGCAAATTTCTCTTGACGCATTTATGTAACGAAAGAAAGTGCGCAGGTCAATATAATACTCGTCAACCGTTTTAGGGGAACGACCTTTGATGTTTTGCATATAGAGAAGAAAACGTTTTATAATGTCGGGAGCTTCTTTCATAAAGTCTACTGCCACAGTATCACCTCACAATTTTGATTATATCATAATAGGGAGCAGCTATTATTCTTATATGGAAAATTATACAAAATGAAAATTTTGTATAATTCAGGGGAGTATATTTTCTGATTTAGAATAAACAAGGGATTTTAATGCATAATTAGAAATATAATTAAACAACAATCTCCTGAATTATTGAATATAGGATTTTTATGTTAATTAGAAAAGCTGTATTATTAGTTTTGTATTTATTAAAGATTCGCAGAATTCTTTGTCCTATCTAAACGCTTATTGTTTTTATATTACTTATTTTAAGCTCTACAACAATATAATAATTGAAATCCCTGTAATTCTCAAAAAAAATATCCGATAGAAATTTTCTCAACGACTCCCAGGTTGTCAGAAAAATTTCCATCGGATTTTATTTCGCTTATTTTTTAAAAATTTTTTATACAGAGATTTTTAACTACGAATTTTAATATATTGGGAGAATAATTATAGATCGCCGTAATAAAACAATGAATTATTTAGGAACGTATAATAACTGTAAAAATAGCTTTATTATGCCATTTATTCTATATATAGAGTTTTCATTCACACTTCCCTGCTGTTTTGCTTTCTTAAAACGCAAAATTTTGTATAATTCAATTTATTGTTTTCCACAGTGTTTCAACATATTTTGTATAATTCAGATTATACAATTTGTAATATTTTAACACAAAAAACAACGGGCTTATATCACTATAAACCCGCCTATATCGTACAGTTTTTTATTTGTTAAACATACTATTTTAATATTTCGTTCTGTCAGAAAGTCTTTAATTAACTTATAGTTTTTATGCTGTGTAATATCTCCTGTGAAGTAAGCTTTTCCATTATTATAGAAAGTACATCCGCCTATAAAACCGTAATCTACTCCGTCCAGCTCAATATCTCCGCTGTCTATAAGCAGCCCCTCTTCCCCATTTCGGCTCAGAGTATCAAAAATTCCTTTATCTGCCGTTATAAAACAGTTCTCAAAGACCGCTGTAGAGCATTTTGTGTAGCCTTGATTAACATTAAATATTTCTATATTATTTGCGTTGCAATGCTTTATAACTGCTTTTGCGACAGAATCTGCTTTGCAATAGAGCTTGTTATTCATATAAACAGCGTTTAAGAGTATGTTTTGGGGGTAATTTGCGCCTATTTCTTCGTCTATTTCAATTACCTTTAATTGTAATGAAAAAAGCTTTTCTTTCAGCTTTTGTGCTTCTTTCAGCACGAAGAAAGTGTCATTTATTTTGAGGCATTGAATATCAGCGTGCCGCCTTTCAAACGGTAATATTCCCTCTATATTAACGGATTCTATTATATTAAAGCCTCTATTTTTAATGCTTTTGTTTATCTCTGTCTTTTCATCCGACATTATAATATTTTTACTCACTGATAGCCTCAAAAGCCTGTCTCAGATTCTTTACACCGATTACCTCAGCGCCCATTTTATCTACATTTTTAGCGTTGTGATACGGCAGTACTATCTTATCAAATCCAAGCCTTACCGCCTCGCTTACACGCTGCTGCGCCTGAGATATTGAGCGTATCTCGCCCGCTAAACCTACTTCGCCGAACACTACGGCGTTTTCAAGTACGGGTGTATCTTTCAGACTGCTTATAAGCGCCATACATATTGCGAGATCCACAGCGGGTTCGTCTATTCTAAGACCGCCTACAATATTGACGAAAGCGTCCATATTATTAAAGTAATATCCCGCACGCTTTTCCAGCACGGCAAGCAGCATTGACAGTCGGTTATAGTCAAATCCCGTGGACATTCTTCTGGGGTTTCCATACCCCGATTGAGTAGCCAGACCTTGTATTTCGGTGAGAATAGGTCGTGTGCCCTCGAGTGAGCAGGTAACTACTGTTCCCGAAACACCTTTAGGTCTGCCTGAGAGCATCATTTTTGATGGGTTCTCAACTTCCAGCAAGCCCTTGTCGGTCATTTCAAAAACGCCAATTTCATTTGTAGAGCCAAAGCGGTTCTTGACGGCGCGCAGTATTCTGCAAGACATTTGTTTGTCTCCTTCAAAGTATAAAACCGTATCTACAATGTGCTCAAGCACCTTGGGACCTGCTATAGAGCCCTCTTTGTTTACATGACCTACAACCATTACGGGAATATCGTAGTCCTTTGCCGTATGCATAATAAGGTTTGTGCTCTCCCTGACCTGTGTAATACTTCCCGCGGAGGATGTGAGCTCGCTTATTATCATTGTCTGGATTGAATCAATCATAACTAAGTCGGGCTTTTGATTTTTGATTTCTTCTGTAATGATTTCCACGTCGGTTTCGGTCATTATCATTAGATTGGAATCTGTCAGTCCGAGCCTGTCCGCTCTGAGCTTTAACTGACGTTTGCTCTCCTCGCCCGATACATACAGTATGTTAAGGTTTGACAGATTCTTGCAGATTTGCATTAGTATTGTGGATTTGCCGATTCCCGGGTCTCCGCCGAGAAGCACAAGGCTGCCCTTAACTATGCCGCCGCCGAGGACACGGTTTAGCTCATTAAAGCCCGTGTCAAATCTTTCTTCATCTTTTGTGGAAATATCATTGACGGATACGGGCTTTGTATAAGCGGAAATCCGTCTTTGAGATACAGCAGAGGCTTTTGCGGTCTCTTTTATTTCCTCCTGCATTGTGTTCCAGTTGCCGCAGCTCGGGCATTTGCCGTACCATTTTGGGCTTTCGTAACCGCATTCTGAGCACACAAACACACTTTTGATTTTAGCCATAGTTAAAAATCCTCATTCGTTATAGTATTCTAAAAAACCTGAAAAAACAGCAAAAGCTATTTTGTTTTGATAGTCATTGTCCTTTAGCTTTAACGCTTCCTGAGCGTTAGATATAAACCCGCATTCAACAATTACAGCGGGAACATTAGCGTTATAGAGCAGATAAATGTTATTATCCGCTTTTTTTGTTTCCCTCTTGTTTTGAGGTTGTATAAGAGAAACTATATTTTCTTTTATAGCTTCCGATAGTTTTGCGCTGTTCTCGTTATTAGGAGAGTAAAAAATCTGAGTGCCGCTGTACTGTTCCTGAGTGAATTTGTTTTGATGAATGCTGATTACAACATTCTTTTCACTGCTGTTGAACATACTCAGGCGGTTTTTCATATCGCTTAGCTTGCGCTCTCTGAGTGTTGAGCCCTCGGAGTTGAGCATTGCGTCGTTTGTTCTGGTGAATTTCACATTAAAGCCGGCAGTTTTAAACAGAGCGCAGAGTTTATTTGTTATTGATAAGTTTATATCTTTCTCAATAATTCCGTTAGCTACAGCGCCGCCGTCCTCACCGCCGTGTCCCGCGTCAAGCACAATTGTAATATTGTCAAGAGCGGAAGCGCTGACAGAGGAGTAATTGTCCAGATTAAAAAAAGCGACGATAATCAGTATAATATAAACCGCGAATAATCCGAAGATCATAATATATGTAACTTTGTCTTTCTTCATAATCCTCACCACTAAATTGTATGAGGATAAAAAAGTATTATTACAAGTCTATTTCCAAAGCTACAGGACAGTGGTCGGAGCCTAAAACATCAGTTAATATGTCCGTGTTTTTAATTTTATCTTTGATATCATCTGATACTACAAAGTAATCAATACGCCAGCCCGCGTTATTCTTTCTGGCGTTAAATCTGTACGACCACCAGGAGTAGACGCCAATTTCGTCAGGGTGCTGAAAACGCCAGCTGTCAGTAAATCCCGCATTTAAAAGCTCGCTGAACTTGCCGCGTTCCTCGTCCGAAAATCCCGCGTTGCCTCGGTTTGACTTGGGGTTCTTGAGGTCGATTTCAGTGTGAGCTACGTTGAGGTCTCCGCAAAGAATGACAGGCTTAATCTTATTAAGCTTAACCATATACTCTCTGAGGTCGTCCTCAAATTCCATACGATAGTCAATTCTTTTCAGCTCGTTCTGCGCGTTGGGAGTGTAACAGCACAAGAGATAAAAACTCTCAAATTCACAGGTGATAACCCTGCCCTCGTCGTTGTGCTTGTCCTCAATTCCGTAGGTGATATTCAAGGGTTTTGCTTTTGTGTATACAGCCGTTCCTGAATATCCCTTTTTAATTGCGCTATAAAAATATTTCTCGTAGCCCTCGGGAGAAAAGTCAGCCTGATCGGGCTGCATTTTAGTCTCCTGAATACAGAATATATCTGCGTTAATTTGTGCGAAGGTGTCCGCAAAACCTTTGTTCAGGCACGCTCTGAAGCCGTTAACATTCCATGATACAAGTTTCATATCAGTATTCCCGCCATTTCCTTTCTTATTCTTTTGTATTCGGGACAGAAACCCGACACAATGTTATAAAAATCCTTGCTGTGATTTGGCACAATTAAATGAGCAAATTCGTGGATAATTACATAATCTATCTGCTCTTTGGTGCAATAAATCAAGTTTTTGTTAAGTGTAATAATACATTTGACGTAGTTGCAGCTCCCCCACCTTGACTTCATTTTTCTGAATTTAAGCTGAGGTTTATCTATTCTGTATTGTCCGAATAATTTATATGTTAATTCAAATCTACCAAAAACGTATGTCTCAAACTCGTCTATTGTATATTTAGGCAATAATTCTATTGATTGTTTTTTCTTAAAATCCTCAAAAGCTTTGAGGATAAAATCCCCCTTTTTGATAACAAAGGAATCCAAATATTCTAACGATACCCTTGAGTTTGCCGAAACCTCCACGGAACAATCAGGCTTAATACGCAGATTAATATTCTTCACGCGTTTTCGCGTAAGATTATATTTGATTGTTGTTCCCTTGTATTCAACTTCTCTTATCATTTATAGATTACTGCTTCTTTCGTATTTTCTCTTTAGTGTTTTAAGAGCTTTTGTTTCGATTCTGCTGATATATGAACGGCTGACTCCCAGTATCTCGGCTACTTCACGTTGAGTTATAGGATTTTCACCGTTTAATCCGTATCTCAGTATGATAACTTGTTTTTCACGGGAATCAAGCTCTGAGTCAATATATTCATAAATCTTTTTCAGGTTGAGTTTTGTATTTATATTATCGAGTATGTCATCATCAACCGAGAGAATATCAAACAGGCTCAGAGAGTTTCCGTCCTTGTCCATATCAATCGCTTCATTCAGCGATATATCCTGAGAGGTTTTCTTCAGGTTTCGAAAGTGCATCAATATCTCGTTCTCAATACAGCGTGAAGCGTAGCTTGAGAGCTTGATGTTTTTGTTAATATCAAATGTGTTAATCGCCTTAATCAAGCCGATTGTACCGATTGACACAAGGTCGTCCTGATCGTTTTGTGATGAATAGTATTTTTTGATTATGTGGGCGACAAGTCTGAGATTATGTTCGACCAGCTTGTTTCTGGCGTTAATATCCCCTTCGTTTGCCTTAATTAAACATTCACGTTCTTCCTTTGCCGACAGCGGTTTCGGGAAAGAGCCGTTGCCGCATACGTGAAGAACTAAAAAGCAAATGTATTGTCCTATAAATCCAAGTAAGCTTAACAAGATAATCCACTCCCATTATTTATCATAATAATCTTATGAGAGAGTTATCCTGTTTTTGCAAGTCCAATAAAGTTATTTCAGAGATTTAGCCACCTGCATCATAATCGCGCATTCCATACGTTTTTTAAACAGCTTGCAGCCGTATTCATATATGCCTGTGATTGAGCCTGTCGCGTGATAGGCGTTGGCGGCGCAGCCTCCGCTGCAAAACAGCTTTGCCCAGCAATCTTTACATTCAGGACGGGCGTATGCGTTGCACAGCTTGAATTCGTTTTGTTTTTCTTTATTTGTAACGCCTTTCCAGATGTCACCCATCAGGTATTTTTCGTCACCTACAAACTGATGACAGGGATACAAGTCGCCCCATGGAGTTACGGCTAAGTACTCGGTACCCGAGCCGCAGCCCGAAATCCTTTTGTATATACAGGGTCCGCCCGTGAGGTCAATCATATAATGATAAAACGTGATTGGTTTCCCTTCTTCTTCGCGTTTGAGCATTTCTTTTGCTAAGATTTCGTATTGCTCATACAATACAGGAAGATCGTCATATGTAAGCGCGTATGGGTCGTCGGGAGAACAGACCACCGGCTCCATAGAAAGCTCTGTGAATCCCAAATCCGCCATATGGAAAATGTCGTTTGTAAAATCTACGTTATTATGAGTGAAAGTGCCTCTTACATAATATCCCTTATTGCCTCTGCGCTCAACAAAATGCCGGAACTTGGGAACGATGATGTCGTAGCTGCCGCTGCCGTTTATAGTTTTTCTGAGATTGTCGTGCACTTCTTTCCTGCCGTCAAGGCTGAGTACAACATTGTGACATTCTTTGTTAGCAAAATCAATTACATCATCATCAACTAAAACGCCGTTTGTTGTGAGCGTGAATCTGAAATTCTTGTTATGCTGTTTTTCAACAGAACGGGCGTATTCTACTATCTTTTTAACGACGTCAAAGTTCATCAGCGGTTCTCCGCCGAAGAAATCGACTTCCAGGTTCTTGCGTTTACCGCTGTTTTCAATAAGAAAATCAATCGCTCTCTTGCCCACTTCAAAGCTCATAAGAGCTCGCTCTCCGTGGTATTTACCTTGGCTTGCGAAGCAATATTCACAGTTGAGATTACAGGTGTGAGCTATATGCAGGCACAAAGCTTTTATAACTGTATTCTTCTTTTTAAAGTCAAAGGCCAAATCAGCGTATTCGTCATCACTAAAAAGCTTGCCGCTTTCCTTAAGACTTTCGATATCTTCAACGCACTCAATTACTTCGTTGGGAGTTACCTCGGGGTATTTGACTGTAATTGTATTGATTATTTCGTCCTGAGACGAGTTTTCGTACATTGAAATTATATCATAGGCAACCTCATCCACAGAGTGTACAGCTCCGCTGAACACGTCGAGGACAATGTTATAGCCGTTTAATTTAAATTGATGTATCATATTCTTCACCTAAAAAGGAAAAGCCGTTTGACGCGTCAGCGAAAAACGGCGATAGTCCTAAAGTATTACTCTGTTTCTAAGCACTTTTCGCACTGCTGGTTAGCAACGCCGCATGATGTTTTGCAAGCTGACTGACAAGATGTCTGACATTCGCCGCAACCGCCGCTTTTTGTGCTCTGCTTTAAATCACGAGTTTCAATAGTCTGAATTCTTTTCATATTGAAAAACCTCCTAATCAGTATAATAAAATTTTAACACAACTAAAAATCATTGTCAATGAATGTATCAACATTTAAACCTTTTTACAGTATATTTTTTGAGTCAAAAGCCCGTATGTGCTCTGAAAATCGGTTTGTTTATTGTTGATAATGTATTCTGCGATTTCTTTGCTGATTTCTTCCCCGGGTACAATAATAGGAATACCCGGCGGATACGCCCATATGTATTCGGCTGATACTTTGCCGATACTATCTTTTAAGTCAACCGCGATAATGTCATTATCAATCTCAAATGAATTATAAACTTTTTTCGGTAATTGGGTAATTATATTTGGAGTATAATCACCTTTATTGAGTGTTTTATCAATCTTTTCCAGTACTATTTTTAGCTCATTCAGGTTACTAATACGGTCGCATACACTCGTCAAGGCTATGATATAGTCCTGTGTCGCCATTTCTGGTTCAATGTTGTTGTCACGGAGCATATCGGCGAGCTCATATCCAGTAATTGAAGTGTAACCCGTAAATACAACTAACTTACCTATATCGTCATATTTTAACAGTTTCAGATTGTTAAGAATAATGCTATAAAAATCATTCAGCCTTTTATAGTATTCATCAAACTTTTCGCCATTAATAAACTCTACACATTTTTCAATTGACGATAACAGCACATATGACGGGCTGCTTGTCTCAAACATCGAGAGCTTAATCTCAAATTGTTTGGGGTCAACCAAATTTCCGTAAATATTCGCGGCGGCGCACTGTGTGAGCGCGGGGAGCGTTTTGTGCAGTCCGCGGATAACAATATCAGCATTATGATAGCTGTCAAATAAATGTGCTCCGTGCGCCGCGTCAATCAGAACAGGAATGTTACGCTTGTGAGCAATGTTGCAGATTACGTCAACCTCGCTCTCTACGCCCTCATATGTCGGTGAAGTCATGATTACAAGCTTTATACTATCATTAATTTTGCTATTAACCTGTTCGGCGGTTATGCCCTTAGCAATGCCGAATTCATCGTATTCAGGTAAAACATACTCAACATTGGCTTTTGCGATTTCTACAGCGTTATAAACCGACTTATGACTATTTCTCGCCATAAGAATAGTGTCGCCCTCTTTGGCGATTGAGTTGACAGCTGCGAGAATACCAACCGTTGAGCCGTTGACAAGCGCGTATGAACGCTTTGCGTTGTAGAGCTTGTTGAGCTTATTGTTGAGCTCAAGGAGTATTCCGCTTGGTGAATGAAGATTGTCAAAGCCTTTAATCTCGGTTATATCAATATCATAAGGTAAATCATCACCAAGCATTTGAGTGTTTCGCTTGTGCCCGGGCATGTGGAACGGCAGCTTGGTGTTTGACTTAATCTTGTCGTAAATCATCACGCGTTACCGAATTCCTGAAGCTTCAGCTCCTTGTTATGGTCAAGCGCCCAGTCTATGCTCCAGAAGCTTGTAAACAGAAGCAGATGATTTCCCTTTAAGTCCTGAATACGCTTTGTGTCGGACGCGAGGTCGAGTTCCTTGGGGTCGATATCCTCATTAAGTATCCATCTGATATACTCAAACGGCAATTCTTCCATTATGATTTCCACGTTGTACTCGTTCTCAAGGCGGTATTTAAGTACGTCAAATTGAAGCACGCCTACAACGCCGACGATAACCTCTTCCATACCAGCGTCGAGCTCTTGGAAAATTTGTATCGCACCCTCCTGAGCTATCTGGTTAATGCCCTTAACAAATTGCTTGCGCTTCATTGTGTCCTTTTGTCTGACAAGCGCGAAGTGCTCGGGAGCGAATGTAGGAATGCCTTTGTATTTAACTTTATGTTTAGCAGTGCATACCGTATCGCCAATCATAAAAATACCGGGGTCAAATACACCGATAATGTCGCCCGCGTACGCTTCATCGATTACCTCACGTTCCTGAGCCATAATCTGTTGAGGCTGAGACAGGCGCATTTTCTTCTCGCCCTGCATATGATACACGTCCATATCCTTCTCGAACTTGCCTGAGCAAATTCGCATAAACGCGATACGATCGCGGTGAGCCTTGTTCATATTTGCCTGGATTTTAAACACAAAAGCCGAGAAGTCGGAGGCTGTATCTACTATACCATCAGATGTTTCACGCGGTGTTGGCGGCATAGTGAGCTTTAAGAATTGTTCTAAAAACGGTTCAACACCGAAGTTTGTCAAAGCGGAGCCAAAGAATACGGGCGTTAACGTACCGTTTCTGACAGCGTCAAGGTCGAACTCGTCTCCCGCTCCGTCAAGAAGCTCTATCTCATCGATTAAATCCTGTTTTTTCTCTTCCAGAAGGTCGTCAAGACGGGAATCGTCAATCGGGATAATCTCCTCCTCAACTTCCTTTTGACCGTTATTTGCTTTAAACGCTAATACAGCTTTACTCTCTCTGTCGTAAACACCTTTGAATTCTTTACCCGAACCGATAGGCCAGTTCATAGGACAGGTGTGAATACCCAGCACGTTTTCTATATCCTCAAGCAAATCAAACGGACTCTGTGCGTCACGGTCCATTTTGTTGATGAATGTAATAATTGGTATATGGCGCATAACACAGACTTTAAAGAGCTTTTTAGTCTGATTCTCAACACCCTTGGACGCGTCGATAACCATAACAGCCGAGTCAGCTGCCATAAGCGTCCTGTATGTGTCCTCCGAGAAGTCCTGATGTCCCGGTGTATCTAGAATATTAATGCAGTAGCCGTTGTACTTGAACTGCAACACAGAAGAAGTTACGGAAATACCTCTCTGTTTTTCAATTTCCATCCAGTCGGACACCGCGTGTTTAGCCGTTCGTTTACCTTTAACAGAACCCGCCAGATTAATAGCTCCGCCGTAGAGCAAAAGCTTTTCGGTGAGCGTAGTTTTACCCGCGTCAGGATGCGAAATAATCGCGAAGGTTCTGCGCTTTTCTATCTCTTCCCTAAGATTACTCATAGATTCCTCCATAAAAATTCCAAAATACCTTTATGATTTTACTATTTTTGGATTATATATGTCAATATTTTTAAAGAAATATAAAAAAATAACTAAAAATAGCTTGACAAATCTGTAAACTTATTGTAATATATTTGTAATAAAGATGAATTTTTCCTATTTTTTCATATACCTTCCAAATTTGGGGCAGAAACAGTAGTTTCTGCCTCACCCCATTTTTAAGGACTTGATTATTTATGAGCAAGAATCTCGGACTGTATTTACATATTCCGTTTTGTCGCAGTAAGTGCCCGTACTGCGATTTTTTTAGTATGCGCGCAAGTCAAGGAGATTATGATAACTATGTTGAAATATTAAAGGAAAAGATAAAATACTGGTCCTCTAAAACCGACAAGATAGTTGATACAATTTATTTCGGCGGCGGTACTCCAAGTGTCTTAAAAGCGGAACAAATTTCAGATTTACTTTATACCGTGAAAAACTGCTTCAACTGTGCTGACGATATCGAAATAACTATGGAAGCGAATCCTAAATCAGCAATTGAATTTGATTTCAAAGCAGCTAATCAGGCGGGCTTGAACAGAGTATCGCTTGGCGTTCAATCCTCTAATCAAAATGAATTGAAAACTTTAGGCAGAACTCATAGCTTAACTGATGTAACAGAAGCTGTTAATAATATTAAGAGCAGCGGAATTGATAACATCTCACTTGATTTAATGTTGGGAATACCCGAGCAGACAGTTGACAGTCTGATGAACTCTATGGATTTTTGTGTTTCACTAGGCGTAAAGCATATATCCACATATATTTTAAAAATTGAAAAAAACACAGTGTTTTATAAAAAGCGAGAAAAATATAGTTTTCCCGATGATGATTTGACTGCCGATTTGTATCTATTCGCTGTTGATTATTTAGCTCAGAACGGTTTCAAGCAATATGAGATATCTAATTTCAGCAAAGAAGGCTTTGAAAGCAAGCATAATCTTAAATACTGGAACCTTGAGGATTACCTTGGGATAGGACCCGCGGCGCATTCGTATATGGACGGTGAACGATTCTTTTACGACCGCTCTTTAGAAAAATTCAAAAGCAATGAAATTATCAAAGATGGAAAAGGCGGTACTGTGTCGGAGTATATAATGCTGCAGCTACGCTTGACTCAAGGACTTAACCTCATAAAGTACAAAGAAGCCTTCGGTTCTCTGCCCGATAAAGACTTCTTTGATAAGATTAAAAAGTATTCAAAATTAGGTTATGTTAACTATGATAACGATAGAATAAGCTTTACTGAAAAAGGTTTTTTGGTTTCAAGCAATATACTTGCTGATTTAATCTAATAATAGAACCTGATAAACTTCATAGTATAAATGTCACAGGCTGTCACGTCGTTGGTGTCGAGCTCATTGAGAAGAAGATAATTCTGAGCTACCGCGAGGAGATAGCCTGTTTTTGACGTCAGAGTGTCGCTGCCCAAAAGGAAATCAATAGTAACACGTCTGCCTATTTGTGTTCGGATAAAGCCGTTAAGATATTGCAGGCTCTCCCTTGTCACCTCATAAGGCAGATACAAATCCTCCGCTGTTATACCGCCCGTTTGCGGGTTCTTTTCCTTGTCGATTTCTTCAATTTCCTCTTGAACCACAGCGGGAGTAGGATAAAGTTCGCTTTGAGTTTTTGTTATAGGCTGATACATTTCCTCGGGATTGCCTTGAATTGGACTTGAATCGGCGAATGCCGCTTCGTTTACTGCTGTCAACAGCGCCTTGCTGCGTTCATAGTCCGTACCTGTGTCTTTTACAAGCTCCTCAATTGTTGGTGCGGGATAAGCAGCGGGGACCGTATTGCTGACGCACCTTCCCCCTATGCACCTGTTGAGATTGTACAAATCATTTAGGTCAATACTGTTATAATCATTGATGTCGTTGTGTTCTTGGTTATCAGTCATCAAATTACCTCCGATATGTTTTAAGTATCTCTGTAAGCGGCTGTCGGCGCGTAAAAACAATGCTTGCCCACTTTATTGTATATTATTCCTACCTTTGACGGAAAGTAGTTAGGACATTCTCTTGAAAATGGATTAAAGAAGAATAACGAATTGCCGACAGAGGACGATGTGTTCCCCGCCAAAGCCCAGTCGGCTATTTCGTAATGAATGGACGACGGGTTCATATTATAAATGTTCTGAGTGTTATTTACTGTGCGCGTACAGGTGAACTGTCCTTTTTGAAGTATAATCGCTCTAACGTCGCCCCCATTTGAGACTCTGGCAAATTCACCGTATGGAGTATTGACCCTGTTCATAATGACAGAGGCTACCGCTCTCATACCTTCTTCCCCTTCCCCGCCAGCTTCGCATTGTATCAGTCTGGCAAAAAGCTCTCTGACAGAATACGCCATATAATCACCGCCTCACTTAGTCCATAATATGCTGAAAACTAATACTTGACAAAAAGAAGTTTTATGGGTAAAATCATTATTGTTGAAATAAATACGGAGACGTATCGAAGTGGTCATAACGGGGCTGACTCGAAATCAGTTAGGGAGCAATCCCCCGCGAGTTCGAATCTCGCCGTCTCCGCCAGTTAAAAACAAAGGCAGTACTTGTGTACTGCTTTTGTTTTTTATAATGTATTGACGGCGAGATTCGAAAGGGCGTTAATAAAACAGTCCAGTGGACTGTTTTTAGCCCGTAGCGTTGATGAAACATATCCCACTAACGTGAATCCAACAAACGATATATAACGTTTGAAAATATATAACACTCACTGCTTTTGCCATTAATTTTAGATAAATTATAATAGTATGACAGACATATATTTGTATATAAAAACAGTGTTATTTTATTGATTATTATTTGATTTTATGTTATTATTAATAAGATTGTATTTCAACAATCCAAGACCATATTAAGGAGAATATTATGGCTAAAGATATCTTAGACGCTATTCGTCACGCTGAGGATGAATCTTCCGCTCGTGAAAAGCAGGCGAAAGAGTCTGCTCAAAAGCAAATCGACGACGCTAAATTACAAGCTAAACAGTTGATTGCCGACGCGGAAAACCAGGCTGACAAGGAAGCAGAAAAGCGATATGAATCCGCCAGAGTTGACGGCGACAACGAGCTTATAAAAGCTAAGAAAGCCGCTGCCGGCAAATGTGATTTGATACATAAAAAGGCGGAAAATAATCGCGAAAGCGTAGTAAGTAAAGCGGTAGACTTTATACTGAAATAAATCGTTAACACTAAAGCGTGGTGATGCTAATTGGCTAGATTAAAAATGAAAACCGTGCGCATTGTCGCTCTGAGAGAAGACCGAAAGCGGCTGCTGGAACATTTGCAGGACAGCGCGCTGATTCAGGTTAAGAAGCACAAGGATGACATCAAAGGTTTTTCGCAGGTAGATATGACGTCTCAGATGCAGATATTTGAGCGTAATGTCACATTGACCGAACAAGCGCTCAAAGTGCTGGACGAATATTCGCGCGAAAAAGCAGGGCTTCTTTCCTCTTTCAAAGGCAGACGTGAGATTGACCCCGATGAAATCGGTGTGATAGCTTCTAAATCCGCGGAAGTAATGCGTGTGTGCAACAATATCAATGAGTTGAACAAAAAAATTATTGACAATAACGCTGAAAAGGTTAGAATCAATACTTCTTTGAATCAGCTTGAAGTTTGGAAAGATCTTGATATTCCACTGAACACCAAGGATACAAATTCAACCGCGGTGTTTATCGGCACTCTTCCTCATATTTATACCGAGGCTGAGCTTAGCGAGACTATCGCGGCGGAAAATCCCAAGTTAGAGTTTAAATTTGAAATTGAGTACGCTGAGGAAAACCTCACTTGTCTTGTATTGTTTGCTCCCATAAGCCAAAAAACAATGGCTGAGGATATTCTCAGGACTTTGGGATTTTCAAAACCTATGAGCCCGACACATCATATTCCGAAGCTTAAGGCTGAAAAACTCAAGAAAAAGCTTGAGGATATTGAATTCGAAAATGAAAGAGCTGTCAAGGATATTATCTCATTATCCGAGAGACGTGATGAAATAAAGATTACTCAGGACTATTTCAGGATAAGAGCTGACAAGTACAATGTAATAAATGAGCTCGACCATACACGTCACGTGTTTGTAATCAACGGTTTTATTCCCGAACAGGATTGCGAAAAGCTTTTGGCGCTGTGTGACAGAGTTGCCGCTTGTTATGTTGAGTTCGGCGACGCGGACGAGGACGCTCCCGTTAAGCTGAAGAATAACCGCTTCTCGAGACCCGCTCAGAATATTCTTATGATGTATGCGGCTCCGTCTCACGCTGATATCGACCCAACTCCGCTGCTGGCGTTCTTCTTCTACTTCTTCTTCGGAATGATGTTCTCGGACGCGGGATACGGATTATTAATGGTCGTGGCAATCGGAATTGTGCTCAAGGTCTTTAAACCTGACGAAAGAATGAGAGATAACCTCAAGCTGTTCCAGTATTGCGGTGTTTCAACGTTCTTCTGGGGCTTGATATTCGGCAGTATATTCGGCGACGCTCCCGCTTCGCTGTATAACTATTTCACAGGGGCTAATATCACTATGAAGGATATTCTCCCCTGGCCCACCATTGACCCGCAAAAAGACGCTTTGATGCTGATGATTATTTCAATAGCGTTCGGACTTGTACATATTCTTGTCGGTATGGGATGTAAATTCTACATCTGCTTTAAAGCCAAGGATTACGGCGGAGCGTTCTTTGATACGGGATTATGGATGCTGATGCTTGTAGGATTCGCTGTTTTGGGCGTTGGAATGGCAACAACTCAGGTTGTGTTTTATATCGGCGCGGGAATCGCCATAGCGTGCGCTGTGGGACTGGTTCTTACTCAGGGCAGAAAGAAAAAGGGATTCGGTAAGGTTATCGGCGGTGTCGCTTCTCTGTATGACATCACGAGTTACATCAGCGACTTGCTGAGTTATTCAAGACTTTTGGCTCTAGGACTCACCACAGGCGTTATGGCTCAGGTGTTTAATATGCTTTCCACAATGTTCGGAAAGAGTCTGATGGGCGTCATATTTATGTTTGTAATTCTTTTGGTCGGACACGCTATCAACATCGGCTTGAACGCTCTTGGTTCATATGTCCACACAATGAGATTGCAATATGTAGAAATGTTCAGTAAATTTTATGAGGGCGGCGGTAAGGAATTTGAACCCTTCTCTCTTAAAAGTAAGTATATTAAAATTCAGGAGGATAAATAATGTTTACAAATGGTATGTTTTTCGCTATAGTCGGCGCTTCAATCGCCACAGCCCTCGCGGGTTTCGGTTCAGCTAAAGGTGTGGGCGGCGCAGCTCAGGCTTCAATGGGTGTTCTCTCCGAGGACTCTTCAAAATTCGGTAAAATGCTTGTACTTACACTTCTCCCGGGTACACAGGGACTTTACGGTTTTATCGTAGGCTTCCTTATTCTTGTTAACTGCGGCGTACTCGGCGGCGGTATGCCCACAGTAGGTCAGGGACTCGCTTTCTTAGGCGCTTCTCTCGCTATCGGTATCGGCGGTATGGTTTCGGGCTTTGCTCAGGGTAGAGCTTCTGTTTCAGGTATCGCGATGAGCGCTAAGGACGACAGAAATTTCTCTAAAGCTATGGTATCGGTAACTCTCGTTGAGATTTACGCTCTTCTCGCGTTTATCGTATCACTTCTAGTAGTTATCTCTGTACCTGCTCTCAAGATTTAATTTGCCGAATTTCGGAAAGGCGGTGTCTGTATGAACGGAGAAGATAAAATACTTAACCGTATTAAATCAGACTGTGATGAAAACATAAGAGCAATTGAGCAGGAAGCTCAGGCCGAATGTGATAAAATATTAAATGAAGCAAAATTACGAATAGAACAAAACGAAAAGGAAAACTCCGCAAAAGTTTTAGCGGGTATCGCTCAGATTAACGCGGGCGCAAAGAGCAAGGTTGAGCTTGAAATCCGCAACGCTATTCTTAAAAAACGCAGAGAAGAAATCGATAATACAGTAGATATGGTTTATAACAAGCTTCTCAATCTGGATGGCAAGGATTATTTTGAGGCGCTTTACAAGCTCGCATCTTCGCTCAAAGGCTCCAAGGGTGTCGTTTATCTCAACAATCAAGACTTAAAAAGAGTACCCGTTGATTTTACCGCACAGCTCAAAAAAGCGGGACTTGACGCGGAACTGAGCAAAGACACTGCTGATATTGACGGCGGGTTTATCCTTAAAGACGGAGATATAGAAGAAAATATGTCTTTCTCCGCGGTTATTTCCGCTAAACGCGACGATTTAGAGGATTTAATTAACCGTGAACTTTTCGCGGATTAAGGAGGATTTATGGCATTATCGTATGAATATTCCATAGGTTCTGTAAGAGCCAAAGAAAAATCCTTGCTTAATTCGTCGGATATTGAACAAATGCTCAGCTACAATTCAGAGGATGAGCTGTTGAGATTTCTGGTTGACAAGGGGTATGGTGAGGGCTCAAATATTGATGAGGTTATAAGCGCTCATACAAAGGATATTTGGGATTACCTTAAGACTGTCGCTCCGGACTTCGATATTTTTAACGTGTTCTTAATACAGAATGACGCTCATAACCTGAAAGTTATTCTCAAGAGTATTATCTTGGACAAGAGACACGATGAGCTGCTCCTCTCTCCCTTTACCATTGATACACAGTTAATTAAGAAAGCGGTTGAACAGAAGAAGTTCGATATTCTGCCCGAATGGCTCAGCGCTGCGGCTGGTGAAGCGTATAACATTATCGCTCACAAAACCGACGCAAGAGAATGCGACGCGGTCATAGACAAGGCTGTTATGGAACAGATGATAGTTTTGTCAAAAGAACCGGACTCTAAATTCATTGAGGAATACATCAATACCGTTGTATTTTATAACAATATTAAAATCGCTTTGAGAAGTTCCCGTACAAACGCTTCCGCGGATTTTCTTGATAAAGCGCTTTGTGATGTGGATGAATTCAGAAAGACCTCTGTCATTGCGGCAACATTAAAAGGTATTGATTTTCTTATGGACGAGCTGGGGAAATACAGCGAGTATGAATGCGACAAGGCTATTGAACAGTTTAAGATATCCCCTACCGCTTTTGAATGCTTTGTAGATGATAAGCTGACTGTTATGGCTAAAGAAAGCTGTAAGCGCCTGAGTGAAGGCGCCGACCCGCTTATTGGATATTACCTCGGCAATGAAGCCGAAAAGAAAGTAATTCACATTATTTCCAGCGGTTTCAAAACAAATACCGATAAAGATATTATAAGAGAAAGGCTGCGTGAAATTTATGGCTAAAAATATTGCTGTTATCGGTGACAGCGAAAGCATAAAAGGCTTTTCCGCAATCGGACTCGATATATATATTTGTGATGATTCGGAACACGCGGCTAAAACTTTAAGGAATGTAGCCGACACCGATAATTACGCTGTTATTTACATTACAGAGGAGTATTTTAATTCCTCTCAAAAAGAAAGAAGCCGTTATGAAGAAAGGCTCACCCCTGCTGTAATCCCTATTCCCGGAGTTAAGGGCAATATAGGCGCGGGAACGAAAAGACTGTCTTCGTTTGTTGAAAAAGCAGTCGGCTCAGATATAATCTTCAATAATTGAGGTGTAAGATTTGAAAAAAGGAATTATAACAAAGGTCGCGGGTCCTCTTGTTATTGCGGACGGAATGCGCGACGCGAATATGTTTGACGTTGTAAGAGTAAGTAAACAGCGTCTTATAGGCGAGATAATAGAAATGCACGGCGATAAAGCCTCTATTCAGGTTTATGAGGAAACCTCGGGTTTGGGTCCGGGAGAGGAAGTTGAGTCCACAGGAGCTCCCCTTTCCGTTGAGCTCGGACCGGGACTTATCGGCGCGATATATGACGGTATCCAGAGACCTCTTAACGAGATTATGAAGGTCGCGGGCACCAATCTTAAACGAGGCGTTGAGGTTAGCTCTCTTGACCACGATAAGAAATGGCGTTTTTCTCCTGTCGCTAAAGTAGGCGACAGGGTTAAAGCGGGCGACGTAATCGGTACCGTTCAGGAAACTGCCGCTGTACTTCATAAAATAATGGTACCAAACAAAATTGAGGGTACAATCGAAAAAATTAACGAGGGTGAGTTTAATATCGACGAAGCTGTCGCTGTCGTAAAAACGGATGACGGCAACAAGGATATTAAAATGTTCACCACGTGGCCTGTACGTAATGGCAGACCTTATAAGAAAAAACTCTCTCCCGATATTCTTCTGACAACAGGTCAGAGACCTATCGATACACTCTTTCCACTTGCTAAAGGCGGTGTAGCTGCTGTTCCGGGACCCTTTGGTTCGGGTAAGACAGTAGTTCAGCATCAGCTCGCAAAATGGGCAGCCGCGGATATTATTGTATACATTGGCTGCGGTGAGCGCGGTAACGAGATGACCGACGTTCTTAACGAGTTCCCCGAGCTTAAGGACCCGCGCACAGGCAACTCTCTTATGGAGAGAACTGTGCTTATCGCCAACACATCCGATATGCCCGTTGCGGCTCGTGAGGCTTCTATCTATACAGGTATTACAATTGCTGAGTATTTCCGCGATATGGGATATACAGTTGCTCTTATGGCTGACTCCACTTCCCGTTGGGCTGAGGCTCTTCGAGAAATGTCCGGTCGTCTTGAGGAAATGCCGGGTGAGGAAGGCTATCCCGCCTATCTTGGCAGCCGTCTTGCTCAGTTTTATGAGAGAGCGGGACGTGTGCTTGTAAACGGTACCGAGGATACCGAGGGCGCGCTTTCTGTTATCGGCGCGGTATCGCCTCCGGGCGGTGATATCTCAGAGCCTGTATCTCAGGCTACACTGAGAATTGTTAAAGTGTTCTGGGGGTTGGACGCCAATCTTGCTTATAAGCGTCACTTCCCCGCTATCAACTGGCTTACGAGTTATTCTCTTTATACAGACCAGCTCGAAAAGTGGTTCTCCGAAAATGCCGCTCCCGACTTTATGGAGCTCAGAGGCAGAATGCTCGCTCTCTTGCAGGATGAAGCGGAGCTTGAGGAAATTGTAAATCTGGTAGGTATGGACGCTCTCTCAGCTCCCGACCGCCTGAAGCTCGAGTCAGCTCGTTCAATCCGTGAAGACTATCTGCACCAGAACGCATTTGACCCGACAGATACATACACCTCGCTCAAAAAGCAGGTTCTTATGATGAGAGCTATTTTGAATTATTACGACAAGGCTTTGGAGGCTCTCAATAAGGGCGCTAACATTGAAATGCTTGTCAATATTTCCGTGCGCGAGCGCATAGGCAGATATAAGTACGAGCCCGAAGATAAGATTGAGACAGAATTTGAATCTATCCAGGCTCAGCTTGATGAAGAAATAAACGATGTACTGAAAAGGAGTGAAGATTAATGCCTAAAGAATATCGCACTATTCAGGAGGTCGCGGGACCTCTTATGATGGTCAGCGACGTTGATGACGTAAAATATGACGAGCTTGGCGAAATCGAACTCCCCAACGGTGAGACGCGCCGCTGTAAGGTGCTTGAAGTAAACGGCAGCAACGCTCTGGTACAGCTTTTTGAATCCGCTTCGGGTATTAATCTCGCGGGTTCTAAAGTCAGATTCTTAGGCCGTTCAATGGAGCTCCCGGTTTCTTCCGATATGCTCTCCAGAGTATTTGACGGTCTCGGCAATCCTATCGATGACGGCCCCGCAATAATTCCCGAAAAGAGACTTGATATCAACGGCACGCCTATGAACCCCGCCGCCAGAAACTATCCCCAGGAGTTTATTCAAACAGGCGTATCCGCTATTGACGGACTTAATACACTGGTAAGAGGTCAGAAGCTTCCTATCTTCTCTGCTTCAGGTCTTCCCCACGCTCAGCTCGCTGCTCAGATTGCCCGCCAGGCAGCGGTAAGAGGCAAGGACGAGCAGTTCGCGGTTGTATTCGCGGCTATGGGTATCACATTTGAGGAGTCCGACTACTTTATTCAGTCCTTTAAGGAAACGGGCGCTATTGACCGTACCGTTATGTTTGTGAACCTTGCTAACGACCCCGCTATCGAGCGTATAGCTACTCCTCGTATGGCTTTAACAGCCGCGGAATATCTCGCGTTTGACCTCGGTATGCACGTTCTTGTTATTATGACAGATATCACAAACTACGCCGACGCGCTGCGTGAGGTTTCCGCAGCTCGTAAGGAAGTACCGGGCCACCGCGGTTATCCGGGTTATATGTACACTGACCTCGCTACTCTTTATGAGAGAGCGGGCAGACTTAGAGGCAACAACGGTTCAATCACATTGATTCCGATTCTTACAATGCCCGAGGATGATAAAACTCACCCGATTCCCGACCTTACGGGTTATATCACAGAGGGACAGATTATTCTTTCCCGTGAGCTTTACAGAAAGGGCGTAACGCCGCCTATCGATGTTCTCCCCTCACTTTCACGTCTTAAGGATAAGGGTATCGGGCCTGACCGTACACGTAAAGACCATGCCGCTACAATGAACCAGCTCTTTGCCGCTTACGCAAGAGGCAAGGACGCCAGAGAGCTTATGGTTATTCTCGGTGAAGCCGCTCTCACGGATATGGATAAGAAATACGCCGAGTTTGCGGAAGAATTTGAGAAAAAATATGTATCTCAGGGATATGAAGCGAACCGCTCCATTGAGGAAACCCTTGATATAGGCTGGAAGCTCCTTGAGATTCTGCCCCGAAGCGAGCTCAAGCGTATTAAAGACGATATGCTCGACGAATTCTACGGAAAACAGTAAAAGGTGCTATTATGGCAATAATGAATGTTAATCCTACGCGAATGCAGCTCACTAAGCTGAAAAAACAGCTTAAAACCGCTGTTCGCGGACACAAAATGTTAAAGGATAAACGTGACGAGTTGATGAGACAGTTTCTTGATTTAATCAGAGAAACGCGTGACTTAAGAGATAAAGTTGAGAGTGAAATCAACTTATGCAATGATCACTTTGTCAACGCGAGCGCGGTAATGTCCAAGGAATCCCTCGACGCCTCTCTACTTTCGCCAAAGCAACAAGTGAATATAGAGACTGAAGTCAAGAACGTTATGAGTGTTGAGATTCCCGAGTTTTCAACATCCACCCGAACATCCGACAGCGGAGATATTTATCCGTACGGTTTCGCGTTCACTTCATTTGAGCTTGACGACGCTGTGCTGTCGCTCAACAATGTTTTACCTGATTTGATAAAGCTCGCTCAGATGGAGAAAAGCTGTGAGCTTATGTCAGCTGAGATTGAAAAAACCCGCCGCCGCGTTAATTCTCTTGAACATGTTATGATACCCAGGTATCAGGATACAATCAAATATATTTCTATGAAGCTGGAGGAAAACGACCGAAGCAGCCGCACAAGGCTTATGAAGGTTAAGGATATGCTGCTCGACAAGGCGCATAATTACTCAGGCAAACACGGATAAAACAAAGCCCAAAGCATAACGCTTTGGGCTTAATCTTTTGTTAAGTTAAATTATTTGATTACAACAGACTTTGTAGAGCTGTATTTGCTGTAGAAATACTTGCCGTCAACATAGTTATAGGCTTTGACTCTGAAGTAATAGCGTGTTTTTGAGCTGAGACCTGAAATTGTCGTATTATTGATTGTTTTCTTTTTTATTTTGTACGACTTCTTGGTTTTAAAGTATTTGTCCTTTGAATAATGAATAATGTAGCCTTTTGTGTTCTCGGTTTTAGGCGTCCATTTAACCGTTGCCTTGCCTTTAGCTGCTGAGCTGACTGATTTCAGCTTTACAGCTTTGTACATAGTCTTAACAGTAACGGTTGCGTAGTTGCCGTATACTTTAGCTCCATCCAGCTTTGTAACGGCTCTGACGCGGAGCTTGTACTCCTTGCCTTCGTCAAGAAAACAATTGGTATATGATGTCGTTTTAACCGTATCAATAAGATTGTAATTGCTGTCATACGGGTCGAATTCCTGAATCTGATACCCTATAGCTCCGTTGAGCTTGTCCCATTTTAATGAAATATTGTCGGTAGAAGGTTTAGCTTTAAGGTTCTTAACGGCTACAGGTCTGATGATGAATTTAACTGTTTTAGACTCATAGTATTTACCGTTCTTGTAACGAACTATCTTCATCCTGGCTCGGCCCGTACGCTTGTTTTTATAATAGAAGACCTTATAATCGGAACCCTTTTTCAGCAATGTACTGCCGCTGTAAACTTTTATACTGGGCTTAACGCCCGAGCTTTTGTATGAATATGAAGATTTCAGATTTTTAATTGTAAGTTTTGAGTCTTCCTTTGAATAATCATAGAAGTCGTCATAACATACATTTGTATCAAACACAGCGCCGTTAATTGTATAGGAGCTGGAGAACTGCCATATATCGGCGTATGTTCCGTTTTCCATTACTTTCTTAACTTTTAAATTTGGAGTATACGGCCAGCTGGCGTACCAGATTCTTATGCCTTTATCCTGGAATTTGCTGAGATACAGATAACTTTGAAAAAAGCTCGAGAAAGAATACACAATGGGCTCGTAGCCGTAGGATTTGATTTTATCACAGAACTTTTGAACTCCGTTATGTAAATAAGTGCGCGAAATCTTGCCGTTTCGCACAGCGTTTGACTGTACCTCGTCTTCGATATCATACGCGACCTGGATAGTGTCCTTGTCTTTTGTGTAGTTACCCATAGTGTCCAGAACGCTCTTTACCCATTTTGCGCATTTTACGGTTTCGGAATATGAATAAACGTAGGAATATACATAAATTCCGAAGTCAATTCCGTTTTCTACACAGCCTTTAAGGTTTTCCTTGAACTTATAATCCACGTAGCCTTGTCCTGTGTGGTAATATCCGATTCTGATATAGGCGAACTCTACCCCGCTGTTTCTAAGCTTGTTCCAGTCAAGGTCTCCGTTCCACTGTGATACGTCAATTCCGTGGTTAAATACGGGATTCTTGGCTAGTGAAGAAAAGCTTTTGGCACCTGTGGGAAACGACGATAATAACATACAAATAATCAAAATCGAGGGGATAATGATTTTTAAAAATTTTTTCATATTTTTTCCTACCTTATCAAAACATAAAACTATTCTACAATATTTTCATAAATAAATCAATCTGAAATTTTATTTACCTGCCGCGATAACAGTTGCTTTTTTTGTGGATTTATTCTATACTTGATAATGGTGATTAAAATGTATGAGTTTACAATAGAAAATTCAGAGTTTTTAAATGATTTTTACCGCGAGTTAAAGGAGTATGTAAAGAACTCATATACTTTTACAGCTCGCTTTCTCATAACTCCCGAGCTTATGGAGCAGTATAAAGAACAGGAAAAACTGACCTTTATACTTATTAACAAAAGTATTTACCAGAATATTTTTAATATGATGGCTCAGCTTGACAATAATATGATTTACTCGGCTATGTCCTGTCTTGAGAACGCTCTGCATAATATCAGACTCTATCACGCGCTCAAAATCAACAAGAACAATCTTTATAAGTATATGACAGACGAATACTTTGACCTTGACAAATGTGAGGAAATCATTTCCAAAAATACAGATATCAAGGACAAAAACGAGTTTTCAGTGATTGATTTCTATAAAGATGTCAAGAGTAAAAACCGCTTTGAGGATATTAAAAGTATTCTCCCCCTTGAGATTCACGAGGGTTCGCTTTATATGGGGCTTTCAAACGGCAATGAGCTCAGCGAAAAGCTTCAGGATAAGGTCCGCGGATACCTTGTTTCTACGTATCGCGCGCTGGACTACCATAACCAGATGTTTTTTAACGGTGGCATTGATCAGGATACTGAGGAGATAGAAGGTAAAATCTACAAAATGTTTATGGAATATGTGCGTATTTACGCGTAATTAATGAATACTGTTTCCGCTCTGCATTGCTTTATGCTCGGCGGAAATTTCTTTATACAATTCATAAGAAGTATAATTCACATTCGTTTCCGTCATAACCGCTTTAAGAGTGACGGCGCATTTCTTTGAACGCAAAAGCTTCAAAAAAATGTTTAGTAATCCGTCGTTAAATCCGATAAGATAGAGCATTTCGTTTTTTATATCTCCGCTTTCCCTTTTTTCACTGTTATCACTCATTTTAAGGAGATAGCTCAGCTTGTACGAGTATTCGCTCTCATCGATTTCACGATACTCTACATAAAGAGTCCGGCAAATGTTCTTAATTTCTATTGCTTTTTTGTTTTTTATATTATACATAAATATTTCAGCCATATTATCACCGTCAGTTATTATAATAATTTAAGGAGTTTATGTCAAATATGGGCAGACATTATTATTCTTTAAACGAGTATTATAAAAAGAAATTTAATAAAAAAGTGTATAAGCTATCGATTAACGGAGGTATGACCTGCCCAAACCGTGACGGCAAATCAGGATATAAAGGATGTATATTCTGCAGTGAGGGCGGCTCGGGCGAGTTTGCCTCTTCCTCTTCCCTTTCAATAACAGAGCAGCTGAAAATTGCTATCAATAAAGTGAGGTCAAAAACAAATGATAACGCGTATATAGCATATTTTCAGCCTTTTACAAACACTTATTCAGATGTTGAATACTTGAGAAAGATTTACTATGAAGCCATTAAACCTGATTATGTAGTCGGACTATCCGTTGCGACCCGTCCCGATTGCCTTGAAAAAGAAAAGCTTGAATTGTTATCAGAGATAAATAAAAGCAAGCCTGTCAGTGTTGAACTTGGGCTTCAGACAATTCACGAAAATACAGCTGATTACATCAGACGCGGTTATACACTGGATGTTTATGATAAAGCTGTTGATGATTTAAAACGAGCGGGAATAGACGTAGTAACACACGTTATTATCGGTCTTCCCTATGAAACCGAAGAAATGATATTAGAAACAGTTAAGTATGTTGGCCAGCGCACAAACGGGATAAAGCTCCAATTATTACACGTTTTAGAGAATACAGATTTAGCCAACGAGTATCGCGCCGGCAAGTTTGAAACACTGTCCATTGAGGAATATACGGACATAATCTGTGAAGCTATTGAGCTTTTGCCTGAGGATGTTGTAATACATAGAATTACAGGCGATGGAGACAAGCGGAGCCTTATCTCTCCCCTTTGGAGCGGCAATAAAAAGAAAGTGCTCAACTATATTAATAAGGAGTTTGAGAGTCGTAATATAATCCAAGGGAGAAAAATGAAATAAAAGGCTTGATTTTTGATTTGTTTTATAATATAATAGTCAAGGTCGCTATGCAGAGATGTCCGAGCTGGCCGAAGGAGCATGATTGGAAATCATGTGTACGGTGAACACCGTACCGAGGGTTCGAATCCCTCTCTCTGCGCCATAAAAATGAGGCAGTCCTTATGGACTGCTTCATTTTTATTGTTGGATTCGAAGCCGAGCGTTAAGAAATCGTTCCGGTGGAACGATTTTAGCGAGGAGCGCTGATGAATATATAACTATGCACACGCCGCAATAAACGAGATGGAAGTTTTGTTATATATGGAACGTACTCTCTGCGTTATAAGTAAGGGGTCGGCTCAGAATGTCCAGCCCTTTTGTTTTTTATTCAAAACTTTTTAAATTTTTATCATACATATCGGTTTTGGTTACATCAAAGTGTACTTCAATCCCGTAATATCTCTCAATCGCTTTTTGAATCAGAGTCGGGTTGATGTTAGTAACACTTCCCGCGGGTAAAGTAACGTTTAAAACAGCTCCGCCGATATTTCTTTCGAGTTTGAACTTGTCGAGATACTGTTTTATATCAATTTCTCTTATCCCTTTTTTCTTCGTTTTCTTTTCGACAGGTATTTCGTCTTTATTCAATAGCTCACTGCATATATCGTAAAGCGTATTGGGCATAACATCTTCTGATGTAATTCTGATTGTAAAAGAAGCGAAAGCAATCTCCTTGGCTTTCATAACGGGTTCTGTGACATCATATATTATGATTCCGTCGGGCAGACAGTCGTTTAAATCTGTTTTAATCCTGCTGAAATCATAATCTTCAATCAGCCTTATATCCATACATTCCTTTTCTCCCCTAAATCCCAGAGAAAGCGGAAGTGGAAATGTAGCGTAAGGATGAATGTTGTAACCTTCGGTGAACCAAATCGGAATACGGCTTTTGTGCAGAGCTCGCAGCATAATGCGGTTCAAATCAAGGTGAGATATATAACGGCACTCGTTGTCCTTTTTAAACCAAATTCTGACGTTTTTCATAACAAACTCCTGTTTTGTACTTAGCCGCTCCGCAGTTGGAGCATTTTAAGCGGCAGTGCGGTGTAACAGTGTTATTATATGCTTTTTCACGTTCTTTGATTAAAAACTCCTTGCTGACACCATAGTCAAGGAAATCCCAAGGGAGGAGCTCGTCAAGCTCTCTCTCCCTGTTAGCGTAAAAGCATGGGTCGATATCACATTCCTCAAAAAGCTTTATCCATTCGTCGATGTCAAAACAGTCGTTCCATCCGTCAAAATGGAAGTTTTTTTCGCACGCTTTTTCAAGAATTACGGAGAGTTTCCTGTCTCCGCGTGCAAACACAGCTTCCAGAAAGCTTGTTCCCGCGTCGTGATAGTTGTAATTTACTTTTTTGGTCGTAATATGCTCCTTTAAGTGATACTGCTTTTCCATAAGAGTGTTACGCGGGTTTTGCCCGTACCACTGGAACGGCGTAAAAGGCTTTGGTACAAATGATGCTGTGGAGATTGTAACTGTAACGCTTTTGCCCTTGGGCTTGTTCTCACAAGCGTAATAAGCGTCTACAACCTTCTGAGCCAGTGCTGCTATGCCTTCAACGTCCTCAAGGGTCTCGGTAGGCAAGCCAATCATAAAGTACAGTTTGACTTTAGTGTAACCGCCGTTAAACGCTTTGGAACAGGTCTCTAAAAGCTCGTCCTCAAATACATTTTTATTGATAACATCTCTGAGTCTTTGAGTTCCCGCCTCGGGAGCGAAAGTCAGACCGCTTTTTCGCACGGATTTTAGTTTGTTGAGTATATCGTCGCTGAAACCGTCAACACGTAATGACGGCAGAGAAATACTGACCTTGTCCTCTATGGACCAGGTGCTCATTTTCTCCAGCAGCGGAATAATCTTTGTATAATCGCTGGAGCTTAGAGAAGACAGCGATACCTCGTCGTAACCTGTATTATCACATAAAGTTTTGCACTCTTGATTGATTTTGTCTACACTCTTTTCGCGTACAGGTCTGTATAAAAATCCCGCCTGACAAAATCTGCAGCCGCGTATGCAGCCTCTGAAAATCTCGGAAACAGCTCTGTCGTGAACAACCTCAATGTTGGGAACAACAAAGTTTTCGGGATAGTAGCTTTCATCCATATTTGACATTAGCCTTTTCTCAACTTTAGCGGGAGCGCTGCCCTTTGGCGTAAAGCTTTTAAGCGTTCCGTCATCGTTATATTCAACATCATATAACGATGGTACATAAACGCCCTTAATCTGAGCGGCGGCTTCGAGAAAGTCGGCTTTTGTTTTGTTTTCTGCTTTGAATTTACGGTAGAGCTCTAGAACCTCTAAATCGACCTCTTCTCCCTCACCGATAAAGAAAATGTCAATAAACTCAGCCAAAGGCTCGGGATTGCAGGCGCAGGGGCCGCCCGCAACAACAATCTGTCCGAGACTTTGTCTGTCCTTTGATTTGATAGGGATATTCGCAAGCTTCAACATATTCAGAACGTTAGTATAGCTCAGTTCATACTGAAGCGTAAACGCGATAAAGTCAAAATCAGTAATAGCTTCGCCGCTTTCCAAAGCGTAAAGAGGAATGTTCTTTTCCCTCATAATTTCTTCCATATCTATCCAAGGCGCAAAGACGCGCTCGCACCATATGTACGGCTTTTCGTTAAACAGGCTGTAAAGTATTTTCATACCAAGGTGTGACATACCAATCTCATATGTATCGGGAAAGCAGAAGGCAAACCGTACATCAACATCTTTTTTATCTTTTATGACGGAGTTAAGCTCCCCGCCGACATAACGACCGGGCTTCTGAACCTTTAAGAGTATTTTTTCGACTTCCTTGCTGTACATAATTCCTCCGTTAAAGAAACTTATCCTGCTTATAAAATAAAGATAATATAAGATAAAAACAGATTAACAGTAATGAAAAATTATATTTTGACTCGAACAGAACCAAAATTCCCGCGAAAAACAAGAGTGCGGAAACGCATATGGTTATAACAATAACTATATTAGCCGTAGTTTTAAGTGTAAAGCGCCTTGACAGGATGAGGTACAGTATCTGCCCGCCGTCTAAATTCGCCGCGGGAAGCAAATTAAAAGCTCCTATAAAAAGATTAACCCAGGCGAACTTAATATCAAAATGATAATAATACGCGAATAACACAAAGTTAGCCAAAGGCCCTGCGGCGGTAATTATAAGGTCGTTTTTATAATCTATAATATGCCTTGATTTTTCAACAATTTCAATGTCGTACAGAGAAATTTTTATACCTGTTACATTCGTTCTGAAATAAGCGGCGAGCGCCAAATGCGCAAGCTCGTGAATAATAACGGCGGATAAACAATATACATAATCGAAGTTAATTATAATCAATGCCGAAAACAGGCATAAAGCAGGATATGTAACGGAAAATTCAAAGCCTTTAATCCTGAGACGCATTAAACAGTTTGTCTAAATTGTTCTCGTAAGGATTGAGTATTATCTCGTTGTTGATTTCGGTTTCATATATCTTTTTAATATCTTTGTACATATCCCCGCCAAATGTTTTTAAAACATAAGCGGCAAGCACAATTAAAAGACAAACACAAATCTGAATAAGAGTCAAAAGCGGTTTTGAGCCTTTTTTCTCATTCTTCTTTTTAACGGGCTCCTCGGCTTTCGTTATATCCCTCGCAACTTCGCGGCGTATAGGTTCGGCGGCTTTTTTCCAGCCGTCGGCATAGCTGATATTATTATGATTGTCCATAATTTCACCTCAGCTAATAATATGCCGTTATAAAAAAATTTATTAATGTTCGTCCAGTTTTTTGAAATCTGTTTTTGTCAGATTAATAAACAAAGCAAACGCTAAAATCAGAGAACCGATTTCAGATAACGGGAACGCGAGCCATATCCACTCTTGAGAGCCGAACACCTGCGAGATAATAAACGCGATGGGCAGAACGAAAACAAGCTGTCTTGTGAAAGATATGATAAGAGCTCTAAAGCCTTTGCCGGTAGCTTGGAACATTGAGATAAAAACAATGCCCAGAGCGGCGGGAATAAAGCAAATGGAAATAGTCCTAAACGCGGGAACGCCTACTTTCATAAGCTCGACGTTTTCGCTGTTAAACATCGAAATCAGCTTGTCGGGTATTGTCTGGAACAGTATTACTCCGATAGACATAATGACAAGAGCGATTAAAACTCCGTATTTAATAGCGGAATATAGTCTTTTTTTGTTCTTGGCTCCGTAATTAAAGCCCATAATCGGTAAAAGACCTTGATTAAGCCCGAAGCACGGCATAAACACAAAGCTTTGCAGTTTAAAATAGATTCCGAGGACTGTTACGCCTATATTGTTAAGCATAGCGTTCATACCAAGAATCAAGAAAGAAGATATCGATTGCATAACAATTGACGGGAACCCTACGGAATATATATTTTTTATTGTTTCAAGGTTGAGTTTAAAGCCCTTGAACCTGACTTTTACTCGATTTTTCTTGGCGAAAATAACAATTAACCCGAAAACCATTCCGACAAACTGTCCGAGTACTGTGGCTATTGCCGCTCCCATAACTTCAAGCTTCGGGAAAGGTCCGATACCATATATAAACAGAGGGTCGAATATAAGGTTTGTAACCGCGCCCGCGAGCTGAAACAACATCGGGAAAATCATATCGCCTGTAGCTTGCAGCATTTTTTCACAGCTGCACTGAATCATACTGAAGCCCGAAAGGCAAAGCACAATTGTCAGATATTGATATCCGTAATCGTAGACTTTACCTGTACAATTATATAGTTGTAAAAAGGGTTTAACGGCAAATAAACCGATTATTATAAAAATTACCCAAGTGAAAACAGCGAGGATTATACTGTGTGTGGCGGCAGAATCAGCTTCCTTCTGGTTCCCTGCTCCAAGTCGTCTTGAAATGAGCGAGTTAGCGCCTACAGCCGTACCGACGGCGAACGCTATCATAAGCATCTGCAGCGGATACGCGTACGAAACCGCGTTAAGCCCAAGCTCGCCGTGTACTGGGATGTTTCCTACAAAAATGCTGTCAACTACATTGTAAAGCGCCATAACCGTCATAGAAAACATTGCGGGTAACGACATCTTCATAATGAGCGGGAACATTTTTGCGTACCCCATTTTGTTTTGAGTTATTGCTTCATTCATCTTTAGTCATCCTTTTCTTTATCAACATAATAATAATTATAATCAAAATAAAAAATACAGCTCCGAATACACTTCCGGTGAAATCCAGGATAACATCACTCAGCTGACAGCTTCTGCCCGGTGAGAAAATTTGAATAATCTCGTCAACAACAGCGACTGCGATACATACGCCGCCTACGGGAAGCAAAAGCTTCAGGATGTTTTTGTTGAGCAAATATCCGCACCATAGAGTAAGACACCCGAGCAGCGCGAACTCGCAGAAATGAGCTGCTTTTCTGACAATATGGTCGGTCAGCTCGGCGTTGATACCGAGCGACCTCAAAAAGGCTGTCAAAAACTCAAGTACGTTCAAGCTTTCTTCAGTGGATTTCTCGGCGCTCATTACTGAATGCACCCAGATAAAAAGGATATATAAACCAGTAATTACGAACATAATTATTGTAAATACGGTAAATCTCTTTATTTCGTTCTTTTTCATAAAAATACCTCTTGGCTATCTTAACTATTTTACAATCATTTTGATTATAAGTCAAATTAAAAGGTTGAAAATTTTTGCAATATAATATATAATATTTTAGTTAATAATACAGTAAATTTTTCAAAGGAGAATTTTATGGGTTATCTTTGGATGTTTTTGTCCTCAATGGTTCCTATCTGGGAACTGAGAGGCGGTATACCTTTAGGTTATTTCGGCAGCCACATTCCACTGTGGCAATGCGCTATTGTTTGTATTATAGGCAATCTTATCCCTGTTCCGATTATATATTTATTCGCCAGAAAAGTTCTTGAATGGGGTAAGGATAAGAAATTTATCGGAAAATTCTTCACATTCTGCCTAAATAAAGGTGAAAAAGCGGGAAAGAAACTTTCAGCTAACGGCGGAAAAGGATTATTCATCGCGCTTATGCTTTTTATTGGTATACCTCTGCCTGTTACAGGCGCGTGGACGGGTACTTTAGGCGCGAGCTTCCTCAATATGGGCTTAAAGAAGACGTTTTTTGCCGCTTTGGGCGGTGTTATAATCGCGAGTATTATTGTTTCTCTCGCCTGTCTGGGCATTTTCGGAGCGGTATCCGCGATATTTATAGGAAATCATTAATTTTATGGCGGACTGTGTCCGCCTATATTTTTAGAATTTTAGGACGTGACAAAATGAGCGTAAATAAGAACATTATCATTATCGGCGGCGGAGCATCGGGCTTGTTCGCCGCTATAAAGGCAAAAGAGAATAACCCTCAAAAAGATGTAGCTATACTTGAAGCTCAGAGCAGAGTGGGCAGAAAGCTTCTCTCATCAGGCAATGGCCGCTGTAATCTTACAAATACAAGCTGCTCCAAGAAATACTATCACGGCTCATTCAGGAAATTTATCGATATTGTTCTTGGAAATTGCTCCGTTGACAGGGTTATCAAAGAGTTTATGAAGCTCGGTCTTATGACTAAGGTTGAGGACGAAGGCAGAGTGTATCCTGTATCGAACCACGCGGGAAGTGTTCTTGATGTTTTGAGATTCAGGTTAGACGCTCTCGGGGTTGAGACAATTTGTGATACAAGGGTGAATGATATTCATAGACAAAAAAAAGGTTTTTATATTACAACAAACAACGTGGATTACATTTGCGATAAGCTCATTGTTTGTGCGGGTTCGTGTGCTTCACCAAAGCTTGGTTCCGACAGCTCGGTTATAAAAATCCTAAAAGAACTGGGACATAATGTAACCCCTCTTTCCCCCGCTTTATGCCCAATAAAAGTAAAGAGCGAGCTTCTCTCTTCCTTAAAGGGTGTAAGAGTTGAGGGGAAAGTCAGTTTGCTCGAAGGCGAAAATATAATCAAGGAAGAATATGGAGAGATTCAGTTTGCTGACAATTCTCTGTCGGGTATCTGCGTATTTAACCTCAGTTCTGAAATGAAAAAGGCAAGAAAGCCGTGTATTGCAATTGACCTTCTTCCCTATTCTGACAAGAAATATATAATTAATATTCTTTTAAAGCATAAAGAAATTTATAATAACATAAATATTGAAAATTTATTCACAGGAGTTTTCGTCAAAAAGCTCGGTATGGTTATCCTAAAACAGGCTCAGGTTCTGCCGTTTTCAAGGAAAATAAGCTCAATTACAGACGATGAAATTGAAAGAATTGCCGACGTTATAAAAGACTGGAGATTTGAAGCGCAAAAATCAAACGATTTCAGCCATGCTCAAGCTGTGTCGGGCGGTATAGCAGGCAGTGAGATCAATCCGTACAGTATGGAAAGCAGCATAATAAATAACCTGTATATCTGCGGTGAAGCTATTGATATTGACGGTGACTGCGGCGGATTTAACCTTCAATTCGCTTTCGCGAGCGGAATCATCGCGGGTGAAAACGTATGATTAGAGTCAGTAATTTAAAACTGCCTGTAGATTATAACGACAGTATACTCAAAAAAGCAGTTGCGCGGGAGCTCAGAATTGATGAAAAATCAATCGAAAAGTTTTCTCTTTTAAGACGCTCCATAGACGCCCGTAAAAAGGATAACGTGCGTTTTATTGTTACCGCTGATGTTTATCTTAACTCTAATGAAAATAATGTTTTAAGCCGTTCCGGAAGCAAGAACGCCTCTATCACAAAGCCGTATGAATATAAACTCCCGAAACACAAGCCTCTAAACCAAAGACCTGTTATAATTGGCTTTGGTCCCGCCGGGATATTCGCTGGATTAACTCTTGCGCGCGCGGGAGAAGAGCCGATAATTATTGAACAGGGAGCGGATTGCGACCGTCGTGTTAAGGACGTTGAAGGCTTCATAAAAACAGGCTCGCTTAATACACGCTCCAATATTCAGTTTGGCGAAGGCGGCGCGGGAACTTTTTCTGACGGCAAGCTGAACACAGGCACTAAGGATATAAGAGCCCGTCATATTCTCAATGAGTTCTGCGCTCACGGAGCTCCCGAAGAAATATTGTATAACGCCAAACCGCATATCGGCACGGACAAGCTTAGAGAAGTTATTAAAAGTATCCGTGAGGAAATCAAATCTCTCGGTGGTGAGGTGCTTTTCAACACTAAGCTCACATCATTGATTATAAATAATGAAGCTGTAAAAGGTGTTGAAGCAGAGTCTGGCGGCAATAAAACAGTAATTGACACCGATAATGTGATTCTCGCCATTGGCCACAGCTCGCGCGATACGCTGCAAATGCTCCATAACAGCAATATTTTTATGGAACAAAAGGCGTTTTCCGTCGGCGCTAGAATTGAGCATTTAAGAGAGAAAATAGACAAATCTCAGTACGGAGCATTTGCGGGAAACGAACGCTTGGGAGCCGCTTATTATAAGCTCAACACTCAGACGAGCAACGGCAGAGGAGCGTATACATTCTGTATGTGCCCGGGAGGTACTGTTGTACCTGCCGCAAGCGAGGAGAATATGGTTTGCGTAAACGGTATGAGCGAGTTCAGGCGTGACGCTGAGAACTCCAATTCCGCTTTACTAGTGTCTGTTAATCCCAATGATTTCCACAGCGAGCATCCACTCGCGGGTATTGAATATCAAAGAAATATTGAGCGAAAGGCATATGAAGCGGGCGGCGGTGAATATGTTGCTCCCGTTCAACGTGTTGAGAACTTTTTGAACAATACTCATTCCAAGAGCTTCGGCGATGTTAAACCGAGCTACCAGAGGGGAACCGTTTTTGCAAAAATGGAGTCTATTCTGCCCGATTATGTAACCGACTCTATGCGCGAAGCTATTGTCGCTCTGGACAAGAAGCTAAAAGGCTTCGCTGACCCCGACGCTCTTTTGACAGCGGCGGAAACAAGAAGCTCCTCCCCTGTCCGCATTACAAGAAACTCTGACACGCTTCAAAGCATAAGCGTAAAGGGCTTATATCCCTGCGGAGAAGGCGCGGGCTACGCGGGCGGAATTATTTCCGCGGCGGTTGACGGAATAAAATGCGCCGAAAAGGTTTTGACAGCAGTGTGAAATCTGCCCTGTAATACAGAAAAGTTTCTACAAATTATTTACTTATAAAGATAAGGCAGCCCCAAAGCTGCCTTATCTTTATACGCGACTAAATCTGTAAGCCGGGTTCTGTCTTGAACAGTCATCTATCTTGGCGCTGTGTTGCCACAAGCGCTCGACGCCACCTCCGCGGGACTGCCGAGCAAGCATAATGTCCCTCCACGGTGTTGCTCCAAGGCAGGGTTTACACGCCAGGTACGTCTCCGTACCAGCGGTGAGCTCTTACCTCACCTTTCCACCCTTACCGATATAATCGGCGGTTATTCTCTGTTGCACTGTCCCTAGGGTCGCCCCCGGCGGCCGTTAGCCGTTACCTGTGCTCTGTGGAGCCCGGACTTTCCTCGGAGAGTTCCTTTCGGAATTTCCCCGCGACTGTTCAATTTACTCGCACAAGTATTTTATCCCAATACAGCATAAATGTCAAATACTTGAATTATACATAGATTTAAGCTATAATATATGAGTGTTATTTTATACTGTCATCCTGAGCATAAACGAAGGATCTTTAAGATTCTTCGTCGTTAAACTCCTCAGAATGACGGACTGTTTATAAGGAGAAATTTTATGGATATCAGACAGGAAAGCTTAAAGAAACACTATGAGTGGGACGGAAAGATTGAGGTAATCTCCCGCGCTCCGATTAACAACAGTATGGATTTGTCGCTTGCTTACACCCCGGGGGTTGCCGAGCCGTGTATGGAGATTAACAAGGATTACGAAAAGAGCTTTGAGCTCACAAGGCGCAGCAATCTTGTTGCTGTAGTTACAGACGGAACGGCTGTTCTCGGTCTCGGCGATATCGGTCCCGAGGCGGGTATGCCCGTTATGGAGGGCAAGTGCTGCCTTTTCAAGGAATTTGCTGACGTTGACGCCTTCCCTATCTGCGTCAGAAGCAAGGATGTAGACGAAATTGTTAAAACAATTTACCTTATAAGCGGAAGCTTCGGTGGTATTAATCTTGAGGATATCGCAGCCCCAAGATGTTTTGAGATAGAAAGAAAGCTCAAGGAAATTTGTGATATTCCGATTTTCCACGATGACCAGCACGGCACTGCTGTAATTGTTGCCGCGGCTTTGATGAATGCCTTGAAGATTGTGGACAAAAAGATTGATGAAATCAAGCTTGTCATCAGCGGCGCTGGTTCAGCGGGAATTGCAATCGCCAAACATCTGATGAACATAGGCGTTAAGAATATTGTACTTGTAAACAGCAAGGGTATTATAAGCAAAGGACTCAGTACTAACAACTCCGAGCAGGAGTATATGGCTTCAATCACAAACCCTGAAAACCTCACGGGAACACTCGCCGACGCTATGAAGGGCGCTGACGTATTCCTTGGTGTTTCCGCTCCGGGCATTGTAAGCGAGGATATGGTGCGGTCAATGGCTGATAAACCTGTTGTTTTCGCAATGGCTAACCCCACTCCCGAGATTATGCCCGATTTGGCTAAGAAGGCAGGCGCTGTAGTTGTAGGAACAGGTCGTTCCGACTTCCCGAACCAGATTAATAATGTGCTCTGCTTCCCGGGTATGTTCAGAGGAGCGCTTGACTGTCGGGCGAGCGAAATAAACGAGGAAATGAAAGTTGCCGCTTCTTACGCTATAGCGGGACTTGTAAGCGATGAGGACCTTTCCCCCGATTACATAATCCCCGAAGCTGTAGACAAGCGTGTGGGCAGAGCTGTGGCTGAAGCCGTAGTAAAAGCGGCAAGAGAAACAGGGGTAGCAAAACTTTAATCAGTTCAAATAATTCTTTTTCGTAGGGGATACCGTCTCGGTATCCCTTTGTCATTCCAAGCTTGCTTTTCTGTCGTTCCGAGACTGTATATCAAAGGAGCGGGCGGGCACGGAGACCCGCCCCTACGCGATAACAAAAAAAGCCTAATCTGTGCAAATTGCATAAATATGCTTTTGAAAATTTGTTTAGTATTTTTTAGTTAAATATGGTAAAATATAGGTGCGACATAAATCTGAATATTTAAGCCATTTTGGGAGAATGTATTTTTATCTATATCAGGTAAAAATGCAGGCTCTATTTTGGCATTCTCTGAAATGGCTAAATGATTTGTGTCGCAGCAATCGGAGCAGTGCGTTTTTCTGCGCGGCTTCGGCTGCGCATTTTTGATATGTGAGGGATGAATTATGAAAAGGACAAATAGAATAATCAGTTTGTTTTTATCTTTGATTATTGCCGCTGGATTATTAGTTGGAACACCCGCTGCCGTTAACAGTAAAACAGGGCTTAATCTCCAAGAGTTAATAAAGAAATTCCCGCAAGGGGCATATTGGAATCATAAGACAAATAACACACACGGATATTCTGGTATGGATGATTACGGTACCTGCAACAATCCCGACGGGTACACTTGGACTCCCTGCTATTCTCACAGCGCTGTCGCCCCTGCGGGGTATTACGACTGCAACAGTTTTCTCGGTGCTCAGCAATGCTGCGGATTTGCTAAAAAAATAGCGGTTGACGTTTACGGTTCTTGTCACGACAACTGGGGGACAAAAAATTTAAGCGATTGCAAGCCGGGAGATGTTGTACATTACTATTCAAATCAAACCAGTTCAATATGGGGTCATTGGTTAACAATAATCGAAAGAAACGGCAATACAGTTACTGTCGGTGAGTGTAACGGTTCTGAAAACACAAATGAAAGATGTCAGATATCATGGAACCGCAAAATGAGTTTAAGTGACTTTGGTTGGAATATTACATGTTACAACGCGCCATATGAGCTTCCTAAAAAATGCACAACTCACACTTGGGACAAGGGCGTAGTAACAAAACAGCCTACCTGCAAAAAGGATGGTGTAAAGACTTACACCTGCACGGTCTGCGGCGAAAAGAAAACAAAGACAATCAAGCACAGCTCAAAGTATCACAGCTATAAAAAATACAAATGTATAAAAGCTACTTTACACGCTGACGGCATGCTTATCAAAAAGTGCAAGCATTGCGGCAAAAAGGTTAAGTCCACAATTTACCATCCAAAAACCATTAAACTGAAAAAGAAAGTTTATACATATAACGGCTCAAGAAAATATCCGAAAGTTGTTGTGAAGAATACAAAAGGGAAAACAATACCTTCAAAGTATTACAAGGTAAAGTATAAGTTCAACAAAACTGTCGGCAAAGCTACCGCGAGAATAAAATTTAAAAATCAGTATTCGGGTGCGGTTAACCGCTATTTTACAATTAAACCTAAAAGCACAAGTATAACAAAGCTGAACAGAGGAAAAACATATATTACCGTTAAATGGAAAAAGCGGACTATCCAGACTACAGGCTATCAGATTCAGTACGCTAGGAACAAAAAGTTTACCAAAAGCAAGAAAACTGTTACCATAAAAAGCGTGAAAATAACAAGCAAAAAGATAAAAAAACTAAAATCAAATACAAAATATTATGTCCGTATACGCACCTACAAAAAGGTTAACGGCTTAAATTATTATTCGGGATGGAGTAAGGTTAAGAGTGTAAAGACATTAAAAAAAATCAATTGGTCGTATAAGTACTATAACTATATTATCGAGCATCAGGATTCAATCAGATGGTACAATTTGACATATACTCTAACGGATGATTTACCTTTAGCTTTGCACGACTTTGATTTAAACGGTATACCTGAATTAATCATTGGCTCTAAAGGCGCGCGATTGGGGTTATCTATCTATACGATTTACGGTGGTAAGGTAGTGCATGCAGGATGTATGGGTGGAAAGTCAATCGAATATAGTACCAATAAATCTTATCACGGCATTTTCCGCTGGGATAGCTGGATGTCGGGCGCTGAAGGCGGCGTTATATATGGTACCATATCAAAGGGAAAACTTGTAACAAAGGATGTTATGGATTTTGCTTATGATATGGAAACAATGAAGAAGAACGAAACTATTCTGAATAAAACTTTATATAAGATTTATAAGAAAGGTACTAAGGAATTAAAGTTATATTACTGGAAAGATATCCGATTGAAAGGTTGGAACAGATTTATAAAATATTACGGTTACAAAACATCGGCAATCTATTCAGGCAAGCGAAACTCATTTAAGTTAGGAGGCGCCAAGATTTCTTTAAAGCTACCTACTAACTGGGGATATAAAAAACAAACATACGGCACAAATAAATACTGTACCTTCTATGAAAAAAACACATATAAAGATACGAATGGCAGTATGGGAACAATTTGTTCGATAATATGTATGACGTCAGACGGTTATAAGAACCTGAAAAATGGTATGGAAAGCTATGTGTACTACGGAAAGATTGGCAAAAAGTATTATGCTATGGTTTGGTCAACCGGTTATGGACTTGTACCTAATACACAGAAAATCTTTGAAAAAGCGTTGTACATCAGTCGTGAAGTTGCATTTACGTTTAAATCTAATCCTAAAGCAAAAAAATAAGATTTGTGTATTGATTCAATAATTAGAAATATAATAACTTCCAACAAATTAAAGGCAGCCGAACAATCGGCTGTCTTTAACAATTCTGATTTTTCTTATTGTTATTCCGAGGTTGACGAGGAATCTAATATCTCTATATATCATCGTTCATAAAGAGATGGGAGATTCTTCGTCGCTTTGCTCCTTTGAATGACAGTAAGGGGGCACCGCTAAAAGGGGTACGGTAATATTTTAGGGAGCCCGAGACGGACTCCCCTACAGGTATAATAATTATTTTCCGTTAAACACTTCATCAGCCGCGAGCATAATGCCGAGCTTACCCGCGTGGAAGTTCAGGCTTCCCTGCATCCATACGGCGTACGGTTCTCTCAGCGGAGCGTCAGCCGAAAGCTCAATTGAAGAGCCCATAGTAAAAGCTCCCGCTGCCATAATAACCTTGTCTTCATAGCCCGGCATATCGTCTGGATAAGGCGTTACGAAGCTGTCCACAGCCGAGGCGTGCTGAATACCTACGCAGAACTGCTCGAGCTTTTCGGGAGTACCGAGCATAATTAGCTGAATAATGTCTCCCCTGCTCTCGTTGTATTTTGGTGAAACGTCATAACCGAGCACCTCAAAAAGAGCCGAGGCGAACACAGCTGTCTTTAAGGCTTCACCCGTGGCGTGAGGGGCGTGATACGCTCCCAAGAACAGCTCGCGTGTAACATTTAAAGTCGCGCCGATTTCTTTTCCCGTACCGGGTGTGGTGAGCCTGTACGAGCACATCTCAACCAGGTCTTTTCTGCCCGCAATATATCCGCCTGTAGGAGCTATTCCGCCGCCGGGGTTCTTTATTAACGAGCCCGCCATAAGGTCGACCCCGCAAGCTAAGGGCTGTTTCTTCTCAACAAATTCACCGTAGCAGTTGTCGAGCATTATTATAATGTCCTTATTAACGGAACGTACAGTTTTAACAATTTCTTCAATATCGTCACAGGTCAGCGTCGGACGCGTACTATATCCGCGCGAGCGCTGAATATATACCATTTTATAGCTGCTGTCAAGCGTTTTTTTGATAGCTTCAAAATCAATGGTTCCGTCCTCTTTGAGGGCGGTTTCTTCATATTTTATGCCAAAATCAATCAATGAGCCCGAATAATCGCCTTCTATGCCGATAGCGCTTCTAAGTGTATCATAAGGCATGCCTGTAACACTGAGCATTTTATCCCCTGGGCGAAGAACGCCGAACAAAGCGACAGTTAACGCGTGCGTTCCGCTTACAAAGTTATAGCGCACCAGTGCGTCCTCGGCGTCAAAAACATCCGCGAACACTTTATCTAGAGCGTCTCTTCCCCTGTCGCCGTAGCCGTAACCCGTTGTGCCAGTAAAATGGCTCTCGGATACGCCCGCTGACTGAAAAGCCCTTATCATTTTTTGTTGATTGTATTCCTGGATATCATCGATTTCCTTAAGCTTATCCGAGCAAAGCTCTAACGCTTTTTCAGACGCTTTGATAATTTCCGGGGAAATATCAAACAAATTATTCATTCTTATTCTCCCTGTACTCAGCCCATTTTCCGTATTCTTCAAAGCCGAGTTTATTGTAAAAAGCGACGTTTTCCGAGGGCGCGCGGTGAAGGTATACGCGTTTCCCCTCGGATACAAGCACGTTGTTGATGTATTTAATTAGAAAAGCTCCGTAGCCTTTATGTCTGTATTTGGGGTCGGTTGCCAGAGCGCCGAGCACCGCGCTGTCCTTGCTCTCCGCGAGCGTCATAATACACGCGGCGGCTTTGTCCTCTTTGACGGCGTACATTCTTATGGAGTGTTGATTTAGCTTGTGATTTACGTCCAGCATAAAACTCTCATATGACGGAACCGCGAAGTTTTCGGAAGCCGATTTGCAGATAACCGAATACACTTCTTTAGTGTCAGGCGAATATACTTCAAAGCTTTTGCTTATATCAAACAGTTTATCGCTGTATAAAATCGGACCTGATTTCTTGCTCAAATTACATTTCAAGCCAAAGGAAGCGTCACAAATAACGCTCCCCGCGCCCGATACGCGCGCAAATGAGGAGATTTCCTCCATATCGGATTCTTCGCTCAGACGCATTATAAAAGCGCTCTCGAGCCTTGAAATTAAGGAAACGGGTTTTCCCTCTATAAACTGAACCCAGAAATCCACAAAGGGAAGATTGTAGTTATATGTATTGTAAATCGACATAATCCTGCAGCCGTAGGGATTACCCTTTGAAAGCTCAGCTATTTCTCGGAGAAATGGGTTATTGCTGTCTACAATTTTTATCATTATTTCAGTCCGTTTACAATGGATTTAAAGTGGTTGCCGCGCTCAATAAAGTTCTTGTAAAGCCCGAAGCTCGCGCTCGCGGGTGAAAGACTAACCTTATCGCCCTTTTGAGCGTGTTCTCTCGCGGCTTGTACAGCCTGTTCCATATTGTCTACATTGATAATTACAGGATTGTTCTCGGAGTAATTGTCGGATTCTTTTACCGCCTTCTCAATCTTGGGAGCAGTGTCACCGAGTAGAATAAGCAGTTTGACCTTATCGCAGATAACGGGACCTAAAGGCTCATAAGGGATATGCTTGTCGTATCCGCCCGCTATTACAATAATCTTTTCGTCATAAAGCGACAGAGTACCCATAATTGTTCGTGTGGGGCTTGAAGCGATGGAGTCGTTATAGTATTGAACGCCCTCAAACTCGCGTACAAACTCGGCTCTGTGCTCTACACCGCCGAAAGACTTTGCGACCTTTACTATGGTTTCAACATCTACTATCCCCCACACCGCGGAAATAGCCGCTAGGTAGTTCTCGACATTGTGCATACCCGCGATTTTAATATCTTTATAGTTCATCACGGGCGTGATTTTGCCGTAGTCATTATAAACAATAGTTTCGCCATCAATATACGCGCCGTTTTCTACAATTTCTTTGCGGCTGAATTTGACGAGTTTACCTCTTACATCGTTTGAAAAGCTGTTAGAAATATCATTGTCAAGATTGAGAACAGCCTTTGAAAACGCGTTTTGGTGGAGGATTATGTTCTTTTTAGACTCCACGTACTCGTCCATATCCTTGTGAATGTCGAGGTGGTTCGGCGCTAGGTTTGTTACAACGGCAATCTCGGGGCTCTTTCGCATAGAGATAAGCTGAAAGCTCGAGAGCTCAACAACTGCGTAATCGTCATCGTTAATGCTCTCTATTATAGGCAAAAGCGGAGTGCCTATGTTTCCGCCGAGATGCACGGTTTTGTCCGTTTCTTTTAACAGCTCGGAAATAATAGTCGTTGTCGTTGTTTTACCGTCGGAGCCCGTAACGGCAATAATCTTGCAGGGACAGAGGTCAAAAAAAACCTCCATCTCACTTGTGACAACTACTCCCTTTTTCTTCAAAGCCTCAAGTTCGGGCTTGTAAAAGGGTGTTCCAGGACTTCTGAACAGTATGTCCGTATCTATATTTTTGAGATAATCATCTCCGAGAATCAGCTTTGCGCCCGCTTTCTCTGCACGTTTAGCGTTATCACCGAGAGCATCATAGCTCTGTCTGTCGCAGGCGGAAACTACCGCGCCTTTCTCTGCGAATAACTCTATGAGAGGAAGATTGCTTGTGCCTATTCCTACAAAGCAAACCCTCTTCCCTCTTATTTCATTAAAAAATCTTTCAATCTTATTCATACAAGGTTACTCCTTTACCCTATATTGCTCTAATTTATTATTATACTGAAAAATCAATCAAATATCAACCTTTAATTACTACCGAAATTATGATATAATCAGTATGGTGATTATATGCTTTCGGATTTTATTAATATAAACAGGAACGATAACACGCCCATATATACCCAGATTTACCGTGAAATCAAAAAAGCGATAGAAAACGGGAATATTAAAGGCGAGGAAAAACTCCCCTCTGTACGCAAGATTTGCGCTGATTTGGATGTTTCCAAAACTACAGTCGAAACAGCCTACAGCGCGCTTTGCTCCGAGGGTTATATAATCAATGTTCCTCAAAAGGGTTACTATGTTGAAAAAGGCATTATAATCGAAAGCAAAATCAACAGCCGAAAAGCCGAGAACAAGAAGCCCGATAAGGTTTACAAGTACGATTTCTCGGGCAAAGGCATTGACAAAAATATAAGCAACATAAAAGAATGGCGAAAATATGTAAAAGATATCCTCAACAAAGAGTATCTTCTGAATACTTACAGTGAGAATCAGGGAGAAACAGAGCTGAGAAAAGCGCTGTCCAAGTACGCGTTTTCGTCAAGGGGCGTCAAGACAGAATATAATAACATTGTAGTCGGTTCGGGCTCTCAGACTCTCATATACATTCTTTGCGGGCTGTTGGGGCTCAACAAGACTGTAGCTATGGAGCAGAACTCGTTCCCACACGCGGAGCAGGTTTTCTCTGACTTTGAGTATAAGATAAAATATACCGAAAGTGACAGCAAGGGCATTACTATTGAATCTCTTGAAAAATGCTGTCCTGATATTATCCTGATTAACCCAAATAATTGCGGCAACGGCGCTTCCGGTATGCCTATCACCAGGAAGCTTGAAATTATAAAATACGCACAAAATCATAACGCTATAATACTCGAGGACGATTATAACGGAGAGCTCAGGTACAAAAGCCACCCTTCCGCCTGCCTGCAAAGCTATGGAACGGACTGTACTATTTATGTAGGCTCTTTCTCAAGGATACTTTTACCTTCCGTAAGAATCAGCTTTATGTGTCTTAATGAAAGTCTTTTTAGTAAATACATTGATACAAAAGACAATTATAATCAAACCACATCAAAGATAGAACAGCTGGCTCTTGCCGAATATATAAAGGACGGCAAGCTGGAAAAACACCTCAGGAAGCTCAGGAGGTATTACAAAGCGAAGAGCGACTTGATGAAAAGCAGTATTAAAAAGTATTTTGAAAGCTATGAATTCAACGAAACCGCTATGTATTTTGAACTCAAAGGTGAATATGAGTTGCTTAAAAACTCCGATGTTAAAGCAATGAGAGCGTCAGGAGATAATGTTATCAGGCTTAACTTTTCACAGATAAACAGTGAATTAATAGACGATGGTATTAAACAGATATATAAACTGATAAAATAAAACGGCAGTGGATTTTATCCACTGCCTTGAATTTTGTTTATTTTTCTCTCCCAAGGAGATAATCCACGGATACTTCCAGAATATCCGCCAGAGCTACGAGCTCTACGTCTGTTACAAATCTGATTTGTCCCTCTAACTTAGAAAGTCCTGAAGCGTTCATATCTACACCGTTTACCTGAAGTTGGGCAAGAAGCTCTTTTTGCTTCATACCTTTCTTCTTCCTGACGGTTTCAACACGGTGTCCGACTAAATTGCGGTCACCTAACTCTTGTTTTCTTAGTCTCATTTTCTATCTCCCTAACCATTTTTATTTCTTTAAAAAAACAATGTAAACTTATTATAATACGATTAAGGAAAAAAAACAAGGGTTTTTTGTAAATAAATTTAAAAATATGATATTTTTTGTTATTCTTTATTACAATTAAGTAATTTTAGAGGGGCTAGTTGGTGAATATTTGTAATATTGAAGATTAATCTGTGGAAAAAGTGCCGTTATCTATCTCCGCGAGCATTTTTACACGGCGGGTATGACGCTCTTCATCGGAGGAAAACGGCGTATTAAGGAAAATATCGGCAAATTTTACTGCCATTTCCTCGTTGATTACACGACCACCCATACAAAGAATGTTGGCATTGTTGTGTCTGCGCGTCATTTCTGCGCCGAATTCGTTGGAAACTACGGCAGCCCTGATGCCTTTTACCTTATTTGCCGCCATAGAGACTCCTATACCCGTGCCGCAGCACAAAATACCAAAGTCGTATTTCTTATCGGCGACAGCGTTCGCAACCTTAAAGGCGTATATAGGATAATCAACGCTGCGTTCGGAAAAACATCCGAAATCGATGTATTCAATACCTTTTTCCTCTAAATAATCGATAATGGCGTTTTTTAGGTTGATTCCGCCATGGTCACATCCTAATGCTAACTTCATTGCTTCCCCTCCGTTTTTTTCTTTAGTTCTCTTTCAGCCTGAGGAAGCCTCAGATAAGAAGGCATTAGCTCAGAGGCTGATATTATTTCTTTTTCTCCAGCTGCCATAGCTACACCGACAGCGTTTTGATATCTTTGGCTTTCAAAAGCCAGAGATATATCAACACTAAATTCCTTAAAAGAATTATAGCACAGCTCTGCCCCATCTCCTACCAGGACAATTTTCTTTCTGAAAGTTTTTAATTCCTTGCCTAATTCTTCAATTGACAGCGCTCTGTCATCGCACAAACGTGTTACATTGCCGTCTATCACGTCAAATAACGCGTTATATACCTGACCGCATCTGGCGTCCATGACGGCGCAGACCACAGCGTCTCGCTCAATTACGTTATATGGCATAGCTTCCAATGTGGACACGGACACACACGGAATATCAGAGGGCATCGCGATACCTTTTACCGCCGATACGCCTATTCTTACTCCTGTAAAGGAGCCGGGACCCGCTGAAACCGCTATACGATCTATTTCCTTCAAATCCGTATTGGTGTTCTTTAGCAAAGAATCAATCATCGGTACCAAGGTCTGGCTGTGGGTCAATGCTGTGTTAATGAAAAAACTGCCCAGTATTCTGTTGTCATCCGTAATAGCCACGGAACAAGCTTTCGCGCTGGAATCTAAAGCTAAAATCTTCAACTAAAAACCTTCAATCCTGATAATTCTCTCGTTTTCATTGTTTGTTTTGTTAATGTTTATTCTGATAATATCATTCGGCAATGCGCCCTCGATATTCTCGCTCCACTCGATAATGATAACGCCGTTGTCAACGTAATCGAAAAAGCCTATTGAATCGAGGTCGTTCCAGCTTTCTATCCTGTACATATCAAAATGATAAATAGAATAAACTCCCTGATATTCATTAACAATCGCGAATGTGGGGCTCGATACCGCATCCTCAACGCCTAAGCCCCTCGCCAGTCCGCGAGCGAAGGCGGTTTTTCCCGCTCCGAGCTCGCCGTACATAGCTATAATCTCGTTGCCGTTGAGGTTTTTACTGAATTCTTCAGCAAATTTTTCGGTTTGTTCAACTGAATGTGATAAAAAATCGTCCATTAAAATAAACCAACTACCTTTTCGTTTATAATATCTACTTTTTCAGCCGCGGGAATCTTGGGAAGCCCAGGCATTGTCATTATGTCGCCTGTGTATACAACAACAAAGCCGGCGCCGTTTGAAAGAGATACGTTGCGTACTGTGATTGTAAAGTCCTTGGGCGCGCCGAGTAAAGCGGGATTATCACTGAGCGAATACTGCGTTTTTGCGATACATACGGGTAGCTTGTCAGCGCCTAACGCTTCAACTTCTTTTAATGCTTTTTCAGCCTGTGTTGTGTAGCTTACATCCTTAGCGCCGTAAATCTTGGTTGCTATAGCGTTAATCTTTTCCTTGATTGAAAGGTCAAGAGGGTATATAGGAGCGTAATTTGACGGTTTCTCCACCGCTTCAACAACTTTCATAGCGAGCTCCTTGCCGCCTTCTCCGCCGTTGGCGAATACATCGGACAGAGCGAAATCAGCGCCGTTATCTTTACAATAATGCTCGATATACTCGAGTTCCTCTTTGCTGTCTGAAAGGAAACGGTTGATGGCGACAACAACTGGAACGTTGTACTTTCTCATATTCTCGATATGAACGCCGAGGTTTACAATACCCTTTTTGAGCGCTTCGAGGTTGGGCTCGGAACATTCAGCTTTAGGAATGCCCGCGTTATACTTCAACGCTCTGGCGGTTGCCACAAGAACGATAGCGTTGGGCTTTAATCCCGCGAATCTGCACTTTATGTCAAGGAATTTTTCAGCTCCGAGGTCAGAACCGAATCCTGCCTCGGTAATGCAGTAGTCAGCGAGCTTTAAAGCAAGTTTAGTAGATCTTACTGAGTTGCATCCATGCGCGATGTTAGCGAAGGGTCCGCCGTGCATTACCGCGGGAGTGCCCTCCAGTGTCTGAACCAAATTGGGCTTGATAGCGTCCTTAAGGAGAACTGTCATAGCGCCGTCAGCCTTAAGGTCGCGCGCGTATACAGGTTCTCCCGAGTAATTGTAAGCTACAAGAATATTGCCCAGTCTTTTCTTGAGGTCGTCTATGTCATTGGCGAGGCATAGAATAGCCATAACCTCGGAAGCAACGGTGATAATGAAGTGATCCTCTCTGGGAATACCGTTTACCTTGCCGCCTAAGCCTACGATGACATTTCTGAGCGCTCTGTCGTTCATATCAAGACAGCGTTTTATAAGAATTCTTCTGGGGTCAATCCCTAAGGAGTTGCCCTGCTGCATATGATTGTCGAGCATAGCGCAGCAAAGGTTATTGGCCGCTGTAATCGCGTGCATATCTCCTGTAAAGTGGAGGTTGATATCCTCCATAGGCAGAACCTGGGCGTATCCGCCGCCTGCGGCACCGCCTTTTATACCGAACACTGGACCGAGAGAGGGTTCTCTGAGAGCTATAATGGCGTTCTTGCCTATTTTTGCCATAGCCTGACCGAGCCCCGCCGTTGTGGTTGTTTTACCTTCACCCGCAGGGGTTGGATTGATAGCTGTTACAAGTATCAGCTTTCCGTCTTGTTTGTCGCTGAGTCTGTCCATAAGGCTGTCGGAGAGTTTAGCCTTATAATGTCCGTAAGGCTCAAGCTCTTCCTCTTTTATATTCAACTGTGAGGCTATCTCTTTAATGTTTTTGAGTTCAGCCTGCTGAGCAATTTCAATATCTGTAAGCATAAAATCCTCCTATAATTACATTCACAGCTATATTAACATAGTTTATCGTCTAATAAATTCTTATTTGAAATAAAGCTTGATATTAATGAGAATATTTTATATAATAATAAAGTACATATACATAAGGTGGTGAGGATTTGGGGAATTTTAAAGAAAACTTTAAGACATATCTGGAAAAAACCGATATATGGCTCTGGGTTTTTACATTTGTAGCCACAATTTACAGTTTGCTGTTAATCAGCGATATGCAAAGAGCGGGCGAATATAATTACCTATTCACCCAAATTGTCGCTGTACTGATTGGAATAGCGTTTGCTGTTCTTATATCGCTTGTAAACTATAAGTATTTTATAAAATATTGGTGGATATTTGCTTTAATAGGATTCGCCCTCGCGGGCGCTGTGTTTGTATTTGGCGAAACAGTAAAAGGAACGGACGATACAGCATGGATTAGACTTCCGGGCGGCTTTACAATTCAGCCGTCTGAATTGATGAAAATATGCTTTATCATCACATTTTCAAAGCATTTGAGCTATCTTAGCGATAATAATAAGCTCAAAACTCCGCTGGGTGTTATTGGGTTAGCCGTTCACCTTGGGATTCCGATTGTTTTAATTCATATGCAGGGTGATGACGGCGCGGTATTAATCTTCATATTTATGGCAATCGCAATGTCTTTTTTGTCAGGAGTTCAGGCGAAATACTTCGCGATTATCGGCGGCGCGCTCGCGGTAGGATTACCGCTTTTGTGGACGTTTATCCTCAACGACGAGCACAGGAACAGAATACTCGCTTTGTTCGACCTTGACGGAAACGCGCTCAACAATTACGGATGGCAGCAATATCAGAGCAAGGTTTCTATTGCTTCGGGGCAGCTTTCGGGCGATGGCTTGTACAACGGCAACCGAGTTGCCTTTGGAATAGTGCCCGAGCAGGAAAACGACTTTATATTCACCGTAGCGGGTGAAGAATTCGGCTTTATAGGCTGTATGCTTCTGCTTGTTATTCTCTTTGTTATTATTTCGAGACTTTTGATTGACGCAAAGAAAGCGTACGAAAACAAGGGCTCATACATTTGTTACGGAGTATTCGGGCTTATTGCTTCGCAGACAATAATAAATATCGGTATGGTTTTGGGTATTGTACCTGTAATCGGAATAACTCTCCCCTTCTTCAGCTCGGGAGGTTCGTCTGTAATGAGTATGATGATTGCGATAGGACTGGTCCAGAGCGTTCTAAACAACCAGGAAAAGGATATGGACAAAGCGAAAATCAGAATCGGAAGTCAAAGCAGAGCAAAAGTATAAAAAACAGCCGTCGCTATATGCGGCGGCTTATTTTATGAGAAAATTAAGCGCGTGGTTTTGCACGCGCTTAATATTTTATTGTTTGTCTACTGTGACATTAACTTTATATTTTCCTGTTACCCAACATGAAGTTTTACCGTTTGCTTTAAAATTCACGCGTAAAGTGATTGAACCCGTCGTTCCGTCGATTGACGAGCCGTCAACCGCACATGTTAAGTCTTCGGGAGTGATTTTTTTTACTTGTGAAGCAGGACCAACCAATGTTATATTTAGAGAATCGGTAGCGATACTGTACGAGTATTCCTCACTTAAACCGGTCATTTTAAAGTAATCATTAGTAACCTTAAGCTTTCGTGTTTTATATGAGCTAAGGTTGATTTTAACGTCAACCGTATCAATTTCACTGATATTAACACACTTGGACGGAATATCCAGCTTCTGCTCAAAATCATAGCTTTGATTCTTAAGGGTAGTAAAATCAATGGGAGTAGTATTGATATGTGTAAGCTTGTCTAGAATTTCCTGAGGAGCGGCGATTTTAATCTTATTGGGCAAAATATTGGAATAATAATCCATATTCAGTGAATCAGGTTTGTTTTCGTAAGCAATTTTAACGGGGACCTCTTTATAAGGAAGAACAGAGAAGTTCGCGGTAACTTTTTCGTCGCTCAATGTCAAAAGATTACTGGTTATTATCGAACCTGAATTATCAAACAGTTTAACATCACATTCCATCGACGTATTGGTTTTAAGTTCGCCCGAGATTTCGCCAACAATACCTATGCTTGCTACTTTATCAACTTCGCCCTGAGGACCGCTAACGGTTATTGTATCCGAAGAAGTTGTTACAACAGCGTGATAGTCTTTTGAAACCTTATAAGTGATATGGTTTTCAATGTCAAATTCAGTTTCCTTATATTTATCTACCAAAACGCTGATAACTGAAGGCGACACGGTGGAAACTATCTCAAATCTGTCAGCTGAATTTGCCTTTTTAGCTGTCAGCGACAAAGGATAAGTACCTGACGTTGAAATAGTACCCGCTGTGGGAGCTGAAACGATGATATCATCGCTTGATATCTGACCGATAGAAAGTCGGTTGCCGGTTACCGTAACCGAAGCCTGCATATCATTACCGCTGAAAATTTGTAAACCGTTATCTTCGGCGTCTTGAGAAAGGTTAATCTGAATAGGAATATTTGATATTGTAGCGGTTGTGTCGTTGGTGTCGCTTACGCTTACCATAATCCAGATAGCAATCGAAATTATCAAAGAAATAATCAGCAAGAATTTATTGTTCTTGAACAATCGTCTGAATCTACTTTTCTTCATCTTTATTCTCCTTTCTTTTCGAGGAAAATTTAGATGCTTTTTTTACGTAAACTTTTGTGTCGTCAAGAAGCATATTCTGCAGGAATGAAGCTAGAGTCTCGCGATCATAATCACGTTTGATAACCCCGTTGACAGCAATGGAGATTGCGCCCGTTTCTTCGCTGACTACAACTACAACAGCATCGGAAACTTCGCTCATACCAATGGCGGCGCGATGACGTGTTCCGAGATTGATGTCGATATCCTTGTTCTTATCCGTAAGAGGAAGGATACATCCCGCGGCGAAAACTCTGCCCTCGCGTATAATAACTGCGCCGTCGTGTAAGGGCGCTTTATTAAAGAAGATATTTCCCAAAAGCGCTACCGAGGGTTCTGAATTGACAACGGTACCTGTAGAAGCGATATCGGAAAGCTTTACATCACGCTCAAAAACAATCAGCGCGCCTGTCTTTGAACTCGAGAACAGGGTCGCGGTATCAGCTGTCGCGACGATAGCTTTTTTAACAGCTTCGGATTCTTCGCTGTTTTTACCGTTTTTAATAAAATTAAAATATTTCCAGAAACCTGTCTTGCCCAGCCTTTCCAGAGCTTTTCTGATTTCGGGCTGAAAAACTATCGCTACAATCAGAACAGAGAACTCGAACAACAGCCTCATAAGTCCAATCATCATAGTGAGACCGAACAACATTGAAATGATGTACACAGCCAAAAGAATGATAACACCCTTTAAGAGCTGTTCGGCTCTTGTTTCGCGCACAAGTCTAAAGAGGCCGAAAACGATAACCGCTACGACAAGAATATCAATTACATCATTGAATCGAATTGTTTTAAAGACAGAAAGTATACTGTTAAACCATTCAGCAATCATCGAATTAACCTCCTTTTAGTTGCATTATAGAATTATTATAACACAATTACTCTTGAGGTTCAAGTAATTATTTTATACAAAGCTGATATAAATCTGTAAATATCTTGTTTTGTTGTGAAAATTGATGGAACCGCCCTTACTGTACCTCTGTCAAAAGTGTTCATACTTTTATGAGCCAGCGGCGCGCAGTGCAGTCCCGCTCTGACAGCGATATTGTATTTTTCACTAAGAACATCCGCAATTTCCTCGCAGTCTCTTCCCTTTGCGTTAAAAGAAATAACGGGAGCGTAACAGGCGTACTTGGGATAGTCTGTGTACAATTCAACTTTATCCATTTCTTTTAGATTACTATACATTAACTGAACTAAATTCAGCTCATGTCTGTAAATATTGTTAACACCGCGTTTATTTATAAAATCAATTCCGGCACCCAGCCCCGCTATCCCGGGGCAGTTTACAGTACCGCTTTCAAACCTGTCAGGTAAAACCAGAGGCTGATTATAATCAGCGGAATTGCTTCCTGTACCGCCTTCCGTTAAACTGTCGGGAACAGTATCGCAGTTAATAATTAACACACCTGTACCCATAGGACCGTAAAGCCCTTTGTGCCCGGCAAGACAAAGATAGTCTATTGATGAAGCGGAAAGATTGAAGTCGAACACTCCCCCGCCTTGCGCCGCGTCAACACAAGTCAGTATTCCGTACTGATGACACAGCGCGCATATTCTTTCAAACGGAGGTTTGATACCGAATACATTTGATGCCGCCGTACATATAACCAGTTTTGTATTTTCCTGTATACAATCTCTGAAATTATTAACAGTTTTTTCAGAATCATTTTCTGCGACTTCCGCTATAGAAAAACTGACTCCGCTTTTTCTCAGTTTTTCAATAGGTCTGAGTACAGCGTTGTGTTCAAGCGACGAAATAATAACATGATCGCCGCTCATTAAAACTCCTTTAATTACAGTATTAAGAGCGTTTGTGCAATTATTTGTAAAAATCACATTAGACGGGTCGCTGACTTTGAACATTTCAGCGAGTTTAATTCTGGTGTTATATACAATCTCTGAGGCTTTAATAGCCATCTTATGACCGCCGCGCCCCGGGTTGGCGCTGAAATGTTTTAACACGTTATTAACCTCGGTGACCACAGACGCGGGTTTAGGAAATGTTGTAGCTCCATTGTCAAGATATATCAAAGCAAGTCCTCCAAAGCTCGTCCGCTGACTTTAATATTGTTTTCTCGGAGGATACTTACCGCTTCTTGTATTTTATTATTTATTTTTAAACCGTAACTGCAGTTACCTTTCCCGCTAGATGACGGGATTCTTGTTACTTTAGAAAAAATTCCGTGATATTTTAGAATATCTTTAGCTCTCAGCGCAGATGTAAGTGACGAGAGCTTGACTAAATTGTCCATAGCTTTCACCTCATTGTTACATAATATGAGAATAAAGCTGCAAACGTGAAAAAACAGGGGCTGACACAAAAAGTCAACTCCCGCTGTCATTCTGAGTGTTAGCGAAGAATCTTAAACCGTATAAACCAAAGATTCTTCCTCGCGCTGCTCCTCAGAATGACACTAAGGGGTGGCTAAAACTTACTTTTGAGCCACCCCGGGAATATATTAGTTTAATTGAATTTTAAAATTTGGCAAAACCCATAGCTTTTAAGCCAAATCCTACTTTGTCATTAAGTAATGTGTTCCAGCATCTCATTGATGCTCTTAAGTCTATATTACCGAAGCTCTGAAGATTGCCGTCAACATCAGAACCGTTAGCAAGATCAAAGTATACACTCTGACTTAATGTATATGATGCGGGGTTAATTGATGCTGTCGCGCCCCAGTTAGTAGTATTTGTGGAGGATACAAAATTGAAATAGAACAAAGGAGCGTTTTTCGTGAGCTTATAAGGAATATTCATAATCAAGACATATGTATCATCGTCATATTCGCTGTCCGACTCGAACTGAAATTGTTTTTTTGACGAATCATAAGTTACAAAAACAGTATAATAATTTTCAGCGTTCTCATCATAGTATTTTTTTCCTATATAATAGTAACCGTCATTATCTATATTACCGTTTTTTATTATATAGTTTTTTAATACTGCGCAAGGGTCTTTAACTTTTGCGGTGATTTTATAAGTGTCTCCATATTTATCCTTGCAGGATATAACGGCTGAACCGACTTTATTAGCTGTAACAACACCCTTTGATGTAACAGTAGCAACAGATTTATTAGAGGATTTCCAGGAATTAGCCTTTAAAACCTTACTGCCGTTTTTAAGTTGAAGTGTTGTTTTTTGAGTTCTGCAAAGGCTGAAAGATCCTTTTTTTATTGTTCTGCCCTTAACAGTAACCTTGCACTTATAGCTCTTGCCGTTGTACTTAGCTGTAATAGTAGCTTTACCTGCCTTTTTGCCGGTTACCTTACCTTTGCTTACAGAAGCGACAGATTTCTTGGAAGATGACCACTTGACCTTTGATGCTGTAGCGTTTTTTAGTTTAAGCTTTACAGACTTTGTTCTTGTGATTGTAGCCTTCGTTTTGTTGAGCTTAGGTTTAGCCGCGGCTGACGCGCTCGCGGGGACCGCGAACACCGTGAAAATAATAATGCAGCTCAAGACGTAAGCTAATAATTTTTTACCTTTAAGCATTTGTTACATTCCTCTTCCTTTAAATAATAATTAAATAATAATTTTATTATATTTAAGTGAATAATGTCATTAATATGAGTATTTAATTCAGCTTTTCGGACAACATCATACTCATATTATACATACCCGCATCCTTGTCTTTAAGGTATAAAGCGGCGTTGACGGCGCCTGTCGCGAAAAGCTCTTTTGACTGAGCCTGGTGCGAAATTGTTACTACCTCATCGTGCCCCGCAAAGATAACATCATGCTCGCCGACTATTGTTCCGCCTCTCACAGCGTGAAATCCAATTTCATTTTTTGAACGTTTTTTGCGATAGCTGTGTCGATCATAAACGTATTGCGGTTCATTATTGAGCTGAGATGATATGCCGTCGGCTATCATAAGAGCAGTTCCCGATGGAGCGTCAACCTTGAGGTTGTGGTGCTTCTCGATAATCTCTATATCAAAATCATTGCCGAGAACTTTTGTCGCCTGCTTGGCGAGCTCTATGAGAAGATTAACTCCGAGCGACATATTGCCCGAATAAAAGACAGGAATTGTATTGGCTGCGTTATTAATCTTTTCAACCTGCTCCTCGGAATAGCCTGTTGTGCAGATTACCGCGGGGACTTTATACTTAATTGCGTAATTCAATAGCCCGTCGAGAGTGGCGGGATTTGAAAAATCGATGATTACATCCGCCTTTTTGTCAATTTGAGAAAAATCCGAGTATGTCGGAAACACATAATTATTTGTACCGAACGCGTCCACACCGCAGATAATTGAGCATTTTTCATTATTCTCAACCGCCTGAGCTACAACATGTCCCATCTTTCCGTTGCAGCCGCATAAAATTATATCAGTCATACTTATACATCCTTTATTTTCAAGTTAAAAAGGCGTACATGGTACGCCTTATTTTTATGCTTTATATTCTTTATATTTGTTAATTAAGTTGTACTTTGACAGACAATCCTTAAGGTTGTGATATCCGTTAGCGTTCATAGGAACGAGAGGCAGTCTGCACTCACCCGCTTCATATCCAAACAGGTTCATAGCAGTTTTTACAGGTATGGGGTTGACGTCGCTGAACATCATATTCATAAGCTCAATATAATGGAAGTGAAGCTTCTGAGCGCCAGCGAAATCATTATCAAGACAAAGCTGGCAGATGTCATGCATCTCCTGGGGGCAAATGTTAGCGAATACAGAGATTACGCCGAGAGCTCCGAGTGACATAAACGGAACTGTCTGGTCGTCATTACCTGAATAGATATCGAGCTTATCGCCGCACAAAGACCTGATTAAAGCAACCTGTGAGATATCTCCGCTGGCTTCTTTTACACCGATAATATTGGGGTGCTCGCTGAGCTCAAGACAAGTCTTAGGCTGAATATTACAGCCTGTACGTGAGGGCACGTTATAAAGAATAACGGGTAAATCGACAGCGTCCGCAATTGTTGTAAAGTGCTTTACAAGACCTGCCTGAGAGGTTTTGTTGTAATAAGGAGTAACACTAAGCAGCGCGTCTATTCCGCTTTTTTGGGCGGACTGAGAAAGCTCGATAGCCGTGCGCGTATCGTTGCTGCCTGTTCCTCCGATTACGGGAACACGGTGGTTTACCTTCTCGGCAACAAAGTTGAGAACCTCACAATGCTCTTTTTCAGTTAAAGTAGCCGCCTCGCCAGTTGTACCGCAGGCAATGATAGCGTCGGTGCCGTTGGCGATATGGAACTCCAAAAGCTCCTCCAAAGCGGGATAGTTAACGGTTAAATCAGAATTGAATGGTGTAATAAGGGCTACACCAGAGCCTGTAAAAATTGGCTTTGACATCATATTAACCTCCAAATTAATATTTTAATCCATATAACCCTCGGCGCAAAGCAGTTCGGCAAGCAATACCGCGCCGCCCGCGGCTCCTCTGAGAGTATTATGTGACATACAAACAAATTTTAAATCATATTGGGTATCTTTTCTGAGTCTGCCCACAGATACAGCCATACCGCCTTCGATGTCGCGGGACTCTTTAATCTGAGGATGGTCAGGCTCTGTGAAGTAATGCAGAAAATGCTTGGGAGCGCTGGGAAGGTTCAATTCCTGAGCTCTGCCCTGATAGTTTTTCCATGTTTCTATAACTTCTTCAACTGAAGGAGCCTCGCCCTCAAAAGACATAAACACAGCTGCTGTGTGGCCGTCTGATACGGGGACTCTGAGACACTGAGAAGTAATTGCTATATCATAGTTATTGACAATCTCTCCGTTTTTAATATCACCCCAGATTTTAAGGGGCTCTTTCTCGGATTTTTCCTCTTCTCCGCCTATATACGGAATGAGGTTGTCAACCATCTCAGGCCAGGTTCTAAAGGTTTTGCCCGCACCTGAGATTGCCTGATATGTACAAGCGAGAACTTTATTAACGCCAAACTTCTTGAGCGGATGAATGGCGGGAACATAGCTCTGCAAAGAACAGTTAGACTTAACGGCTACAAAGCCTCGTTTAGTGCCGAGACGCTTTCGCTGGTCTTTAATAATTTTAATATGGTCAGCGTTAATCTCGGGAATAACCATAGGAACGTCGGGTGTGAAGCGATTAGCGGAGTTGTTGGAAACTATGGGGCACTCAGCTTTTGCGTATTTTTCCTCAAGCGCTTTGATTTCGTCCTTGGGCATATTTACTGCGCAGAAGCAGAAATCTACTGTGGAAGCTACTTTTTCCACCTCGGCAGCGTCCATAACAACCATATCCTTTACAGACTCGGGCATCTCCTTATCGAGAAGCCAGCGACCGTCCATAAGGTCTCCGTATTTTTTGCCCGCGCTGCGTGAGCTTGCGGCTAAAGTTGTGATATTAAACCAGGGATGGTTATGAAGCAAAAGGATAAATCTCTGCCCTACCATACCTGTAGCGCCGATAATTCCGACATTAAATTTTTTCATTTTGATCCTCCATAATATTACAATTTCTTAAAAACAGTTGTAAGTTTTGATAAAATACGATATTATATACCTACTACTATATATTGTTATACTCTACCCTATAATATACCATTATAGTGTATTATTGTCAATTACAAAATAGTAATAAAATTGTGCACAATTAAGAGGTTTTTTTATGAAAACAAGCGATTTTTACTATGATTTGCCTAAGGAACTGATTGCTCAGACTCCTGTTGAACCGCGCGACTCGTCAAGACTTCTTGTGCTTGATAAAAACAGCGGTAAAATAACTCACAAGCATTTTTATGATATTATAGATTATCTTAACGAGGGTGACTACTTAATTGCTAATGATTCCAGAGTGATTCCCGCGAGAATTTTCGGCGTAAAGGAAGAAACTGGCGCGCACGTTGAGTTCTTGCTGTTAAAACAAATTAGCGGGAACAGGTGGGAAACTCTCTGTAAACCCGGTAAGAAAGCGAAACAGGGTGTTAAATTCACATTCGGCGACGGATTGATGAACGCTACTGTGGTTGAAGTTAAAGAGGACGGAAACAGAATAGTTGACTTTGACTGTCACGAAAGCTTTTTCGCGACACTTGATAAAATCGGTCAGATGCCTCTTCCTCCTTATATTACCGCTAAGCTTGAAGATAAAGAAAGATATCAGACCATTTACTCTAATGAGCTAGGCTCTGCCGCTGCGCCGACCGCGGGTCTGCACTTTACGCGGGAGCTTATGGAAAGAATCCGTGCAAAAGGGATAAAAATCGGTTATGTTACATTGCACGTTGGTTTGGGAACGTTCAGACCTGTCAAGGTTAACGATGTTACAAAACACAAAATGCACAGCGAGCACTATGAAATCCCCAAAAAAACCGCTGACATTATTAACGAAACCAAGAAAAACGGCGGTCGAGTTATAGCCGTCGGGACAACATCCTGCAGAACATTGGAGAGTGTAGCGACAACTTACGGCGAAATTAAACCATGTGAAGGTTGGACGGATATTTTTATTTACCCGGGCTATGAATTCAAGTCAATGGATGGTTTGATAACAAATTTCCATCTGCCCGAAAGCACATTGATTATGCTTGTTTCAGCCTTTGCGGGTTATGATAACATAATGAACGCGTACAAAAACGCTGTAGACAAAAAATACCGTTTCTTTAGCTTTGGCGACGCTATGGCTATACTATAAAGGAGCTCGCTATGTTTAATATTATTAAAAAAGAAGGAAAAGCGCGCCGCGGTGTAATCAACACCGTTCACGGCAAGGTTCAGACTCCCGCGTTTATGAATGTGGCTACAGCGGGAGCTATTAAAGGCGCTGTATCGGCGTTTGATTTAAAAGACGTAAAATGTCAGATAATGCTGAGCAATACATATCATCTGCATTTGAGACCCGGAGATGAAAACATAAAGATGTTGGACGGTCTTCATAAGTTCACAAAATGGAGCGGTCCCATACTTACAGACAGCGGCGGATTTCAGGTATTTTCGCTCGCGAAACTCAGAAATATAACTGAGGACGGGGTAACTTTTAACTCGCATCTTGACGGGCACAAGATATTTATGACTCCCGAAAAGAGTATGCAGATTCAGTCTAACCTCGGCTCAACAATAGCTATGGCGTTTGACGAATGTGTCGAAAACCCTTCACCTTATGATTACACTAAGAAATCCGCGGCGTTAACTGCGCGCTGGCTCAAACGCTGCAAAAAAGAGATGGAGAGGTTAAACTCTCTTGATGATACAATCAACAAAGAACAAAAGTTGTTTGGTATAAACCAAGGCGGTATATATAAGGACTTACGAGTTGATAATATGAAGGAAATCGCCGAGCTTGACCTTGCGGGTTACGCCATAGGCGGACTTGCCGTTGGAGAAGAAACCGAGGTTATGTACGAAATAATTGACGAGGTTATCCCCTATATGCCTGATAATAAACCGCGTTACCTTATGGGCGTGGGAACTCCTGTTAATATTATTGAAGCGGTTTCCAGAGGCGTTGATATGTTTGACTGCGTTATGCCGAGCCGCAACGCGCGCCATGGACACCTCTTTACATGGAGCGGCATAAGAAACATATTTAACGCTAAATACGAATTAGACGAAAGCCCGATTGACGAAATGTGCGACTGTTCTGTATGCCGTAATTTCAGCAGAGCGTATATTAGGCATTTGTTGAAAGCGGGTGAAATGCTCGGAATGAGGCTTTGTGTTTTGCATAATCTTCACTTTTATAATACACTTATGGAACGCATTCGTGAGGAAATAGACAATAATACTTTTGATAAATTCCACAAAACTTACAGAGATATCCTCGGTAATCGTATATAAATTCAATCAAATGTAGAATATTTGGCGTTTTTTGCTTGCAACTCGGGGTTATTTCTGCTATACTGTCTAGAGCATAAGGTTAAAAGACAATAAGAAAGGAAAATTATTATGAACGGATATTTACATACTCTCGATCAGGCAGCAGGCGGTCAGGGTAACTTTTCAATGATTTTTATTATAATTATTTATGTCGCTATCTTCGGCGCTCTCTACTTTTTCCTCATCAGACCTAATTCAAAGAAGAAGAAAGAAGAAGCTGAGCTCAGAAACAGCATTGAAATCGGCGATGAAGTAACTACAATCGGCGGAATTATGGGTCGTGTTGTAGCTGTTAAGGATGACGAGGATGTTATCATTATAGAAACAGGCTCCGACAGAAATAAAATGAAGATGAAAAAATGGTGTATTTCTTCTGTTGATACTCATGACGGAAATCCTGTTGTGAAGAATACAGAGAAGAAGGGACTCTTCTCAGGTTTATTTAAAAAGAAAGACAACCAGCAATAAAGTAATAAAAAAGATTATCCCCGAATATAATCATACAGATTATGTTCGGGGGATTTTTTATGAAAAAATTCATATCAGGCAAAAGCAAAGCATTTGACTCAAAACTTATGAAAAGTATAGTGTTCGGAGTATTGTGCAGTATAGCGACTGTAACAATACTTACTGTTATATTCTCGTTTGTTTTAACGCTCACAAACAAGTATCCGACTGATGCAATTAACTACATATCCTCAGCTTTTTTGGGTATAGGCGGACTTGTTGGCGGATATATTGCGGGCAGAATAAACCAAAAGGCAGGGCTTGCAGTAGGAGCTTTATCGGGTTTTATTGTTTTTGTTATTATATTTATCGTAGGACTCAGTCAGTCAGTCGGGACGATTACTATTCTTACATTGATTAAACTTATAGTGCTTGTAATATTCGGCGGATTAGGCGGAGTGCTTGGAGTTAACAAAAAGAAAAATATTAAAATATAAAGGAGCCGTTACGGCTCCTCAATTATTGTCAGAATATCTGCGGGGATTTCGGTTTTTATATTTATTGTTTTGTTTGTTATAGGATGAATAAGTTCAACAGCAGCGCAATGCAGCGCCTGACGGCTGATGAATTCAAGTGAACCGCCGTACATATCATCTCCTGCTAACGGATATCCTATGCTCGCCATATGACAGCGGATTTGCTGTGTTCTTCCTGTTTCAAGGGTAATTTTTAGCATAGTATGAATACCGTCTGTCTTAAGCGGAGTATAATGCGTAACAGCAGGCTTCCCCTCCTTGATAACTGCGCGCTGGACTGTGTGTCCTTTGAGCAATCCGATTGGCTTGTCTATCGTCCCGCTGTTCTCGATATAACCTTCGCAAACAGCGATATAAGATTTATGGACATTGTTCTGCAAAGCTGTTGCGGTATATTTATCCTTGGCTATTAAGACTACACCCGAGGTATCTTTATCAAGTCGGTTGACTGCTCTGAAAGTATAGCTCTCCCCTTTTTTGTCCTGGAGATATTTTAGTATATTTGCCAGTGTATCTTCCTGGTGCACCTTTGTGGGATGCACAGGCATACCAAAGGGCTTGTCTATAGCGATGATATACTCATCCTCATAAATAATATTCAAATCACCCTCTATCGGGGTGATTTCGTTTTTATCCTCAGGAAGATTTAGAACAATCACATCACCGCTGTGAAGGATATCAATTGTCTTTAAGTTTTTTCCGTTCCTTAAAATTCCGCTTTTTTCTCGCTTGAGCAGTGTTATTATACGAGCGGAAACTTTGCATCGCTTTCTGAGAAAGGTTCGCGCTTTCATTCCGCCGCAGTCATCAGGAACAATAAATCTGAGTTGTTTAGCGGACATAATTGAGTACCAAAAGAACTATTATCAGTTCTAAAACTATAATTAACGGTATCCCCAGCATAAATTTAAGCTTTTGGGTTTTGTGGCGGATAATGAGCATTGTCGTGTACATAGCAACACCACCGCCGAGCGCGGATATTATAAGCAAGGCGGATTCGCTGACTCTCCACTTATGATGAATCGCTTTGTATTTGTCCGTAATTGTTACGATAACGGCGGTTAAACTGATAATTAGAAAGTATAAAATAATAAAATTTATAAACATAGAGGTCAAAATGAAAAGAAAAATAATAAATAATCTTCCGATAATTTTATCTGTTTGTATACTTATTGCGCTAGTGGCTTTGACAAACGTAAATCGCGAGCCGATTGCAAAAGTTGAGAAGCATAAAACCGCTGAGGTCGTATCGATACCCGAAGAAGAAATGCGCGGGCTTTGGGTTACATATATAGATTTGAATATGAGCGATACAGACTATACATATAAAAGCTTTAAAGAAAAGTTTAACAATATAGCCGATACAGCGAAAAAGGATAAATTCAACACTTTGATTGTGCACGTCAGACCGTTCTCGGACGCGTTGTACCGTTCGGAATATTTCCCCTGCTCACACATTTTATCTGGCGAGCAAGGCAAAAGCGTGGAGTATGACGCGCTCAAATATATGACTGAATACGCTCATAAGATTGGGTTAAAGCTTCACGCGTGGATTAACCCTTACAGAGTAAAGAACAAAGGCGACTTGAAATTGTCAAAGGATAATCCCTATATCAAAGACAAAAGTCTCGGAGTAAAAGTTAACGGCGGAATATACCTCAACCCCGCATTATCAAATGTCAGAACTCTGATAGAAAACGGAATTGAAGAAATAGTAAAGAACTACGACGTTGACGGAGTGCAATTTGACGACTACTTCTACCCTACAGACAAAAAGAGCTTTGACAATAAGCAGTACCAAAGCTATAAGAAAAAATTAAAAACTAACGCTTTGCCTCTGGACGAATGGCGTATGGCGAACGTTAATGTTCTTGTGGCGGATTGCTTTAATATCTGCCATAAATACGGCAAGCTGTTCGGAATTTCGCCACAGGGAAATATAGATAACGACTACGACATGTATGCCGACGTAAAAAGCTGGTGCGCAAGCTGCGGCTATCTTGACTATATCTGCCCTCAGCTGTATTACAGCCTTGAGAACCCCGCGCTTACATTCAAAAACGCGCTCAAAGAGTGGCGGTCATTGGATTTCGATAAGTCGGTCACGTTATATATCGGATTGGCTGGTTACAAAACAGGTACAGACAGCGATTCCGGCACTTGGAATAACAAAACTGATATTCTAAAAAAGGAATTAAATCTGATTAGAAAAAATAAACTGAAAGGTTTTATGTTTTACAGTTTTGCCGACCTTATCAGAAATGAAGCTGTAAAAGAAGTAAGTAACCTCGTAAAAGAGTTAAACTAACTCACCAATGCAGTAATCATCAAAGGCTTTTGTGATTTTCACATCAACAATATCCCCCGTGAGGTTTTTGTCTGAATAGGCTCTTACCGGTGTGTAGTTCATCGTATATCCCTCATAGTACTCATTGTTTCTCAGTCTTTCTATGAGAACAGGTTCAAGACGTCCAACCTGAGATTCAAGAAAAGCCTTGCGGAGTTTGTCGCACTCCTCAATCATTTTCTTGGAACGGATATCTTTAATCCCGGGGTCTATATGATTGTCAAGCTTATCGGCTAAAGTGCCTTTACGGCGCGAATAAGGGAAAACGTGCACCTTCGAAAAACCGACCATTTTTACAAATTCAAGGCTTTCATTGAATTCTTCCTCAGTTTCCCCCGCGAAGCCAACCATAACGTCGGTAGTAATTGACGGGTTGTCAAAATGCTTACGCAGGGAATTTACAATCTGCATATATTCATCCTGATTATACTGCCTACGCATACGTTTGAGTGTGGCGTTGCAGCCGCTTTGTAAAGATAAATGGAATTGAGGACAGAACTTTTCCTGCTTTGAAAAACGCTGTATAAGCTCCTTATACATCATCTCGGGCTCAAAAGAACCGAGACGGACACGTTTTATTTCATCAAATGAGCATACGATATCCACGGCGTCGGCGAGGTCGAAATCCTCTCCCTGGCCGTAAACAGAAAGGTTAATACCGACAAGTACAATTTCCTTGTAGCCCTTTTTAGATAAAGCATCAATTTCTTTCTTTAGATCCTCGGGTTTCTTGCTCCTGACCCTTCCTCTGGCGTAAGGAATGATACAATATGAGCAAAAGCGGTTGCACCCGTCCTCGATTTTAACAAAAGCGCGGGTGTGACCGTCAAAGTTTTTGACTGTAACGCTCTCGTATTCAGCGTCTTTATTATCGTGCTCCTCAATATCAATAATATGATGATGAGTAGTCAGGAACTCGTTTATAGCTTCGACGAGCTTTTTGCGGCGCTTGTTGCCGAGGACAATGTCGCACCCTTCAAAGTCGCTGATTCTGTCAGGAAAAGCCTGTGGCATACAGCCTGTAAGCACAACAATACCGTTTGGATTGTTGCGGCGTACTTTATGAAGGATTTTTCTGTTTTTAGCGTCAGTTACAGAGGTAACCGTGCAAGTGTTAATGATTGTTATATCGGCTGTGTCCTTATTGTCAGATAAAGTAAAGCCGTTTGAGCGTAAAAGCTCTGACATTACCTGGCTTTCATACTGATTAACTTTGCAGCCGAGTGTAATTATATTAAAATTCATAGCAAATGTAAAAAATCGGGCGGGCACAGAGACCCGCCCCTACGCGTTATTATTAGGTGTTTTTATCTACTTCGTGAAATTTTTTGAGATTACCTGTCTTTTCACTCCGACTGTCTAGTTCTTTGAGCACCTCATCTAATGAAATTCCCTGCTCTACCATCATTACCATAAGGTGATAGATAAGGTCGGAAATCTCGTAGACAGTCTCGCTGTTGTCGTTGTTCTTTGCGGCGATAATTGTTTCACTGCATTCCTCGCCGACTTTCTTTAGAATTTTGTCGAGACCTTTTTCAAACAGATAACAGGTATAAGAACCCTCTTGTTTATTCTCTTTACGGCTGAGCACTGTATTGTACAGAGCCTCTAAAACTTTATCATCCATAAGCTTACCTCAGAACTCCTTTATTTTTGTATAGAAACAGGAGTGATTACCCGTATGGCACGCGGCACCTGTCTGCTCAACGGTTATGAGCAATGTGTCGTCGTCGCAATCGGAGAAGATTTCAATTGCTTTCTGAAAATGTCCCGATGTAGCGCCTTTGTTCCAGAGCTCCTGACGGCTGCGTGAATAAAACCAGGTAAAGCCTGTTTCCAAAGTTTTCTGCATTGATTCACGGTTCATATACGCGAGCATAAGAACCTCGCCTGTTGATTTTTCCTGAACTATAGCAGGAATTAAATCCGATTTTACAAAGTATTTATCCAAATCCATATCACTTACCTGCCAACTGAATTGCCTGAGCCAAATCAAGGTCGCCCGTATATATGGCTTTACCTGTAATAGCTCCATAAATATTTAGTGCTTTGAGATTCAGTATATCTTTGATATTTGACACACCGCCACTGGCTATTACGTCACAGTCAATACTGCCCGCCAGCTTATCGAGCTGATTAAGATTAGGGCCAGACAAAGTGCCGTCTTGGTCAATATCGGTAAATATAATAGTCTTTACGCCGATACTTTCCATCTGCTTAGCAAGACTGAGATAATCTATTTCGGACTTATCAGTCCAGCCCTGAGCGCGGACAATGCCGTCCTTGGCGTCGATACCTACGGCAATCTGAGAATCATAGTTATTGACAGCGTCAATTACAAATTGCTGGTTGTTAACAGCGGCAGAACCGAGAATAACACGGGATACACCGTTATCAAGATAATGCTCGATTCTGTCCATATTTCTGATACCGCCGCCGACTTCAACTTTAATATTGAAAGATTTGGCGATGTCAATAATAAGGTCGGAATTAATCAGCTTACCGTCCTTAGCGCCGTCGAGATCCACCATATGCATCCACTCAGCGCCCGCGTCAACAAAGCTCTGAGCGACTTCATACGGGTCGTCGGCTACTCTGGAGACTGTTGAATAATCCCCCTTAAAAAGTCGAACACAATTGCCGTCTATAATATCAATGGCAGGCAAAATAATCATCAGAGTACTCCTTTTGTGGATAAAACTTCACCCGAATCATTGTTTTTAACAGCAAGACGCATTGCGTGAGCAACAGCCTTGTATATTGATTCGACAATGTGGTGAGAATTAGAACCGTATAGATTTTTAACGTGAAGAGTTATCTCCGCGTTAAAGGCTAAAGCTCGCATAAACTCTACCGTTAAAGCAGAGGTATAATCACCGCATTTTTCCTGCGGGAACTCTGCGTCAAACACCAGAAAAGGTCTGCCGCTTACATCAACAGAGGCGAACGAAAGAGCTTCGTCCATAGGAACATAAAAGCTTCCGAAGCGTTCGATTGAGCTTTTGTCGCCGAGAGTTTCTTTGAAAGCTTTGCCCAGAACAATACCCGTGTCCTCAACTGTGTGGTGGTCGTCAACATTCAGGTCGCCGTTTACATTGACGTCTAACCCGAACCCACCGTGAGCAGCGAAAGAATTCAGCATATGGTCAAAGAAACCAATGCCTGTATTGACGTTGACTTTTCCGCCGTCGAGATTAAGGCTGAGTTCGATATCGGTTTCCTTTGTTTGTCTTGAAATTTTAGCTTCTCGCATAGTTTTTCTCCAAAATAAATTGTTTTATTGTTTTTATAACTATTGTATTCTCTTCTTTTGTTCCTGAAGTGATACGAATATAATCACCCATATATCTTATGGCAATTGAATTATTTTTCAGATAATCCCAAAGCTCTTTTCCAAAAGGTGTTTTAACAAATACAAAATTTGTTTTAGTAGGATACACTGTGAAGTCATCAATATTTTTGCCGATTGCAACAAGTTCATTATAGAGCAGTTTAGTGTTTTCGACAATAGTATTGATACGTTCTTTTAATAGTGACTTATTTTTGTACAGTTGAGCGCCGATAGCTTGAGATAAGGAATTTACGTTATAAGGCGATTTTACAGCGGCAATAGCATTTGAAATAGTCGTATTGGATACAGCAAAACCAAGCCTGAGAGCCGCCGAGCCCAAAGCCTTTGAAGCGGTACGAAATACAATGAGATTATCGTAATCGTTTATATCCTTTAAAAGGCTTTCGCTTTCATCCCAGAAGTCCATATACGCTTCATCAAGGACTACAAGAGCGTTAACATTTCTTATTAGCTTTATACATTCGTCTTTTCTTATCCCCTGCCCTGTAGGATTGCACGGATTGGAAAAAATCAAAAGCTTGATATCTTCCTTATTCACGGAATCTATTAAAGCGTCTACGTTTATATTCAACTCATAATTCTTTAAAAATCTAACGCAAGGGTTTTCAGTAATGCTCGAGTAAAACTCATACATACTGAAGTCGGGAGCGGTAACGAGCATCTTATCTCCCTTTTTGAGAAACGCTGATTCTATCAGGAAGATAAGCTCGTCCGAACCGTTGCCAACAGTGACATTCTTATAATCCAGACCGTAGAAATCAGCGAAAGATTTTCTCAGTTCAGTACAAGTTGGATCGGGATATCGGTTGAAATTAAGGTTATCCACAATATTATGAACCATACCGAGCATTTCTTCCGTGTAATTCAACGTGCACTCGTTTGCGTCAAGGCGAATGCTGTAATCACCTGAAATCGGCTCGTATGGCACAAGATTTATAATTTTATCGTTTAATTCGTAGGACATTATTCTTCCTCAAATCTAACTTTAATTGAATTAGCGTGCGCTGTCAGTCCCTCAATATCAGCAAATCTTATTATATCCTCGCTGTCAGTTTTCAACGCGTCCTCTGTATAATAAATGAAGCTGGACTTTTTGACAAAGCTGTCAACTGACAAAGGACTGAAGAATCTTGCGGTACCGCTTGTGGGCAAAACGTGGTTAGGACCAGCAAAATAATCCCCAAGAGGCTCGGGACTGTAATTGCCGAGGAATACAGAGCCCGCGTTATCGAGCTTTCCTATATATTCCATAGCGTCTGCGCAGCATACTTCAAGGTGCTCGGGAGCAAGCTCGTTGGCGAAATCAACTGCCTGATTGAGATCTGAACATACTATAATTGCTCCGTAGTTTTTAAGGCTTTCGGTAATTATATCTTTTCTTTCAAGCGCGGCAACCTGACGCTTAAGCTCAGATTTCACACTATCGGCAAGTTTCTGTGAATTTGTGAGCAATATTGAACTCGCGAGTTTATCGTGTTCAGCCTGGCTCATCAAGTCAGCCGCCAAGAACTTAGGATTGGCGGTTTCGTCAGCAATAATAAGTATCTCGCTGGGTCCCGCTATCATATCGATATCTACAACGCCGTATAAAAGCTTTTTGGCTGTCGCTACAAAGATATTGCCGGGACCTACGATTTTATCCACTTTAGGAACAAGCTTGGTGCCGTAAGCCAAAGCGGCTACAGCCTGAGCTCCTCCCATAAGAAATATGCGGTCAACACCCGCTATCTTTGCCGCGGCGATAATGTCGGGATTAGGCGTTCCGTCTTTTGAAGGCGGTGTTGTCATAACTATTTCTTTACATCCCGCAAGCTTGGCGGGAATAGCGTTCATAAGTACAGACGACGGATACGCCGCAGTACCGCCGGGTACATATAGTCCTACCCTATGTAAACCTCTGACGCGCTGTCCCATAATAACGCCGTTATCCTTGGTGGTCAGCCACGACTGAGTAATTTGTCTTTTATGGAAATCTTCTATATTAGCCGCGGCTTTCTTTAATGTTTCGATATAATCCTTGTCGCAGTTTGAAATTATTTCATCAATTTCTTCTTTTGAAATTTCAACTTTCTCGGGAGCTTTTCCGTCGAATTTAACCGTATAATCAAATACAGCTTTGTCACCGTTCAGTTTTACATTATCGAGAATATCCTTGACAATTAAACTAACGTCTTTAGCTCCGCTTTGTGAGCGCTCCTTTAATGTGTTTATAAAGCTGTATTCGTCTTTGCCGTTAGCTATTACTGTTGTTATCATTTATAGTTACAGCCTCCATTTTACTGACTAAATCTTCTATCTCGTTTTTTCTTAATTTTAAGCTTGCCGTATTGGCGATTAACCTAGCGGAAATATCGGTAACATAATCCTTGACCTCTAGATTATTTGCTTTTAATGTTGAACCGGTCTCGACAATATCGACAATTCCGTCCGATAAGCCTACAAGCGGAGCAAGCTCAACAGAACCCTCAATCTTAATAACACGAACATCCATATTCTTGCTTTCAAAGAATTTGCGTGTAACATTGGGGTATTTTGTAGCGACAGTCTTAGAACCGTAGCCGTGATAAAAGTCTACGTTCTTCCTGCCCGCTAAAGCAAATCTGCATTTACCAAAGCCTAAATCCAGCAATTCGTAGAATGATGAGCCGTTCTCGAGGATTGTATCTTTGCCTACCACACCTAAATCACACACGCCATGCTCGACATATGTTATAACATCAGCGGCTTTGGCAAGAACGACCTCAAACTCGCCGTCACCGATATTCATAATCAGCTTTCTGCCCTTGTTATGAACCTCGTCGCAGTTGTAACCGAGCTTTTCAAACAATTCAATTGTTTTCTTTTCAAGTCTGCCCTTTGTCAGGGCTATTCTAAGCGGTTTCATATTATCTCAAACTCTTTTATTCCTAATTTTTCGGCAAATTCTCTGGCTTCCTTCTCATCAGATAAATCAGAAAACTGCGCTTTAACGCCTTCTTTAACAAGCTTTGCCGTATACTCAACAGCCTTCATCACGCTGTCGTCGGACTTAGCGAAAACAAGAACCTCGGGAAGGTTTTTGCGGGATTTATATCTTGCCTTTTCAGCGATATGATTGATATTGATAGCAAAACCCGCGGCGCCCATAGGTATATCGGTCTTGTCAAAAATCTTGTCGTAACGACCTCCCGAGAGAACAGCGTCGCCGTATCCGAGAATGTACCCGGAAAATACTATTCCGCTGTAATACTCGTTGCGCTGAACCAGACCCAAATCCAAGCTGAGCTTATCTCCGAGATTAAGACTCTGAAGCATTTGATAAAGTGATTTTAAATAGTCGATAGCCTGTAACGATTTCTTGGATTTTATAATATTTTCGGCTTTTTCAAAAACTTCATCTCCGCCGAAAAGCGACGGTAAACTGCGGATTGCCGCAGTAATTTCATTTTGATGAAGCTTATCAAGACAGTCATTGAGAGCGGAATAGTTTTTGTTCTCAATATACGTTTTAATCTGTTCCTTCTGGTTTTCGTCGGCTTCCAGCTCATCAGACAAAGCGTTAAAAATTTGAGAGTGACCGATTTCAAGCCTGAAATTATCAGATACTGCGGACATACTTTCTACCGCGGTAGTAATAACCTCAATGTCCGCCCTCTTGCCTGTGGAACCAATGAGCTCAACACCGAGCTGAATTATCTCATTGGATCGACCTGTAAGTCCCGGATTATTACGATAAACAGGCTGATTATAGTATAGCCTTACGGGAAAAACCTCGTTTTGAAGCCTTGTAGTAACCAAGCGCGCGATTGGCAAGGTGGAATCGGGACGTACAACTACTATCCTGCCTGAGTTATCGCTCGTTTTAAACATACTTTCCTGAGAGATACCGCTTGACTCTGCTGAAAATAAATCAAAGAATTCCAGCCCCGGTGTAATAACCTGATGGAATTGATGATTAATGAAAATCTTTTCAATTTTTTTACAAACATAATTCACCGCGGTACATTCTTTGAATAAATAATCCTTTGTACCTTCGGGTGTGATTCTTAAATTATAGTTCAAAAAATATCACCTTTCGCTTTAGCGTGCTAACATATTAACACATAAAAGTGACAATGTCAAGTTTTCTCTTTTTCTTCTTCGGTTAAAGCTTCGGTATCAGGTGTTTCGTCGTTGCTTTCAATTTCTTCAATCAATTCTTCTTTTCCTTTGAGTTCATCATCAATTGTCGAATTTTTGCGTGACTTTTTTGCCTTAACATTGGTCAGTTTATTTGAATTTATAACGTTCATACTGATTACACGTTCAGCGTTATCACCCTTCATAGCAATCCTCTTGCGGGTTTTTCTGCCTATTAATGTATAAATCGAAGCGAATATCGGTGTGCCTAGTATCATTCCGGGAATACCGAATAACGCTCCCGCCACCATCACCGAGAACAATGACCAGAATCCGATTAATCCAACTGAAGAACCGACAATCTTGGGGTTTATAAGATTTCCGTCAATCTGCTGAATAACAAATATCATAGCAATAAAAATCAAGGAATCCCACGGAGAAACAAGTAAAAGCAGAAACGCGCTTGGTATAGCTCCGATAAAAGGTCCAAAGAACGGGATAATATTGCATATTGCGATGATTACGCTAATCAGCGGAGCATACGGGAGATTGACAATAACCATACATACAAAGCACATTATTCCGACAATAGCGGAATCCAGAATCTTGCCAACCAGGAATTTACCGCATTTTTCATCAGATACATTTATGATCTCGTAAATTGTCGGCATCCATTTTGTAGGTAAAAAAGCCGCGCCCAAACGCTTGAACTGATTAAAGAGAAATTCTTTGTTAACGAGCATATAAATCGATAATACAAGCGCCATAATCCAGTTATAGAATACAGTAATCGTACCTGAAACAGCCGAAAAAACCTTTCCGACATTATCCATACTCGCCATCTCTTTGGCTTTTGAGATAAGAAAACTATTAAAGTTATCAAAAATAGACAAATCCAGACCGAGGTGCTCCTTTATCCACGCACCAAGGTCCTTAGTGTATATTTCAAAAGAGTTCATATAACTCGGGATATTCTTAACAAGATTATTTAAGTTTTTGCTGAGCTGAGGCACCAAAAGGGAAATCAAAAACGTGATTAATCCGAACACGATAATGTACGCTACAACAAGGGAAACGCCCTTGTTAATCTTTTGGAACCACGTTGCCTTTATCCTTCCGAACACTTTTTTGCGGAAAAACCTATACGGAAAATTCATTATATAAGCAATACCGAAGGCATATATAAACGGTGTAAGTATCGCAAATAATGTGCCTACACCAGAAAAGATATAGCCCATATTGTCTTTGAGATAAAGCAATAATACCGCAAATACAATACAGATTAACCAACCGGCAAGTTTATTGAATTGCTTTTTCATATGCTCATTCCTTTCTACATTCCGAAAAGCGACATCTGAGCGCTTTCATCCATTCCGTCCAACGCCCCGCATTCGCGTAAAGTTTCGATTACGGATTTAGACGCTTTGGTCTTTAGCTGCATATCCTCAATTGAAAGATATTCATACTTTTTACCCGCTTCAGCAAGCGCCTCGGCGGCGGATTCGCCTACTCCGTCCAAAGCGCAGAACGGGATTCTGATTTTACCATCCTCTACTTTAAACATTTTGGCTTCGGATTTGTATATATCAACAGGCAAGACCTCAATACCGCGCGCCATCATCTCGTTTATAATCTGGAGAACGGCGTGCTCGGCGTTTTCCTTTGCGCTGGCTTCGTAGCCTTTCTGTTTGATATCTTTCATTTTTGCCTCAACGGCAGCTCTCCCCTTCATTACCGTTGAACCGTCAAAATTATCGTTTCGAACAGTGAAATAGGCTGCATAGTACTCAATTGGCTTGTGAACCTTGTACCAACCGAGCCTCAAAGCCGCAATCATATATGCTGCGGCGTGAGCCTTGGGAAACATATACTTGATTTTAAGGCAGGAATCTATGTACCACTGAGGAACATTATTTTCTTTAAAAGCATTATAATGTTCTTCGTTAAAGAGCTTTGAGGCGTTGCCCTTACGGGTGATTTCCATTATTTTGAACGCCATACTCGGCTCTAAGCCCTTGTGAAGCAGATACGTCATAATGGAATCTCGCGTACCTATAACATCGGAGATGGTACAGATACCGTCCTTTATGAGCTCCTGAGCGTTTCCGAGCCATACGTCAGTACCGTGAGACAAGCCCGAAATCTGCAATAAATCTGAGAATGTTTTGGGTTTAGCTTCTATGAGCATTCCTCTGACAAAGCTTGTCCCGCATTCAGGCAATGAAAGCGTGCCTGTCTCACAGGCTATATCGGCTTCGGTAACTCCTAGCGCTTTCGGTGAAGTGAACAGCGACATAACGTCGGGGTCGCTCATACTCACATCCATTACGGGAATTCCTGTGAATTCTTCAAGATAGTGGTAGATTGACGGAACATCGTGTCCGAGCTCATCGAGCTTTGTTATTGTATCATGAATTGAATGGAAATCAAAGTGAGTGGTTATATTGTCTGAGTTAACATCATTGGCGGGGTGCTGAACAGGGCAAAAATCATAAATCTCGTAATCCCTTGGAACAACAACCATTCCGCCGGGGTGCTGACCTGTTGTTCGTTTGATATCAGTACAGCCGATTGCGAGGCGGTTTTCCTCTGCCTTATGGAAAACCTTGCCGTTTTCCTCGGCGAACTTGCGAACAAATCCGATAGCTGTCTTATCGGCGACTGTCGAAATTGTACCCGCCTTGAAAACGTGGTCTCTGCCGAACAACTCCTCTGTGTATCTGTGAGCCTTGGACTGATATTCGCCGCTGAAATTGAGGTCGATATCGGGAACCTTGTCTCCTTTAAAACCGAGGAAGGTTTCAAAAGGGATTTCGTGACCGTCACGGTCCATTGAGGTACCGCATTCGGGGCAATCCTTGGCGGGCATATCAAAGCCGGAACCGTACTCACCGCGCTCAAAGAATTCGCTATGCTTACATTTGGGGCAAACATAGTGCGGACATAGCGGATTCACCTCTGAGATACCCGACATAGTAGCAACGAATGAGGAGCCTACACTGCCTCGGGAGCCTACCAGATATCCGTGCGCCTCACTGTCAGCTACAAGCTTCTGAGCTGTCATATACAATACTGAATAACCGTATTTATTGATTGCGTCGAGCTCCTTTTTTAGACGGGCTTCTACAATCGGCGGCAAAGGATCGCCGTAACGGGCTTTAGTCCTCTCCCACGTAATCTGATTAAGCTGTTCCTCCGCTCCCTCGATAAACGGCGGATAGTTGCCGTCGGGAATCGGTTGAATCGATTCAATGCTGTCGGCAATTTTATTGGTGTTTTCTACAACAATCTCGTATGCTTTTTCTTCACCGAGATAGCTGAATTCTTCAAGCATTTCCTTAGTTGTTCTGTAATAGAGGGGAGCCTGATTCTGAGCGTCGGAATAACCCTGTCCCGCCTGAAGAATCATTCGGAAGTCAGCGTCGGTCGGGTCCATAAAGTGTACGTCACAAGTAGCTACGACGGGAATATTCAGTTCTTCGCCAAGCTTTACAATCTGTCGGTTAAGGTCTTGCAGGTCAGTTTCGCTTTTACAAACACCGCTTCTTAGCAAAAATTCGTTGTTAGCGGTGGGCTGAACTTCAAGGTAATCGTGGAATTTAGCGATTTTACGGATTTCATCCTTTGGTTTACCGCCGATAATCGCTCTCATCAGCTGTCCCGCTTCACAGGCGGAGCCGATAAGCAACCCTTCCCTGTGCTTTACAAGCAGGGATTTGGGAATTCTGGGTTTTTTATAGAAATAATCAAGATGGCTGTATGAAATTAATTTATATAGGTTTTTAAGACCCGTGAGGTTTTTAACAAGGATAATCTGGTGATATGTTGGGAGCTTCTTGTAATCTCCGCCCTCAATCTTTGTATTGATATCCTTAACGTCAAAAATCTTATAATCTTCTTTGAGCCTGCGGCAAAGCTCGATAAAAATATTGGAGAGCATTTCCGCGTCGTCTGTGGCTCTGTGGTGATTAAAGTCGCCTAAACGAAGATATTTAGCTACAGTATCAAGCTTGCAATTCTTTATATCCTTGAGAATAGAGCGGCATATAACAACCGTATCAATAGATGTGAGGTTGTATCCCACACCCATATTCTCGCACGCGGCTCGTATGAAGCTTGTATCAAAAGGAGCGTTGTGCGCTACAAGGATATTATCTCCCGCGAAATCAAGGAAAGCCATTACTGCATCCGCCTGTGACGGAGCGTCCTTAACCATTGAATCAGTGATACCCGTTAGCTGTGTAATCTTTGACGGGATAGGCATTTCGGGATTGGCGAATGTGGAGAAAGTATCGGTAATCTTGCCGTTTTCAATTTTAACAGCGCCGATTTCCGTTATTTTATCGTTCTTTGCCGAAAGTCCCGTTGTCTCTATGTCAAAGCATATAAAAGTGCCGTCAAGACTGCCTGAGGCGAAGCCCGAAACAGAGTCTACAAGGTCATCTATAAAATAGGCTTCTGTCCCGTAAAGAATTTTAATCTTTTGTTCTTCTTTATTTATTCTCTTAGCGGCGTTCATTGCGTCAGGGAAAGCTTGAGCTACGCCGTGGTCGGTTATAGCAATAGCCGTATGTCCCCATGAAGCCGCTCGGTTAATCAAATCACTCGCTGAGTTCATTCCGTCCATCTGCGACATATTGGTATGCAGATGCAGTTCTACGCGCTTTTTAGGCGCATTATCGGTAACCTTAACCTTTTGAACAGTTCCTATGGAACGAGCGTTAATAACAATACCGCCTGCGTATTTATCAAATTCAACATCGCCGTTTACAACTATAGCGTTACCTTTTTTTATCTGCTCTACAACAGCAGTCTGATTAATAGGACCAAAAACTTTAACAGTGATGGAGTTCGTATAATCGGTTATATCAATTGTAAAAATGTTCTTATCGCCTGTGCGCGTAACCTTCTTTGTGGTCTCGATTACATCGCCCCATACGCATACTTTACCCGAGTCATACTCAACCATATCTATAGGGATGAGCTTACCTCTAATCATTTTACCATAAAGCGGGCGTATAGACTTTTTAATAATCTGAGGCTTTAAGAAATCACCTTTACGAACCTCAATCTCCTGAGCAGCATCATCAGCGCGATTTTGAGCATTTTGTTTGAAAGCTTCTTTCTCATCCTCGAGTATTTCGGCGTATTTTTCAAGGCTTTCACGTCTAATCTTTTCCTCGGTGTTCTGCTGAAATTCCTGATAATCCTCGCTGTCTCCGTCAACTTCGGTAACTCCGCTGTAGGTAACGCGAATGATTAATCCAAATTCATTCATAACAAGTCGCGAAAGCTCGGCTTTGAAATTGACGCTGTCAAGCAGAGCTTTGCCGCCGTTTTTGAGAGTGATGTTTAAAACTTCGCCGTCAAAATCTGTATCGCAATTGCCAAAAGTACCATTAATTCTCGGAATTGAGATTTTAAGCTCCTCAACAAGCTCGGTGAAATACTCGGGACTAAAAAGCTCTTTCTTGAATCTCGGTTTAATCTCAGCTTTAGCAAGCGCAAGCTTGGACTTTTTTAAAGCGTTTTCCGCGTTATGTAAATCTTTACGCGGTACAAGCTTGTCCAACTCAATATATACAGCCGCTGTTCTGAGAGCGGCGTTAGTATCGGCTTTTATAATTTTGGCGTCAAGAATTGAGGGATTTATTAAATTTTCATCTACAAAATTATTGAATACTTCCCTGAATTTTACCATTTTAACTATCTTTCTCTATTTCTTCAATCAAAGCGTCAACGAGTTTATCCTCGGGTACTTTGTATAATATTTCTCCCTTTTTAAATACAAGACCGTTTCCGTCGCCGCCAGCTATGCCGTAGTCAGCTTCTCTGGCTTCGCCCGGACCGTTCACAACACAACCCATAACAGCGACTTTAATATTCTTTTTGCAATCCTTAAGGCGTTCCTGAACCTCATTGGCAAGTGAGATAAGGTCTATTTTTGTTCTGCCGCAGGTGGGACAGGAAACAAACTGGACCCCGCCTTTCTCGATATCGAGAGCTTTTAAGATGTCGCGCGCGGCGTAAATCTCACGAACGGGGTCGGCTGTTAAGGATACTCTGATTGTATCGCCTATACCCCTGAGCAGGAGTGAACCAATACCCGCCGCGGACTTAATGAGTCCCATTCTCTCAGTCCCTGCTTCGGTAACACCGAGATGGAGCGGATAGTCACTGCGCTCGTTAGCTATTTCATAAGCTTTTATCATAGACGATACTGTAGAACTCTTCATTGAAAGCACAATATCGTCAAAGTCAAACTTTTCGAGCAAAGAAGCGTGATAAAGCGCGCTCTCTACCAAAGCTTCAGGCGTAGGTGAACCGTATTTAGCAAGAATCTCTTTCTCAACTGAGCCGCTGTTCACGCCTATTCTGATAGGAATATTGTTAGCCTTACAGGCGTCGGCAACAGCCTTTACTCTATCGTCTGAGCCAATGTTACCGGGGTTGATACGGATTTTATCAATACCCGCGGCAACTGACTCCAGCGCTAGCTTATAATCAAAATGAATATCCGCGACAAGCGGAGTGTTAACTGCTTCTTTTAAAGCGGGAATGAGCTTTACCGCATTCATATTAGGAATAGCGGCTCTTATAATATCGCATCCAGCGTCTTCTAGCGCTTTAGCTTGTTTTACGCTGTTTTCAATATCATCGGCGGGAATGTTGAGCATAGATTGAACTGCTATGCGGTTGTTTCCGCCTATTTGTAAATTGCCTACTTTTACAATGTTTTTACTGCTCATAACGTCCTCCGTTATTTACCAAAAGGCGTAAGCTGCCAGATATCCTTAAATGTTATTATTGCCATAAATGTCAGCAGAATTATAAGACCAACCGCGTTAACTATTTTCTCTACTTTACGCGGGATAGGCTTATGGAAAATAGCTTCAATCAACAAGAACAAAAAACGTCCGCCGTCAAGCGCGGGGAAAGGAAGCATATTAAATATTCCGAGGTTAACGGTAATTATCATCATTACATAAAGAATGTTGTTTACAGCGTCGCCGAAGCTTGATTTTAATCCCTCGGACGCTACCTGTGTAATTGCGGAAGCCGCTCCGACAGGTCCTGAAATATCCTTAAACGAAAACTGCCCCTGCACAAGTCCTACAATTGACGACCATACCATACGAATCGTACTCACTGTCTGAGCTCCCGTCTGTTCCAAAACTGTACCGAAGGTCTTTTGTATGGGCTCTACATAGAAGTCTATAGAAACCGAAGGATCCTCCGCGTCTTTGCTTTTAAGATAAGTGTAAAACTCAAGGTTTTTAAGTTCAACTTGCTTACCGTCGCGAATAACTTCGGCGTCTGTTATAAATCTTTGGCGTGTCTTTTTCTCTATAATTTCGGGAATATTATAGTCGCTGATTCCCGCGGCTATCTCCATTTTATCGTAATATTCGTTATATACTTTTTTGGCTTCGGATTTTGATTTTGTCTCGTTGATTTTAGGAACGCCTTCTTTTAACAGCGCGTAAATTTTATTGAGTTGTTTGGTCTTTTTACCGAATTCTTTGTCGTTATACAGTTCACTGTATAATTCACATAAATATAGCGAGCAATCCTCTTTATAAATTGACAGCGATGAACCGTCAACTGTTTTACACTTTATAGTCGCTATAGCAAAGGACATATCCTGCGCTGTGACTATTGAATAATCGTTGATTTTTACAAATGTGTCTCCTTTTTGAAGTCCGCTGTTCGCGGAAAAAGCGACCTCGGAAAAGCCTGAAACGGTTGTTGAGTTGTATTCGGGGCTCTGAATAACAATTGTGAACATCATAATAAAGCCCAAAAGAATATTCATAACCGCGCCCGCTATGATTATAATCATTCTTTTCCATACCTTGGCGTTATTAAAAGCGCGGGGATTATCGCTGTCCTCGTCTTCCCCCTCCATAGCGCAATAACCGCCAATAGGCAGCAGCCTCAGGGAATATTGTGTTTCACCTTTTTTGAAGCTGATAATCTTCGGACCCATACCGAGGGAAAATTCATTCACCTGAACTCCGCTCTTTTTCGCGGCGATGAAATGACCGCCCTCGTGGAAAAATATTATAAGCATAAACAGCAGTACGCCTATAACAATTAACCCTATGGTCGTTAGAATTGATAAAAACATATATAATTACTCCAATATATCAGATATTACAGATAACAAAGTCACGCGCGGTTTTATCCGCGGCGAGAACATCCTCAACCGATTGAGCTTCTACATTATCCTGTCTTAGCATAGCGTCCATAACCAAATCGCCGATATCGAGGAAGGATATCTTACCATCACGGAAGAGCTTGTTGGCAACTTCATTGGCGCCGTTAGCGGCAGCCGCGCACAGCCCTCCCCTGTCTATCGCCTGTTTGCAGGCTCTGAGGCATTTAAACGCGTCATAGTCAGGCTCAAAAAATGTCAGCTTACCGTAATCCGTAAGATTAAGCTGCTTTACGGGCGACGGGAAACGTTTGGGATATGTAATCGCGTATTGAATAGGAATACGCATATCGGGCACGCCGAGCTGAGCGATAACAGAATTATCTGTGTATTCAATCATAGAATGAATAACGCTCTCACGATGAACTACTACGTCGATTTTATTAGCGGGCATATCAAAAAGCCACGACGCCTCAATAATTTCAAGTCCTTTGTTCATCATTGTAGCAGAGTCTATGGTGATTTTTGCTCCCATATCCCAGTTGGGATGATTTAGCGCCTGCTCAACTGTAACATCCTTTAACTCGTCAGCAGTCTTTCCGAAAAAAGGACCTCCCGACGCGGTGAGAATAAGACGTTTTAATGATTTGTTATCAGAACAGCCCTGCAAACACTGGAAAATAGCTGAATGCTCGCTATCCACAGGGTAAAGCGATACACCGTTTTCTTTGATAGCATTCATAACTAAGCTTCCGCCTGCTACAAGGGTTTCCTTGTTGGCGAGCGCGATATTCTTTTTTGCGTTAGCGGCGGCAATAGTGGGCATTAAGCCGACCATACCAACTACGGAATTGAGTATTAAATCAGCGTTTTCTATTGTTGCCGCCTCAATTAACCCGTCCATTCCGCAGGATACCTTTGTGTTTGTGTCGGCTAAATTTGACTTGAACTGAGTATATTTACTCTCGTCAAAAACAACCGCGAGAGCAGGCTCGTATTTGCGCACCTGCTCTTCGAGAACTTTGATATTTGTATTGGCGGTAATCGCCTCTACATTTAAATTTAAATTATCAGCAACATCCAGAGCCTGAGTTCCTATTGAACCCGTTGACCCCAGGATACTAATATTATTAACCATATTACACCTTTAAATTATAAACAGAGGTAAAAACTTCACCATAAAGTATACAATAGGGGCTGTAAAAATAACACTGTCGAAGCGATCGAGCACTCCTCCGTGACCGGGGAAAAATGAACCGAAATCTTTGATATCGCATGAACGTTTCACAAGTGAAAATGACAAATCACCCACAACAGCAACAATAGTGACAACCGCGCCTAAAAGAATCATAAGCCCGACATTTAGTTTTGCGGTGTGTGATATAGCATTAAAAACTAAAGCGATAGCTAGAGCGCATATGATTCCTGTTACTATACCGCCCGCGAATCCTTCAATTGTCTTTTTGGGGCTGATATTGGTACAAAGCTTGTGTTTGCCGAGAAAAACGCCTGTAAAGTACGCTCCTCCATCGGAAAACCACGGGATAGTCAGTGTGATTACAATGAAAAGGCTGAAATATCCGTGAAGTGAATTCGGGACAATCAGCATTGATGTCATTCCAAAAACAATAATTATTGTACCCAGTATGGCAAAAGCCGCGTCAGAGAAACTTATTTCATCATGAAAGATTATCATCATTACAAAAATAGCCAGTATAAATAAGTAAGGGGTCAGCATTCCCAGCTTAAAATGGAACAAAGTTGGTTGTACAAACGCGTAGAGTACGCAGGGAATGAAAACCTTCATATTTTTCTGTAATTTTTTAGCGGCGAGAAATTCCACAATCATTATCGCGCATAACGCGCCGACAACAATAAAAATTAATCCGTGGAAGAACTCGCCCAGCAGCAAAAGCAGAATTCCAGCGGGAATACCGATAGCCGCCGTTAAAAGACGCGGTTTCATTGAGTCCATAATATCAACCTCTTTATTAGTTATACACCGCCGAATCTACGATTGCGGTTGTTGAAAATTTTAATTGCTTCGTCAAGGTCGTCGGTTGTAAAGTCAGGCCAAAGCTTGTTCATTATTACAAACTCAGTATATGCGGCTTGCCAAAGCATAAAATTTGAAATTCTGTATTCACCCGAAGGACGGATTATAAGGTCGGGGTCAGGCTGTCCCGCGGTGTACAGGTTATCGGAAATAAGCTTTTCGTCTATACTGTCAACACTAAGCTTATTGTTTTTCACGTCATTTGAAATTGACTTAACAGCTCTTACAATCTCGTCGCGGCTGCCATAATTCATAGCGATGTTAAGCACCATTCCGTCACGGTCTTTAGAGCCTTCCTCATTTTCTATCATTAAAGCTTTAAGCTCATCGCTGAAGTGCGTTTTGTCACCGATAAAGCGCACAACAATACTGTCGTCCTTAAAATCCATCAAAGCTTCCTCGAGATAGTCTTTAAAAAGCTTCATCAAAGCGTTGATTTCTTCCTCGGGACGTTTCCAGTTTTCTGTAGAAAAAGCGTAGACTGTAAGATACTTTATGCCTATATCCGAGCAATAGCGGGAAATAGTACGAAAAACCTTGCCTCCCGCGTTATGACCGGCGGAACGCGGGAGCTTGCGCTTTTTTGCCCAGCGTCCGTTTCCGTCCATAATAATGCCGATGTGCTCTGGCAGTACTATTTCCTCGGATAATTGTTGATGTTTTTTCTTTTTGAAGAAAGCCATTTTTACATTTCCATAATTTCTTTCTGCTTGTCTTTGCAGATTGAATCAGCTTTTTTGATGTACTTATCAGTTAATTCCTGAACATCTTCCTCGCCGTCTTTAAGGTCATCCTCAGTGAGGTCGCCGTTCTTCTTGAGCTTTTTGAGGTCGTCAATGGCGTCGCGGCGTACGTTCCTGATTTGAACCTTAGTACCCTCGGCAATCTTGGAAACGTCCTTAACGATTTCCTTACGTCTGTCCTCTGTGAGAGGCGGAAAGTTAAGGCGAATTACTTTGCCGTCATTCTGGGGATTGATTCCGATTTCAGAAGCCTGGATAGCCTTATTAATCGTTTTAAGAATTGAACCGTCCCAGGGTTGAATAACGATTGTTCTTGCTTCAGGAACCGAAACAGAAGCCACCTGGTTGATGGGAGTAGGTGTTCCGTAATAATCAACCTTAATTTTGTCGAGAATCGAGGGATTAGCGCGGCCTGCTCTTATTGATTTATATTCTTCAACAAGGTGGTCAATTCTTCTGCCCATTCTTTCTTCCGCTCTTTTAAGTGTATCTTTCATAGTTGTGTCCTCCTAAATCTTGATTAATACACGAGAGTGCCTATAGGCTCTCCTTTAACTGCCTTATAAATGTTATCGGGTTTATCTATGCTGAAAACAATCAGCCCGATATCGTTATCCTTACAAAGTGAAGCCGCCGTGCTGTCCATAACGCCTAAATCTTTGTTAAGTACATCGAAGAATGAAAGCTTGTCATACTTAACAGCGCCGGGATTAGTCTTGGGATCGCTGTCATATACGCCGTCAACGAGCGTAGCCTTGAGGATGATATCGGCTTCGATTTCCGCGGCTCTTAAAGCGGCGGCTGTATCGGTGCTGAAGAACGGGTTGCCTGTGCCGCAGCCAAACACTACGACTCTTCCCTTTTCAAGGTGTCTGATAGCCTTGCCTCTGATATACGGCTCAGCAACCTGACGCATTGAAATAGCTGTCTGAACTCTTACGTCTACACCGAGCGCCTCGAGTGAATCCGCAACGCCTAGAGCGTTAATAGCCGTTGCGAGCATACCAATGTGGTCGGCTCTTGTTCTGTCCATAGAACCCGAGCTTCTGCCACGCCAGAAGTTGCCGCCGCCGACAACGATGGCAATTTCCGCGCCCTCGTCATTTAAACGTTTGATAGGTTCAACAATCTTTGTCACCGTGTCAAAGTCGATGCCTTGTTTTTTGTCCCCCGCGAGTGATTCGCCTGATAATTTGAGTAATACTCTTTTATATTTTATATCGCTCATTTTGCTCATCTCCGATTACATATTTATACTTATAATAATTTTACTCTAATACGCAGTTATTATAACGCTGTAAAGGAATTATAACCCAAATATAAGATACAGTTTTGTAATAAAAAAGGGATGTTCAATTCCGAACATCCCTCAACACTTTTTATTTTGTCATTGAAGCAACTTCAGCAGCGAAGTCGTCCTGACGCTTTTCAATTCCCTCGCCCTTTTCAAAGCGTGTGAATTCTTTGATCGTGATTGTTCCGCCGAGTGACTTGGCAACGGAATCAATGTACTTTTTAACTGTCTGCTTGTTGTCCTTAACGAATTCCTGGTCAACAAGGCAGTTTTCCTTATAGTACTTATTGATTTTGCCCATAACAATCTTGTCAGCGATAGCCTCGGGCTTACCTGCGTTGATAACCTCAGCGCGCATAATCTCTTTTTCGTGCTCGATTACGTCAGCGGGTACATCGTCGCGTGTGAGATACTGTGTGCCGAGAGCGGCAATCTGCATAGCAACATCCTTGCCAGCTGTGATGAATTCGGGCTTGTCGGCTACGTCTGTGTCAAAGTTAACGAGAACGCCGATTTTGCCGCCTGCGTGTACATAAGATACACAGTTGCCCTCGTAACGTACGAAACGACGAATCTTGATGTTCTCGCCGATAACCTGAATCTTCTCTGTGAGAAGCTCGTCGACTGTCATTTCTGTGCAGCAAGCCTTGCAACCCATAAGAGCCTCAACGTCAGCGGGAGCCTCTTTCATAATTGTCTTGGCTACTGTCTCAACAAATGACATAAAGTCAGCGTTCTTAGCAACGAAGTCTGTCTCAGCGTTAACCTCAACAACAACGCCGATTTTGTTATCTTCGGAAGTAGTAGCGAAAGCTACACCCTCAGCGGCAATTCTGGAAGCCTTTTTGGCGGCCTTAGCAAGACCCTGCTCACGAAGAATATCAACAGCCTTGTCCATATCTCCGTCAGTCTCAACGAGAGCCTTTTTGCAGTCCATCATACCGCAGCCTGTCTTTTCTCTTAACGCCTTAACGTCCTGAGCTGTAAAATTCATTTATATGTCAATCCTTTCGATAATTACTAAATTATTCCTCGGAAGCTTCTTCAGCCTCGTCAGCGTCGTCTTCTACTGCCGCGGCGCCCATCTGACCCTCGCGACCTTCGATAATAGCGTCAGCCATTGCGCCCGCGATAAGCTTAACCGCGCGGATAGCGTCATCGTTACCGGGGATTACAAAATCGACCTCGTCGGGGTCGCAGTTTGTATCAACGATAGCAACAACAGGGATACCAAGCTTTTTAGCTTCGGCAACAGCGATTTTTTCTTTTCTGGGGTCAACAACAAAGAGAGCTCCGGGCATCTCAGACATATCCTTAATACCGCCCAAAAATTTCTCGAGTCTGTCAATCTCAAGGTTGAGCTTGATAACTTCCTTCTTGGGAAGAAGATCAAATGTACCGTCTTCCTGCATAACTCTGAGCTGTTTAAGACGGGCGATTCTCTTGCGAATTGTTGAGAAGTTTGTGAGCATACCGCCGAGCCATCTTGCGTTTACAAAGTAAGCGCCTGCTCTCTCAGCCTCTTCCTTAATGGAATCCTGAGCCTGCTTTTTTGTTCCTACGAAAAGAATGTTCTTGCCGTCCATAGCAAGTTCTTTGATGAAGTTATAAGCCTCATCAAGCTTTTTAACGGTCTTCTGCAAGTCAATGATGTAGATACCGTTACGTTCGGTGAAGATATACTCCGCCATTTTAGGGTTCCAGCGCCTTGTCTGATGTCCGAAATGAACGCCTGCCTCAAGAAGCTGTTTCATGGATACTGTTGACATAATTAATTCCTCCTTAGGTTAAAACCTCCGTTCAGTCTTGATTCTTATCGGTTCAAACGAGGGATGTATCCTTCCCTCGGCACCTCACCGATAGACTTGAACGTGCGAAATGCCTGTATATTATACCACAAATTCAGGAAAAATCAAGCTTTTTTCAAAAAACGGTAAATAAAAAGCTCCCTTTCGGGAGCGATTTTAATTAAGCTTTGTCAAAGAATCTGATATTTCCGCAGGATGTTACAAAAACCTGGCTTTCGTGCCAATCGCTGGATACCATATCCGAAGCGTAGAAATAAAGGATTCTGTGATCAACTGCGCGTCCGTCGCTGTCAAAAATAAATGATACAGCCTGTTTAGCGGCAGATGAAGGTGTGTTGTACATTGAAGCGTCGTATTGATACATCGACGCAATACTTTCAACAGAAGTTGTACCGGACTCAACCATACTATCGTGGATAGCCTGAGCTACAAGAGCACAGCCCTCATAACCTAATCCGCCTGCCTCACCCATTACAAGTCCCTCAAGAAGAGTTCTGTCGTAATCGCTGAGCTCAATGTGAGTACCTGAAGCACTGCTTTCCTGCTGAGGTTCTGTTTCCTCAACAACAGCCTCTGTCTCCTGCTCTGTAACAGGCTCAGTGGGAGCTTCTGTTTGAGGTTCGGTTTCTTTTTTGGTCACGGACTCTGTAGCCTTTGTTGTTTCGGGCTCAGTATCGGCAACGATAGCGTTGTCAAGAACATCCGAGTCGCCTACATTAACGGTGGACTTCTGTTCACCTGATACCGCGGCAACGTTCTGTACAAGGCTTATGCTCGGAATAACGATAGCTGACATAACAATAAAAGATGTTATTATAATTGAACCGATTTTTGAAATCTTCTTTACCTTGTTGACAGGTTGCGCGTGTTTTGCTTTTGAATCATTTGTTTTTAAATGCTTATAATTTGAACTTCTCAAAATCTTTTCCTCCTATCGAGTACGCTCTAAATCAATACGCAGTCTTTAGTAAGCAAGTGTATTTGATTGGTTCACACAATTTTCATTGGCGCTATTAAAACACACTTTTTTTAAAAAATCAAGTCGGAATGCGGGTTTGAGCGGTTAAATTCGGTTACAACGGTAACATTCTGTAATTTTATTTCTTTAAAAGGAATATAAACTTATACACAATAAACAAAAAGAACTACCCTTGTATAAAAATTTTTTGAACAAGGCAGAAATGGTATTTTTTTTAAAATTTATTAAAAAAACGGCGTTTTTTACCGCCAGGACGGCGAAATTCTCCCTCTGAACCTACAAGTATTGTATCCTCCCCGATCAGCTCAATCTGATCCCAAGGGATAACGCAATCATCCTTTCTGCCAAGCAAGCCCCATAGCTTAAGCCTGCCGTAAATGATAAGAGCGCATACCCTCGCGCTTTTGGTATTCACCTCCAAATCGTCAACATATCCTATCCTGCATCCGTTGCGGCTGTTTATTACCTCTTTGTTCCTTAGTTGGGAAAGACTGCAATTCATAAAATATCACTACCTTTTTATTGACAATTAATAGCGTATTTATTATAATTTATATGTAATATACATTATATATATTACCAGGAGGTTAATATGAGTAATTACGGCGAATATGTTCTTTTTACCGACTCAACCTGTGATCTGCCCAACGAAACAGCGGAGGAGTTTGATATTAAAATCCTTCCTATGGTTTTTCTTATGCAGGAACAGGCATACAATCATTTTTTAGACGCGAGAGAAATGAGTCTTGATGAGTTTTATACCAAGCTCAATGCAGGTGTCCAGTCTCAGACAACTCAGATTGCGTTTGACAGTTACGCTGAGTATTTTGAGCCATATCTTAAAGAAGGCAAGGATATCCTTTATATTGCTTTTTCATCAGCTCTAAGCGGTACATACAACACCAGTAAAATAGCCGCAAGAGAATTACTTGAAAAATATCCCGATAGGAAAATAATCATAGTTGACTCCGCTTGCGCGAGCGCGGGTCAAGGCGCTCTTATGTATTATCTCGGCAAAAAGTACAAGGACGATAAACCGAGATTCGAAGATTTAGCCGAATATGCCGAAAGACTTAAGCTGAAAATATGCCACTGGTTTGTAGTTGACGATATCGACCAGCTCAAACGCGGAGGAAGAATCTCATCCGTTACAGCTACATTTGCCAAAGCGCTTCAAATCAAACCTGTTCTCAGCGTTGATAATGAAGGAAAGCTTGTTAACGTAGGAAAAATCAGAGGCGCAAACGGCATTAACCAGCTGCTCATAAACAAAATGAAGCGCGACGGCGCTTTCTACAAACAGCAGACTGTGTTTGTTGCTCATGCAGATAATATTGAGGGCGCAAAACAACTCAGAAAACAGATAAAGGGACTGGTTAAGGACGTTAAGATATTCGATATTGGTCCTGTTATAGGAACTCATGTGGGTTCGGGTATGCTGGCGCTGGTATTTGTAGGCAAAAGAAATCTTGAAATGTAAAAAATCGGCTTGATAACAAGCCGATTTTTACTTATTGGAGTTTATTTTCTATTTGCTCTACCTTTTCACTTGTAAATTTCAACGCTTTATCTGCCAAATCATTGATAATATCTATCGCGGAATGCTCTTTGTGTTCCGCGTTTTTGTTTGATGTCTTGTCTTTTTTATTCATACTTACCTCAATTGTGATAATTTATCATTGCCATTGTGCCCACTCCGATAAAGACACCTATAAAAACTCCCGAAATTACATTAAAGAACATTTTGCACTCCCCTATTTTGACAGAGTATTCAACCTATAAATGAGATAATAAACACGGTGGATAATTTGAAAACAGTGTATGTAGACGTGATGATATTCACAAATATATTTGAGGACTTTTTATTGCTCTGCGCGGTCAAGTATATTTTAAGGATAAAAACCAAGTATTACAGACTAGTTTTGGGAAGTCTGGCAGGCGGAATAATGAGCGTATTATCACTTATTAATTTGAACTTTATCATAAGTGTTTTACTCAAAATTTTGTCTGCTTTATTATTGATACTTATTGCGTTCGGTTTCAAAGACAAAAAGCTGTTTATAAAATCATCCTCAACACTTATTGTAATCACTTTTCTTGTAAACGGAGCGATAATATGCTTTTACATTGCGCTAAAGCCAAACGGAATGTTAATAATAAACGACAGCGTATATTTTGATATATCTCCTCTCTTGCTTATTATTCTTACCCTTGTTGTTTATATTATTCTGTTTTTGTATAAAAAGCTTTTTAAAAACCACGCCAAAACAAATCTGGTAAAAGATGTTGAAATAAAACTAAATAATTCAGCATTCATAATCAAATGCAAAGTTGACAGCGGATTGAACGCAAAGGAGCCGTTTTCAGGCAGTAGTGTAATTATTGTAGAAAAAAGCGTATTCAATGAAAGCGTTAACGAAAAAAATTTAAGAGTAATACCGTTTAAAAGTCTGGGCGGAGAAGGAATAATATACGGATTTAAAGCAGAAAATGTGATAATTGACAGAAAAACAATTAATGAAGAAATATATATAGGAATGTACGAAGGAAAGTTCAACAACGAGATAAAAGGGCTTTTGCCTGAAAGTATAGGAGAATAACTATGAAACTTTTTAAAATATTAATATCAAGATTTTTAATCACCGATAACGAGATTTATTATATTAACGGAAGTGAAACTTTGCCTCCGCCTTTAAGCAAAGAACGTGAAAATGCTGTTATTGAATCAATACGTTCGGGTGATGAAAGCGGAAAAGAAATACTTATTGTACACAACCTCAGGCTTGTTGTATATATAGCTAAAAGATTTGAAAGCGCGGGCGCAAATATTGAGGATTTAATTTCAATTGGGACAATCGGGTTAATTAAAGCTGTAAACACATTTAATCCGGACAAAAACATAAAACTCGCTACATACGCGTCAAGATGTATAGAAAATGAAATACTTATGTTCCTGAGAAAAAGCAGTCAGCTGAAAAATGAAGTAAGTATCGATGAACCTCTGAACACCGATTGGGACGGCAACGAGCTGTTATTGTGCGATGTTCTTGGCTCAGACCCCGATATTATTAACAGGAATATTGAAACAGAGTTAGAATGCAGTCAGCTGCATCAGGCTGTCTCAAGGTTAAACAAACGTGAAAGCGCAATAATGGAGCTGCGTTTTGGACTTAACGGTCAAAAAGAACATACCCAAAAGGAAGTAGCCGATTGTCTTGGAATATCTCAGTCGTATATTTCCAGACTGGAGAAGAAAATAATTAAGAAACTAAAAAACGATTTAGAAAAAGTGGTATAAAAAAACGTCTCGTAATGAGACGTTTTTAATCTTGGCTGACATTTCCGTTGTCATTAGTTTCATTCGTGATATCGCCGTCGCTGTTATCCATCATATCGCTTGCGGCTTCGGATATACTTTCGGATGCGTCTGTAACAAGCCCTTCGGCTTCCTTGGCGGCATCTCCTACGTTGCCGCAGCCAGCAAATGAAAACAACGCGATTAACGCTGTCATAATAATAGCTATTATCTTTTTCATAAAATCACCTTAAATATAATAAATTACCGTCCCATTGGAACGGTAATATTATTTGAATTTATAATGATTTTATTCATCTTTGGCATTATTTAACAAATCATCAATCTTATATGATGAAATCACCTTATCATCCTTGAATACAGATACTATGAAAGAACCGTCGTCATCAAGAGAAATACCTTTCCCCTGCTTTTTGCCGTATAAATAGTTTCCAAGGAAAATGAATTTGCCGTCTTTATCAAAGCGGGCTCCTATTCCGTCGGGCTGATTATTATCCCATTTACCGATATGAGCGGAGCCGTCAGAGCCTCTGAAACCAACGCCAAAGCCGTTTCGAGAGTTCTTAACCCAATTGCCTACATAGTTAATCCTGCCGTCTTTAAAATAGAAAGCGCCGAAACCGTCACGCTTATCGTTCTTATATCCGCCTTCATACGCTGTTATGCCCTCGCCGGTAACAGTTCTGCCGTAGCCGTCGCGCATATGAGCGTCATTGAGCTGACCATAGTAACGATAGGTTTCGCCCGAACTTTCAATAGTAGTATCAGGTTCTTCGATTTCTTCATCATAAACTTTGACATCTACGTCGTCAGACTTTTCATCAAACTCGTTTTTGACTTCGTTAAACGGAGCGTTTGTATCTATGTGAACGGGATTACCGTTCTCCTCAGTTAAATACTCAGCTTTATTGATATCAAAGGTTTTGTTGAGGTTTCGGTTCAGGTTAAAATCAACGGGGTCAAAGTCAAACCCGCCCAAATTACTAACCGAGGAATCATGAATAAGAGTTTTGGTGATGAATTTATCGTTTGGAACAGAATTAAAATATATAAACCCCTTGTCCGAGAAAGCGAGCAGAGAATAATCGCCGTTATCAGGCATTTCTGTTTTGGGATAAAGGTAGGATTTCACATTAGATTCATATGCGTTGTGAATCTTTACAATAACAGGCTTATCGTCTATAAAGGAAGGATACAACACATATTCGGGATAATCGCCCGCTGTAGAGAGATACTCCGACTTGAGCCAGATATGCTCATAATTGAAGTATTCTCGCTTAAAGATTTTTCCGTTTTTATTATATGTATTTACTCTGTAGGAGTCGGAATTTACAACCTCAGCGTTCTGATATAGCTCGTCATTCTTCATAGACTTCCAGCTAAGCGGAGAACCGTTAGATATAGTGTACATAAAGAAATACTTGTTTTCGCCAATATACTGCACACAGCGGTCGGATTGAGTCTCTAAACTGCTGTTAAAGAAATTAGCCCTTACGCCCGCTAAAAAATCATCCGTAAAGTCAAGAATATCAAATTTTTCAAAAGTTGTTCCAAAATATAAATAATTATCCATATTATACCTGCTCTAATAATAAAGGATTAAGCTTGACTTAATCCTTTTTATATATTATTAAATTGATATCGTCTTTGCTATTTTATATAAGTCCTTGTTAAACTTTCGCGGCATTTCGAGCGCTTCGGTAATATCGTAATCAACGATTTCACCTTTATTCATAGCTACAACTCGATTGCCCTTGCCCTCATCAAGAAGCTCAACGGCTCTGTGTCCCATCATAGAAGCGACAACACGGTCACGAAGCGTCGGAGAACCGCCGCGCTGAACATGTCCGAGGATTGTAGCTCTGGTCTCGATACCCAAGCGTTGTTCAATATACTTCGCCATATCAACAACACCGCCTACGCCCTCGGCAACGATAATGATAAAGTGCTGTTTGCCTGTCTTTTGTGTATCGAGAATACGCTCGATCACGTCTATTTCAATATTATACTTTTCCTCGGGAACAAGGATAGCTGTAGCTCCGCAGGCTATACCAACCTGTAATGCGATATCACCGCATCGTCTGCCCATGACTTCTACAATAGAACAGCGGTCATGAGACTGCGCTGTGTCACGGATTTTATCTATCATCTGTATAGCGGTATTCATAGCTGTATCAAAGCCGATAGTATACTCGGAGCAAGCGATATCATTATCGATAGTACCCGGAACGCCTATACAGTTGACGCCCGCGTTTGTAAGAGCTCTGGCGCCGGCGAATGAACCGTCGCCGCCGATTACAACAACGCCCGAAATACCAAGGTCCTGACAATGCTTGGCTGCTTTCTTCTGACCTTCAAGAGTTTTGAACTCTTCGCTGCGGGCAGTGTAAAGCATAGTTCCGCCGTTGCCGATAATATCGGAAACCGAACGAAGATTCATTTGCTCCACATCGCCGTTCAAAAGGCCGTTATATCCTCTGTATACGCCGTAGATGTCCATTCCTTTGGAAATAGCGGAACGTACGACAGCGCGTACAGCAGCGTTCATTCCAGGAGCGTCGCCTCCGCTTGTTAAAACCGCAATCTTCTTTTTGCTCATAATATAGCCCTCCTTAGGAAAACTTTATAACGGTATAATTATAATACAATTCGACAATAAATACAATAGAATTATAAAAAATTATTGCTTAAAATACATATAAACCTGACAATTAAGCATACCGTTGTATAACTTGCGCCGTTTATCCGCCCTTCTGCCGAAAACTTTCTCAAAATCGTCGTCGGGACAAATTATTGTATAAGACTTGCCCTTATCTCTGATAAATTTTTCACCCATTATCTTATACAGTTTTTCAGCTTCATCAATGTCAAGAAGTCTTTCGCCGTAGGGCGGGTTGACAATTACAGTCTCATATTCATTATCAAAGGTGAAATCTTTAATATCCCTATGCTTAAAGCTGATTCTGTCGGCAACACCGGCAATTTCAGCGTTGTTCTTCGCGACTTCCAAGACATCGTTATCAATATCATAACCAATCGCTTTAAAAGTACAATCGCGGTTTATTAAGGCAGAGGCTTTCTCTCTTTCCTCTTTCCAAATAATCTCAGGAATTTGCGACCATTTTTCCGCAGCAAAGCTTCTGTTTAGCCCCGGGGCGATTTTTAAAGCTTTCATAGCGGATTCAATGAGAAGCGTACCGCTGCCGCACATCGGGTCCACGACAAAGTGATTAGGACGCACGCGCGCTAATTCAGCTAAAGCGGCAGCAAGGGTTTCTTTAATCGGAGCGTCGTTAGCGTTCGACCTATACCCTCTCTTATACAGTCCGTCGCCCGAAGTATCGAGCATAACGCTTACTTTGTTTTTTATCAGCAAGAATTTGATTTGATGTAGCGATCCGCTTTCCTCAAACCACTTTATTCCGTATTTTTCTGACAAACGCTCTACAACAGCTTTTTTGATTATTTTCTGGCAATCGGAAACAGACTGGAGCTGAGAATCAAGGCAGCTTCCCTGAACGGGAAAAGCGTCTGTTTTATTTATCCATTTTTCCCATTCTATACTTTTGATTCCTTCAAATAGCTCATCGAAGCTTTTTGCCTCAAACTCATCAAGCAGTATCATTATTCTCTCGGCGTAACGAGACAATATATTAGCCGCGGCTAAATCATTGAAATCGCCCGTAAACAATACCCTGCCGTTCTCAGCGGTAACGTTATTAAATCCGTTGAATTTCAACTCATTGGCGCATAAACCCTCGAGTCCGAAAAGACACGGAGCGGCAAATCTAAATTCATTCATACAATACTCCAGTAATACTATCTTATTTAATAAAAGCTGCCGCGAAAGCGACAGCTGATTAATTTACTTTTTGGAACCGTGACCCCGGCGGCTGTAACCGCGGGATTCACCAGAAGAACGTTTTAAATCAGAGAACTTGTCCTCACTTCTCCTTTTGAATGAAGACATCATATCCTCAAAGGATGACGGTCCTGTTTTGAGCTCGTTCTGCCATTCATAATCTCCGGGACTTGTAACGGGTTCAGCGGAAATATAAGGCTGTCTTTTTGGCTTTGGTTTGGACTTGCGCTCGGGTTTAGGCTGTGCCTGTTTAATCGAAAGCGACACCTTACCGTTCTCAACGGAAATTACTTTAACCTTTACTTCATCGCCGATTTTAAGTATATCGTTGATATCATTTATATATGTATGAGAAACCTCGGAAATGTGGACAAGACCTGTTTGTCCGTTTTGCATCTCAATAAAAGCTCCGAACTTTGTAATCCCCGAAACCTTACCTTCTACAATTGAATTAACTTCTAAAATGTTTTCGTTACCCATTATTAATCTCCGGAGATATTAACAAATACTCTTTCTCCGTTCTTCACATAGTCAAGATCCTCGCGAGCAATATTCTCTATATACTCGCTCAAATCATCATCTTTATAATTCTTTACCGTTTCGAGATAGTCGTTTTGAATTTCGACAATCTCTATTTGATGATTTAAGGAATCCAGCTCCTCGCGTCTTGAATTCAGTTCAACGCTCTGACTGATAATTGTGTAAGAAGCGTATACCAAAAATACAAAACCCGCAATATATAAAAGAAGAAACTTTTTGTTAAGCTTTTTCTTTTTTGTTTTTACTTCTTTTATGTTCCCGTGTTCCGACTTGGTATCGGGAACCTTTTTCTTTCTTCCAAACATTATTCATTACCTTACTTTTTACCAATCTATACATATTACCACTTATACTGTATACATTATACATTACTTTTCGTGTTATTTTCAATAGTCTAAACGCAAATTTTTTTGAAATTTTAATAATCGGATTGTAAATTCTGTCCAAAACAGGGCGAACAATTATATAAAACAGAGTAAAGCCCAGTATTTCACCGATTATTACAAATAATCTCACACTGCCTTCCAAAAGCACAAGACAAAAGAAATACGTCAGAACAGCAAAAATTATCATATAGAAAAAATCACTGATAAAATAGTGAATTGGTTTTGAAAAGCCTATTTTATGAAAAATTCTGAAAGGCTCATATACAACAGCTAATATCAAACCAAACAAAAGAGAAAAGCCAAAGGCAGTGATTAAATCAAAGAGTGTAAACTCCATTATTTAAAGAGCCTTTGCATTAGGGATTTTGATGATTTAGCCTCTGTATATTGTAAAGAATTAATTGCGCCCTCAATCTCGACCTCGCCTGTTTCAAGACTAAGCTTGTTTATATGAAGCGAAGAACCTCTGACAATGAGATTGCCGAGTGATGTATTTACATTAACAGTCTCTTCATTAAATCCTAGAACATCATCTGCTCCCGTAATACAAAGCTTCTTACGGTTATCGAGTATAATGCTGTGCTGCTTACTGTTTTCTATCATAATTATTCCCTCCGAATTCATTTAATTATATGGAGGAAATTAAAATATTATGTTGTATATTATGTTGTATATTATGTTGTATATTATGTTGTTGTGGTATACATTTCAGCGGCGTTATCTTTAGTAGCGTGCTCGTTGAGCTTTGTAACTTTGATTTTTAAATCACGAGTACCGAAGTTGATAACAATAATATCGTCTACATTTACATTATATGACGCTCTTGCGACCTTGCCGTTTACTATAACTCTGCCCGCGTCGCAAGCTTCGTTCGCGACAGTTCTGCGTTTAATAATTCTCGATACTTTTAAATACTTGTCAAGTCTCATATAATCACCTGCTTAAAGTAAAAGAGCTGTTCAAAAAGAACAGCTCCAAAGAATAAATATAATTATTTGTTAACAGCGTCCTTGAAAGCTTTACCTGCTTTAAAAGCGGGAACCTTAGAAGCGGCAATCTCAATCTTGTTGCCTGTTCTGGGATCTACACCTGTGCGAGCGTTTCTCTGACGCTGCTCAAATGTACCAAAGCCAACGAGCTGAACCTTGTCGCCCTTAGCGATAGCGTCAACAATTGTATCAACTGTAGCGGATACTGCCTTTTCGGCGTCTTTCTTAGAAATACCTGTAGCGTCTGCAACTGCAGCAATTAATTCTGTTTTGTTCATAGTTTTATTCCTCCAAAAAATTTATTTAACTTCATCCCATAGGGAATTAAGTTCATCAATATCAGCAGATTTAATATCTATATGTCTGCTTTGCGCTAATGCCTCAAGGGCTTTAAACCGATTTGTAAACTTATCACAAGCGTCATATAGAGCCTTCTCGCTGTCAACATTCAAAAATCTGGATACATTAACTACCGAGAAAAGTAAGTCGCCGAGTTCCTCTGAAATATTATCTTGGGCACCTTGAACAACCGCCTGCTTCAGCTCAGAAAACTCCTCGGGAAGCTTTTCCATAGCGTCCTCCGCCCTTTCCCAATCAAAACCGACCTTAGCGGCTTTTTTCTGAATCTTTTCAGCTCTCATCAAGGACGGCAGAGCTTTGGAAACACTGTCCATAGCTTCGCTCTGGCTCTTTTGTGATTTAGTTTTCATTTTTACGTCATCCCAGCTTTTTAACGCTTCTTCGCTGTTCTCGGCTTTTACATCGCCGAAAACATGAGGATGACGAATGACTAGCTTTTTGCAGACATCATTGATTACGTCGTTAATGTCAAAAGCGTCCTCCTCTGCTGCCATCTCGCTGTGAAATACAACCTGGAGCAGAACGTCTCCGAGCTCTTCCTTCATCAATTCATTATCTTTGTTATCGATAGCCTCGATAACCTCGTAAGTTTCCTCGATGAAATTAGAACGAATACTGTCGTGCGTCTGCACTCTGTCCCAAGGGCAACCGTCTGGAGCTCTGAGAAATTTCATAATCTCAATTAAATCATCAAAATCGTAAGATTTTTTGTTTATGAAATCCACTTGAAAATCACCTCATAAACTCTGTATCGCCCATCAGCATTGAGTATTTTACCTTATAAGATGGTATTTTTCAAGTATAGTTACAATTTTTTCACCTTTTGGCAGGAATTTAAGCTCATTTCTTGTAAATGTCTTTAAAATTAACAAGAATGTAATATATATAATTCCCGCAAGTAAAATTGAAACCATTGTAGCCAATATCATATGCATATATTTTGAGACAAAAATATAGCAGAAATAAGCTCCGGCAGCGCTCAAAGCAGCGGCAATCGCGGGTTTTATAACCGTGGATACAAAGTCAGGCATAACCTTTGAATGTTTAACCAGCAGATATATAGCCGTGATTAAAATAAACAAATGAGATACAAGAGAGCCTACGGAACCGCCCTGAATGTTTATGGACGGAATCCTTACAAACAGGAACGTAGAAACGACCTTTATTACAATTCCAACAGTGAAAAGATAAAGCGGAATTCTCACTTTGCCTATCCCCTGAAGCATTGAGCATATAGGTGTTACGCAAGCGATTACCAGCGCGGCAAAGCCCATTACCTTGAGCACCTGAGCGCCGATAACAGCCTGGGTATTGCTGACATAAACAATATCCATTATGGGATTGGCAAGAGCTACCAATCCAAACGACGCGGGAAGCGCGAACATCATTGTCAGCCTGATTACAGTTTCAATTGAAGTTTTGAGCTCGGTCTTATTGCCTTTAGTCCATGCGCTGGTGACGTTAGGCATAGCCGAAGTGCCGAATACCTGTGTAACGGCGGTAACAAGCTGCATTAGCGGCGTCGCGGCTCCGTAACAGCCCCACAAAGTGGTGTGAATAGTATCCTGCTTTAGCGATTCAGACAAATCAACGCCCATAGCCTTGTATTGATCAACAATCTCCTGACCGTTGGTCTGCGCCAGACTATGTAATACATTCTGGATAATCAGAGAATCAAAGAATGTTCCGATATTCATAGCCAGAGCAGTTAAGCCTATCGGGATAGCTGTTTTTACGATTGTAATAAAAATCTCTTTTTTACTGCGAGCGTCAATGGACTGTTCCAGATACTCCTTAGGAATACCGTCACCGCCGACTTTGTAACGGATAATCAGATAAATAAGAGAAGCTAAACTCCCGAGTACGATTCCCGCTATCGCTCCCGCGACGGAAAACGCCATAATGGTGTTGTAGGCTTCTTCCCTTCCGCCGTTTTCAAAAGTCATCCCAAATACGGAGCCTGTAGTTTCGTACTGGTCCTTTCCTATCTTGAGCACCAAGAAAGCGATAAGAAGTCCGAACACAAGCTTTCCGCCCGCCTCGAATATCTCGGATACAGCGGTCGGAACCATATTGCGCTGACCCTCAAAATAACCTCTGTAAATTGACACAAAGCAACCTACAAGGATAGAGGGCGACAACATAAGCATAGCGTACAAGGAGTAAGGAGATTTAATTGTCTGAACATACAAAAAGCTTCCGCCAAACATTATGAGGAAGCATAACGTTCCCATTACAGCAAAGAACGGTATGCTTACCTTGTAAATCTGTTTGACGTCTTTATAACGCTTTTCGGAAATGCTCTCTGAAATTAATCTGGAGATAGCGATAGGAAAACCCGCAGTCGCAACGGTAAAAATAGGGATATATATTTCATACGCGTTGTTGTACAAACCTGTGCCGAAAGCGGCGTAGCTGTCGCCGAAATACGAGAAAAGGTTGCTCAGCAGTATTTTATCGACAAATCCAAAGATTTTAACAATAACCATACTGACAGTCAACACCGCGGCGCCCTTTAAAAATGTAGCGGACGCGTCGCTTTTGGCGTTTTCTATCGCGTTAAACTTTTTAGCCAAGCTAAATCACCTGTATTACTCTTCAGTCTTTTCTTCGGTCTTTTCTTCAGCTTTTTCCTCAGCTTTTGCTCCGCATTTATAGCAGAAAGCAGCCCCGTTAACTAATTCGGCTCCGCATTTAGCGCAAGCAGCTTTGGGCTCCTTGGGGATTTCAGCGCCGCAAGTATAACAAAAAGCTGCGTTTTTGTTGAGCTTTTGTCCGCACTGAGGGCACTTAACCGTATTGCGTGAAGCGAGCAAAATCTTCTCGACTTCAAGAATATTCTGCTTAGTCTCAGTAATTTCAGATTTAATTGCCTCAATCTCCTCTTCGGGAGCTTCGTTAAAAACAGCCTCGCCTAATGACTGATATAACTTGCCGAGATCCGAACGAAGGCTGGCGAGTGTAATGCGGAGCTTGCTTAAATCATAAAGCTCTCCCGCCTTTTTAGATACTGCCGAAGCAGCGTATTTTGCGTTAACTACTACATCGTCAAAAATTGCCATAGTAATAACTTCCTTTCGTAATTTTTTATAATTATATCATCATGATATTAAAATATCAATCATCAATTGTCGTAAAATGTACAGATGGATTTCTTCCTGTTGAGGATTTCATCAAATCTGTCAATGTATTCATACGCGTATTTAAAGTTGAATATACGCTCAAGATATGTGGTTCCAAAGCGTTTAAGCTTTGTTACAGCTCCCGCGCCGCACCCTAGAATGGTGTGGGTTTCATCCATAACAAATATATTATAGAGGCTTTCGAAGCCTTTCTTTGACCAGCCTGTATTCTCAAGGTTACCTACCATCCTGCTTTGGCGATACAGATAATACGGTAAATAATCATTAGCTATAAGTTTATCGTTTGAATAAGACAACATCTCAGCAGTTTTTACAGCGTCCTCACGGTTGATTGTTGAACCGTTTTGAGTTAGTGAAGCGCTGCGTTTCATAGATAAAGTATGAATAGTGATGCATTCAGGATTGAGCTCAATTATTCTATTCAAAGTAGATTTAAAACTGTCTACAGAATCTTTGGGCAAGCCCGCAATCAAGTCAGTATTAATGTTTTTAAAACCGACTTTTCCGGCAAGCTTAAAAGCCTCAACGGTCTGCTCCGCCGTATGATGTCTGCCGATAGCTTCAAGAACACTGTCATTCAAGGTTTGCGGATTTATAGAAATTCTATCCACATTATTTTCTAAAATAGAATTAAGTTTATCCAAGGTTATAGTGTCGGGTCTGCCCGCTTCGACAGTGAACTCACGGCACGTTGACATATCAAAGCTGTTATTTACAGTTGACAATACCTTATCCATCTGTTCGGGCGAAAGAGTTGTGGGCGTTCCGCCACCCATATATACTGTTTCAAGGCGTAGGTTTAAGTCGGACGCTATTTTCGCGGTGTGCTTTATTTCCTCGCACAAAAGCTTTACATAAGGCTCTACAAGGTGCTTGGAGCGTTCTATTGAGCTTTGAACAAAAGAACAATAGTGACAGCATGTGGGACAAAAAGGAATAGCTATATATAAACTGAAAGATTCTTTTCGCGATAGGTCGATAAACTTCTTTTCGATTTTTTCGGTTATTTGAGTAAGCTTAAGCTTTTCGTCATTTACAAAAAGCTTTTCCTTAAAATATTCGTCAGCGTAATCTTTACCGCCTGAGTTAAGCAGATTACGATATAGCTTTACAGGACGAACTCCTGTGATCATCCCCCACGGCGGAGTAACTTCCGTCAGTTTGCAGAGGATTTTGTATAGGAGCTCACATAGCATTCGCTCGTCTTCCGCATCATCTGATACGTTAGCCGATGAACTCTCAACGAAATTTCCGCATTTTACCTCTACAAAAAGGTTTTCGCTTCTGAGAGCTTTGATATACGGCTCCTCAAAAGCTTTGGAATCTTTTATAACAGTTATCTTTTCGTTGGGGTAAAAGAGTCTTGTGAGATTCTCAAGCTCATAATGAAACGCGTGATTTATATACAAATTCATATTAAACCCTGCTCATTAAAGGATTATACTTTCTTTCACGGTCAAGATTTGTCATATATCCGTGTCCCGGGAAAACATTGTAATCTCCGTCAAGATTTTTTAATCTTCTCATTGATTCAATCATCTGAGCGTCGTCACCTGTAGGCAGGTCTGTACGACCATAGCTGTCTCTAAATAGCGTATCCCCGGCGATAATACTTTCATCAAATATATAACAGCCCGAGTCAATTGTGTGCCCGGGGGTGTATAAATACTTAATCTCGGTTTCGCCTAGATTAAAAGTTTCTCCGTCACTGAGAAGAATATCGCCGCTGAACGGCTCGATATCGGGAATATCGGGATGAAACGCTGAATGATTCAGATAATTATCATTTAAAAACTTATCTGTTTTCTTTCCGCATATTATTTTTGCCGAAAACATTTCGGCAAGCTGTCTGGCGTAACCTATATGGTCATAATGTCCATGAGTGAGAATCACATACTTTAATTCTCCTGAAGAATTTTTAATCTCTTTAATAAGAGCATTGCTCTTATCCCCCGGGTCAACTACAGCCATATCACCTGTAGCTTCATCAGTCAGGAGAAAACAATTGGTCATAACAGGACCGACAGTAACGCATTTGATATCAATCATTTCAAGTCCTCCGAATCAAGCACCAGAGTTACGGGACCGTCATTGCAAAGGTTCACCTGCATATCAGCGCCGAATACACCTGTCTGAACATCAACTCCGTTTTTTCGCATTTCGTCACAGAAAAACTCATATAAAGGTTCAGAAACATCGGGACGCGCTGCGTTTATGAAGCTCGGACGTCTGCCGTGCGAACAGTCGGCGTATAAGGTGAAGTTAGAAACAACAATCACAGTACCGCCAACGTCGCTCAAAGACAGGTTCATCTTATCGTTATCATCAGTAAAAATCCTGAGACCGGAAATCTTTTTGACAAGCTTTAAGACTTCGGCTTCTGTGTCACCGTTTTTTACTCCAAGCAACAGTAAAAAGCCTTTTTCAATAGACGCGGCAGTCTTGTTGTTAATATCTACAGTACAGTTATTTACAAGCTGTAAAACTACTCTCATATATTCCTCACTAAAATCTTCTTATTGAAATTACGTCCCTGATAGCCTCAAGGCGTTTTATCACAGTATCGAGGTGCTCGCGGTTCTGTACTTCAATTGTCGCGGTAACAACAGCCTGACCGTTGTTTATCTGGCGCGAGTTGAGCGTGTGAATAAAAATTCTCATTGATGACAATGCGATTGTGACGTCCGCAAGCAGACCAGTTCTGTCTACACAGATAATTTCAAGCGTAGAATGGAAGCTGTCTTGAACCTCGTCCTCCCAGCGCACGTTTACATAACGCTCGGGCTCTTCCGCATTTGAAATATCGACAGGAATATTGGGACAATTGCGTTTGTGGATAGACACGCCGAATCCTCTTGTGATATATCCGATTATTTCATCACCGGGAAGCGGATTACAGCAATGTGAGAATTTAATAAGGCAATCTTCCATCCCCTCGACAACAACACCCGACTTAATACTGCTCTTTCTGTGCTGAGGTTTATTTGCCGCGGTCGCGGGAGCTTCGTCCTCATCCTTGAACTTGGTATTGTACTCCTCACGGATACGCGGCATAACTTTCCAAAGCTGAATTCCGCCGTAACCTATTGACGCATACAAATCCTCTACGGTATTGAACTTGTTTTTCTTAAGCATAAACTTGAGCAATTCTTCAAGCTGTTTGTCATCAAGTACAATATTGCTGTGCTTTAGCTCGCGCTCAAGCATAGTTTTGCCTTCGATGATATTCTCGTCGCGCTTTTCACGTTTAAACCACTGTCTTATTTTTGAGCGAGCGGAAGATGTTTTACAAATCTCTATCCAATCACGCCTGGGGTGGCTGTCCTTCTGAGTCAGGATTTCACAGATTTCACCCGTGTTTAGCTTATAATCTATCGGAACAATACGCTTGTCTACCTTAGCGCCAACCATATGGTTGCCGACTTCGGTATGAATAAGGTACGCTAAGTCAATAACTGTACCGCCTTCGGGAAGATTAAATACATCGCCTTTAGGAGAGAAAACATATACTTCACGCTGAGCGAAGTCATTTCTGATATTTCTGATAATATCGGTATTATCGTCAGTATCAATCTGAGCCGCGAGAACGTCTTTGATTCTGTTGATATTCTCGTCAAGCTCGCGCGCCTTTTTGTTATTAAGAATTTTAGTAAAACCGAGCTTATACTTCCAGTGCGCGGCAATTCCGTTCTCGGCGGTATTGTGCATTTCCCACGTTCTGATTTGCACTTCAAACGGAATACCCTCGTTATCAATTACCGTAGTATGCAGAGATTGATACATATTAGGCTTTGGAGTAGAGATATAATCCTTGAACCTGTTTGGAATAGGGGTGTACAAATCGTGAATTACACCGAGGATATTATAGCAGTCCTTGATTTCATCAACAATTATTCTCAAAGCGAAGAAATCATAAATCTGGTCAATGGTTTTGTTTCTCAGGTAAGTCTTTCGATAAATGCTGTTTATGCTCTTTACTCTTCCATACACAGAAATCTTGTTATGGTTCATCTTTGAGGCTTTGACGATCTCCTTCTTTTTTCGCTCAATAAACTTGTCTCTTTCGCCCTCTTTAAGCAACAAAGTCTGCTCTATTTCGTTGTAAGCGACAGGGTCAAGATATCTCAGCGATAAGTCCTCGAGCTCCTCTTTGACCGCTGTCATACCTAGGCGATGAGCTATGGGAGCGAAAACCTCCATATTTTCACGGGATTTGTCACGACGTTTTTGCTCGGGCATACACTCGATTGTACGCATATTATGCAGGCGGTCGGCGAGCTTAACAATAATTACGCGGATATCGTTAGACATAGCTATAAGCATTTTCCTGACGTTTTCCGCCTGTTGCTCTTCACGGCTGTATAGCTTAATCTTAGAAATTTTAGTAACGCCGTCAACTATATTAGCGACATCTTTGCTGAACTCTTTACGCACAAAGTCGGTTGTGTAGTCGGTATCCTCTACAACATCGTGCAAAATCGCGGCAAGAATAGAGTCGGTATCCATTCCCCACCCGGCTATAATACAAGCTACCGAGGTTGGATGAAGGATAAAAGGTATACCGGAAATACGGCGCTGGTCACCGTGAGCTTTTTCGGCTATATTATATGCCTTCTGGATTTTTTTGAGGTCATAGTTATTATTGCTCTTTTTGATGATTTCCATCAATTCATCAAAATCCTGATAGTGAACGACTTCATCATATTTACTCATTCCGATACACCTCCTTTAAGCTCTTGATTATTTCCGCGTCGTCAAGGTTCACCTTGGTATTTACGTTTAACAGTTTAAGCGAACATTTTTTAGTGTCCTCATAAAAAGCTATAAGTCCTAAATCGTTCATAGCCTCGAGTATTACTCTTACTTTTCCGTATGTAACATTACCCTTAAGATTGTGAGTAAAAACATCCAAAGAAATATTATCGGAATTAGCAAGGCTTTTTAACGCTCTGTATACAATCGCAAAGTCACCGCGGTTGGGAATGATTGTATTCAAGTCATTATCAGAAACAAATTCTCCTCTGCAAAAGCTTTCAAAAATCCTGTTGCTGTTTATATATTCGGTATAATCCAAATCCGAGAATTTAATATCCTTGATTATGATTGAAAGGTTTTGGCTGCCGTTATATTCATTAGTGTCAAGTGTAACGGCAACATCAACAACATCACCGATTTTGTAAGGAAACTCCCCGGAAGAACATTTAAATTTTATCGCGTTGATATATTTACCCTTAACAAAAAATGATATTCTTAAGTGAGAGTCGTTTTTTATAGGAGTAATTGAAGAAATACTGAGGTTGCTTAACTGAAAAACAGGAGTCTGGTTACCCGCTCCGAACGGCGCAAGCGCACTGAGGTCACGCGCTACGTCTAAATCAACATATTGCGGATTTAGCTTGCAGTCTATCTTAAGCTTGTTATAAGGCATAGAATCAAGATTTGCCGCGTATTCGTTTACACGCCTGCGGAAAACATCTATATTTTCACTTTCGAGTCCTAATCCGCACGCCATAGTATGACCGCCGAAATGCGTGAGAATATCAGAACATGAGTTAACGGCAGACCAAAGGTCAAACCCTTCAACAGACCTGCCTGAACCGTTAGCTTCATTTCCATCGCGTGAGATTATTATACAAGGCTTTCCGTATATCTCCTTTATTCTGGAGCTTACTATTCCAACTACGCCTTTTTTCCAGCCTTCGCCGTCAATTACAATTACTCTGTCCTGAACAAGCGAAGGATTCTTGCCTACGGTTTTGTTAATCTGATATAAAATATCCTTTTCTATTTTTTGTCGCTGAGAATTGTCATCTGACAATTTTTGAGCAATCTCTAAAGCTTCTTCATAATCCTCGGTCAACAGCAAAGCGACACTGTCCTTTGAAAGCCCGAGGCGTCCGACAGCATTAATTCTGGGTACCAATGTGAAACTAACGCTGCCTGAGGTAACCTCTTTATCCTTAAGTCCCGAAACCTCAATCAGAGCGCGTATTCCCGGGCGGTCAGCGTTGTTGATAATATCAAGACCGCGTTTAACAAAAACACGGTTCTCGTCAACAAGAGGCACAATGTCGCCAATTGTACCGATACAAACAAGGTCTGAATAATTATCAAGCAGCATATCTATGTCGGCATATTCTCCCTCGATAGCGCAGACCAGCTTGAAAGCTACACCCACGCCTGAGATTTGCTTGAATCTGCTGCCGCAATCAGCACGATGAGGATTAACAACAGCGCAAGCGTCGGGTAAGCTTGAGTCGCCGAGAACATGATGGTCAGTTACAACTGTATCAATACCGAGCTTTTGGGCGTATTCTATCTCCTCAACAGCAGAAATGCCCGTATCAACTGAGATAATTAATTCTACTTCTTCAGAGTTCAAGACATCTATCGCGCTTTTATGAATACCATACCCCTCACTCTCGCGGTCGGGTATATAATACATAACATTTGAACCAAGTGTTTCAAGATAGGAGTATAAAAGAGCCGTAGCGGTAACTCCGTCAGCGTCAAAATCTCCGTAGACGCAGATTTTTTCACCGTTTTCGACAGCCGTTAAAATACGTTCAACAGCCCTATCCATATCCTTGAGCTCAAACGGGTTATCTATCGAGCTATTTTCATACAGGAAATTCTGTACATCATGCTCAGAAGTGATACCTCTGATATCGAGCAAAGCTGACACTATAGGAGATAAACCGTATTGTTCCCCAAGATATTTGGCGTTATCCTTATTCAGTTTTTCAACTGACCATTGTTTCATTTATTTCAATCCTATTTATTATAATCCATAAGTTTTTGAGCGTGAGCCAATGCCGTATCAGTAACGGTGACACCGTCAAGAATTCGGGCAAGCTCACTGAGACGTCCGCTTGTATCGAGCAGCTTAATCTCGGTAAACGTTCTTGAATCGCGCACATTCTTTTCAATAAGAAAATGACTGTCAGCTAGCGCAGCTATCTGAGCCTGATGTGTTACACAGATAACCTGGCGGGACTTAGAAACCTCTTTAAGCTTAAGCCCGACCTTCTGAGCCGCGGAGCCCGAAACTCCCGTGTCAACTTCATCAAAAATAAGCGTATCTATCACATCTGTTGACGCAAGAACAGTTTTAATTGCAAGCATCATACGGGAGAGCTCTCCGCCCGAGGCAATTTTAGCAACGGGTTTCGGTGATTCACCGGGGTTCGCTGAGATGAGCAATTCGATCCGGTCCTGTCCGTTATCCTTGAGCTCGGTTTTTTTCTGTGAAACTACAAGCTCAACGCCCGGCATATCAAGGAAATTCATCTCGGTCTTTACTCTGGCTTCAAAATCCCTAGCCGTATCAGTCCTGCTCTTTGTAAGTTTATCCGCGGCAGCCTGAGCTTCAGCTTTAGCTTCAATACACTTTTGCTTTAATTCGCTTGCATTTTCGTCAAACTTTTGCAATTTTTCAAGCTCCGTTACGGCGTTGTCGAGAAAAGCGAGCATATCTTCCTCGGTTTTTCCATATTTTCGGGAAAGCTTGTTTAAAAGGTCAAGCCTCTCCTCTATTTCTTCGAGTCTATACGGATTCTCTTCGCTTTCATCGATTGCCTGAGCAATATCATTGCCGACATCCTGAACCTCATAGTATAAATCATTCAGTCTGTTGAATATCACTTCAAACTCAGGATTTAAATCACTGGCTTTTTGAAGTGAAGTTACAGCGTCATCGAGAATATCCACAGCACCCGCGCCGGTGTTGCCGTCAAGATGTTCCTTCGCTTTGTGTAAAGCTGAGGTAATCTTTTCGGCGTTCATAAGCACGCGTCTCTCGTCACTAAGCGCCTCGCTCTCACCTACTGAGATACCGGCTTGTTCAAGCTCGTTAACCTGATAGGATAGCAAATCTATTCTCTGTTCTCTGTTTTCCTCGCTTTTAATAAACGCATCATATTCTTCGGAGAGCCTTTTGTATTCAATATATTTAGCTTTATATTCGGAAAGCAGCGCGCAATTATCAGCTAAATTATCGATATATGTAATGTGTGTATCAGGAGAAAAAAGCTCATAGCTCTCGTGTTGTCCGTGAATGTTTATAAGATTCAATCCAAGTTCACGCAGTAGAGAAACATTCGCAGGTTTGCCGTTAATACGGCAGGTATTCTTGCCCGTCTGCGAAAGTGTTCGGCTGATAACAAGCTCGTCGTCCTCGAGAGTGTAGCCGCTTTCCGATAATTTATTTTTTACAATATCATTTATATCGCTGAAGGTCGCAAAAACAGTGGCGTTATCAGCGCCGTTACGGATAATCTCCTTACTGGTACGATGTCCCATAACCGCGTTGATAGCGTCAATAACAATACTTTTACCCGCTCCTGTCTCACCTGTGAGAATATTAAGCCCCGGGTAAAGCTCTATATCCGTCTTTTCGATTACAGCAATATTTTCAATATATAGTGAATTAAGCATAGTTTTCCTTACAAATATTTATGTATTTCAAATACAAATTCATCAGCCTGTTCGCTGTCTGAACAAACTATGAAAATAGTGTCGTCACCAGCGATTGTACCAACAATACCTTTATAATCATAGGAGTCGATTGAAGCGCAAATCGCGTTTGCCATACCGGCTAAAGTCTTTATAACAACCATATTCTGAGCGGCTTTAACAGAAATAACGGAGCTGTTTATAAAACCGCTTATACTGCTGTTTTTATCAACAGAGCTTTTTTTATAGGAAGTATATCTGTATTTTCCGTCACTTGACAGAGTCTTTAAGAGTCTGAGCTCCTTTATATCTCGCGATACTGTCGCCTGAGTAACGTTATAGCCCTTTTCCTTTAATCGGGTAAGTAGCTCCTCCTGGGTTTCTATGGAATAATCATTTATTAATTCAAGAATAGTAGCTTGTCTGCGGGTTTTCATCAGGATTTTCTCTCCTTTAGTTTTTCGTTAAGACGCTGATAAAAATTACGGTCATAAAGTGTAATGAGTTTTAAACTCTTATCGGATTTTTTAATTGTTATCAAATCATCGGGACGGATATTGATGTTTTGCTCACCGTCAATAGAAAGCAGCGCGGGAGAATTATCGTTGATTTTTACCTTGGCTGTCAAAACAGCGTTCCCGTCAAAAACGACGGAACGTGAAATCAAAGAATGAGGACATATAGGCGTAAGCAGGATACAATCCATTTCGGGATAAATTACAGGTCCGCCCGCCGATAAAGAATAAGCTGTAGAACCCGTAGGAGTAGAAAAGAGAATTCCGTCCGCCATATATGTGGAAATCGGGGAATTATCAAGAGATACAAAAATATCAATTATACGTGACAGCTGACCGCGTGATAGTGTAGCGTCATTGACGGCAAGATAGTTTTCAACTTCACCGTTGATGTGTTTAACTGTTACGTCAAGCAGCATACGGTTTTGAATTTTATAGTCTTTATCCAAAATACGCTTTAAGTCGGAAATATTATCGGGCTCGACTTCAGCGGCAAAGCCCAGTCTTCCGACGTTAACGCCAATCATAGGTTTGGAATACTTTGCGGCGTGCTTGGCTGAGTGAATAATTGTGCCGTCACCGCCGACGGTAATCGCCGCGTCACATTCCTTAAAAAGCTCGTCATGCACTTTATTAACTATTATTTCCGCGCCGCATTCAGTAAGTAATTTTGAAATTTTAGAGGCGAGGAATACAGCTTTTTCCTTATCTTTATTTACAATTAAAGCGATTTTCATTATTATCTGTCCAGTTCCAAATGTGATTTTTTTACCAGCTCTTCAGGAGTAAAATTAATAAATGACTGAGGATTATCAGACTTTTTTAAATAGATAAGATATTCAATATTACCCTCAGGTCCCTTTATAGGTGAAAAGTCAAGTCCTAAAACGCTGAAGCCGTTATCAAGACAAAAATTATAAATACCCTCAACGACTTCAATATGTACAGCGGAGTCTCTGACGACGCCCTTTTTTCCGACTTTATCTCTGCCTGCCTCAAACTGAGGTTTAATCAGGCACACGGCCTCGGCATTTTCAGCTAAAAGCTTATATGCTACAGGCAAAAGGAGTTTTAGTGAAATAAAACTGACGTCAATTGAGAAGAAATCAATTCTATCCGGCACTTTTTCTTCTGTGACGTTACGCATATTGGTGCGTTCCAGGTTGATTACACGGCTGTCATTGCGCAATTTCCACGCAAGCTGACCGTAACCTACATCGATGGAATATACCTTTTCAGCCCCGTTTTGAAGCATACAATCGGTAAATCCGCCCGTAGAGGCTCCTATGTCCATAGTCGTCTTGCCGCTTAATTCAATATCAAATTGCACAATGGCTTTTTCGAGCTTAAGACCGCCTCGACTGACATATTTCAATTTTTTACCGCGAAATTCAATGTTAACGTTTTCCTCATACGACTGTCCCGCCTTATCGGCTTTTTGATTATTAACATATATTTCGCCCGCCATTATGACGGCTTTAGCCTTTTCACGGCTTTCGGTTATACCATGCTCTGTTACAAGGATATCTAATCTTTTTTTCATATGTTTTCCTTAATAATTTTTGCCATTCCCTTATCGTCCAACTCCAACTCACTCAAAGCTTCAAGCACTGTTTCGTGACGAACAAATTGGTCTTTAATACCGTGAATCTTATAAAAGAATGTTTTACCCGTCTTTTTGAGCTCATAGGCAAAGGACTCGCCGATTCCTCCCGCTACAAGGCTTTCCTCAAAGAAGAATATTCTTTTGCTCATAGACGCTAGCTCAACAGCTTTTGGATCTATGGGTTTAATTCTGCAAAGTTTAAGAATGTTTATATTAATTCCATCTTCGGCAAGCGCCTCCTTAGCTTTGCAGGCAAAGGAGAATAAACGACCGTATGTAACGAGAGTAATTCCCGCGTTTTCATCGCCGTAAAGGTCAAAATCAATACTCTGATTAGTGTAATCTTCTGGAATATAGAGCTCTCCGCCGCGAGGATATCTTACTGACACCAAGCCCTTGCACATATACGCCGCGGCGTTGAGCGAATGTTTAAGCTCGTTAAAATAGCAGGGTGAAAAAATGGTAGTATTCGGGATAGTGTTAAGCATACTTACATCAAAAGTTCCCTGATGAGTTTCTCCATCATCTCCCACAATACCCGCACGGTCAACAGCGAGAATAATATGAAGGTTTTGAATTGCCGCGTCGTGAATGAGTTGATCAAATCCGCGTTGTAAAAATGTGGAATACACGGCAAAGAACGGAATAATACCTTTTGTAGCAAGCCCGCAGGCAAATGTAATCGCGTGTTCCTCGGCGATTCCCACGTCAAAAAATCTATTTTTAAACTTTTTGGAGAACTCCGACAAGCCTGTACCGAGCGTCATTGCCGCTGTGATTGCGACAATCTTTTTGTCTTCCTTAGCCATACCGCAAAGCTCCTCGGCAAACACAGCAGAGAAACCCTGCTGACTCGAGAGAGGTTCGCCTGTATTGATATCAAATTTACCGATACCGTGGAATTCCTTGGGGTGCAGCTCCGCGGGTTCATATCCTTTGCCCTTCTTGGTTACTACGTGAACAAGTACAGGCTCAGTTATCTTTTTTGCCAGAAGCAGAGCGTTGCTGAGCTCGTCCATATCGTGACCGTCAACAGGTCCGAGATAGGTATAACCGAGTACATCAAACAATGTATTCTTATAAATCAGGTTTTTAAGCTTTGATTTACTGCGTTTAAGTATCTTTTTGAAAAGCTTTCCTAAAAGAGGAATATGGGACAGAATCTTCTCGGTTCTTCTCTTAGCGCGGATATAAGCGGGTTTAATTCTCATATGAGAAAGGTGTTTCGCAACAGCGCCTACGTTGTTGGAAATAGACATCTTATTATCATTAAGAATAACAATAAAATTTTTTTTGAATCTTCCCGCGTTATTAAGTCCCTCATAAGCCAGTCCGCCAGTCATAGAGCCGTCGCCGATTACCGCTACGGTATATGACTGTTCGCCCTTGAGCTGTTTAGCTTTTGCTATTCCGTAAGCAGCGGAAATTGAAGTTGAGGAATGACCCGCGTTAAAAGCGTCACAATCGCTCTCGCTGCGCTTCGGAAAACCAGCTAAACCGTCCTTTTTACGGATTGTATCAATCTCATCATAACGTCCAGTCAGCATCTTATGTACATAGCTCTGGTGTCCTACGTCCCAAACAATACTGTCTTTTGGAGAGTTAAAACACTTGTGGAGCATAACTGTGAGTTCCACAATTCCAAGGTTGGAAGCCAAGTGTCCGCCGTTTAAAGACACAACTTCTATCAGTTTTTCACGAATTTCCTCGCAAAGAGTCGATAGCTCATCGTCACTGAGCTTTTTGATATCGGAAGGAGATTTAATTGTCGAAAGGATTTTATATTCCATAAATCCTTACCCCTTTTATTTTTTTCGGTTCGCCAAACTTAACGCAAGCTCCTTAAGCGCTGATTTATCCGCGCTAAAACAGTCCAAAGCTTTAATAGCTTCGTCTGTTAGTTCATTAACCATTTGTCTGCATTTTTCAATTCCGAATAATGATACATAGGTTGTTTTGTTATTCTCCAAATCCGAACCGACAGGTTTGCCGAGTTCCTCATTTGTTGATGTTATATCCAAAATATCATCCATAATTTGGAAAGAAATCCCTATGCATTTTCCGTAAGTTTCAGCCATTTTAACCTGACTGTCATCAGCTCCGCCGAGAATAGCGCCCATAACGCAGGCGGCTTTAATAAGTCCGCCTGTTTTAAGGTCGTCGCACTCAAGCACTTCCTTGTATTTAGCGGATTTCTTTTCATTCTCGAGGTCAATCACCTGACCGCCAACCATACCCTTAGCTCCGCAAAAGTTCGCAAGAGTGTTGATACAGCGTACAGATTTATACGCTCCCGCGTTTTTAACGGTTTCAGGCGCGGACATAATCTCAAAGGCAAGGCTTTGAAGCGCGTCACCCGCGAGTAAAGCGGTATCTTCAGCGTAAACAATATGGTTTGACGGTTTGCCGCGTCGCATATCGTCGTCATCCATACAAGGCAAGTCGTCGTGAATAAGTGAATATGTATGGATATACTCCAACGCGCAGGCAAAAGGCAAAGCAGTTAAATCATCGCCGCCGCAAAGCCTGGAGAATTCAAGCACCAATCTGGGACGAATTCGTTTTCCGCCCGCGTCAACACTGTACCGCATCGAATCAAAAAGCTTTTTAATGAGCTTGTTATCATTATTAAGATAAAAGTATAACGCGTCCTCGATTAATTTGATATCATTCTTCAAAGAGCTCACCTTCATTCGCTATAGCTTCTAAATGTTCATTAATACTAATAATCCTTTTTTGGCTGTCGTTGAGCTGTTTAAAACAGAATTCAAAAAGACGAAACGCCTCTTCATAGTTTTTCATAGCCTCTTCCAGAGTAAGCCCTTCTATTTCCATTTTATTTAAAACTTCATCAAGTCGTTCATTCGCTTTTTCAAATGTCAGGTTTTCATCCATTTTTCTTATCCTCCGTTAATTTTTCGGCATATTTATATAATCGCTCTATTCTGTGATTCGCTCCGCTTCGGGATATTCCGAGGCGCTCAGACAATTCTTTTAATGACATTTCAGGATAAGCCAGCCTTATTTCGGCTAATTCTTTGAGTTCCGCGGGAATACTGTCAAGCCCAACAGAATTAGAAATCTTATTAATTGCTCTGATTTGTTTAGCTGAAGCGTCAGCGAGCTTCCTGATGTTAGACAGCTCTGAGTTTTGCCTTCTGTTCAAATCATTTTTGAGGTCTTTATAGGCTGTAGTCTCGATAATCCTCATCACGGAATTACCCGCTCCTATATAGCCGAGGAAATCACATATATTGTTGCTTCCCTTTATGTAAACAAGGTAATTACCCTTTCGGGGAGTTACTCGCGGATTAATCGAAAAGACCTCTATCTCCCCTATGAAATGCAATAAATTGTCAGACAAAGTCTTATGTCTTACCATCATTTCAAGATGATAACCCTTTTTTGGATCGGTAACCGAACCGCAGCTCATAAATACGCCTCTCAAAAAAGCGATGTATAAATCATCATTTTCAAGATTGGCACGATTGATTTTCAGGTTAATATCAAAATGATTATGACCGAAAAACTCATATACAGCCGCGCACTCGTCTGGAACAATCATCATAATCTTATATAATCCTGTGGCTTTATTAGCAGGATTTAAGTCGGATTGTTTCTCTATTATAGGGCTGAAAAGCTCAATTAAAAGCTGTTCAAAAACATCAGCCGCGTAACGGTTCTCCGTCTTGAAAACTATTTCACGTGATGTAAAACGACTCGCGAACAAAAGCATACCATAAAGCTCGGCATACTTTTGCTCTTTGGATTTTAAAACAATTTTAGACAGTTCCAGTTTTACATCAGAAGAAAAAGACATAATTATTTGTTAATATCCCTGTGATATACAGAGGATTTATATCCCTTTTTAGCAAAATACTTTTTAAGATGTTCAGCGATTGCGACAGAACGGTGTTTCCCGCCCGTACAGCCTACTCCGACAACAAGCTCAACCTTTCCCTCTTTAACATACAGAGGTACAGCACAGTCTAAAAAGCTGAGAAGCTTGTTTAAAAATTCGGTTGTGTCATCGGAGTTGAACACATAGTCGCGAACATCACTGTCGTTGCCTGTTTTATCCTTAAGTTCGGGTATGTAATAAGGATTAGGCAAACAGCGAACATCAATAATTGAATCGCAGTCGTTCGGAGCTCCGTGCTTAAACCCGAACGACATAAATGTTAAAATTAAACTCTTTTCGTTAGAGCCGAGGAAAAACTGAGTAATCCTCTCTTTTAGCTGTTTAGTATTTATATCGGTAGTGTTTATTGAATAATCAGCAATTTTTTTGAAAGGTTCAAGATATGAGCTCTCGAGTAAAATAGCGCTCTCAATCGAATTATCGGGAACAGCGTCCGCCAAAGGATGGCGGCGTCGAGTTTCCTTGAACCTTCGCAGTAAAACTTCTTCGCTCGCGTCAAGGAAAATCAAAGTGAAAGGTTTTCTCTGTTCCTTAAGCTCTTTTAAGTCGGAATATAAATCATTGAGCTTTTTACCTCCGCGCGCGTCAATTACTACAGCAATGCGCTTCATCGAGTCATCAGTGGAGGTTTCGCAGAGATTATAGAACGTATTCAGGAGTTTGCTCGGAAGATTATCCACGCAGTAAAACCCTATATCCTCAAGCGCGTGTAGCGCGGAGGTCTTGCCAGCTCCCGACAATCCTGTAATAACTACAAATTCCATAATCTCACCCTTTCATTAATCGAGATAAATTATCTCCCGCTTTAAATAATAACCTGTTTCGGACTGAACAGTATCCTGAATGAGCTTTACGAGCTCTTTGACATCCGTAGCCGTAGCGCCACCGATATTGACTATGAAACCCGCGTGCTTGGGAGAAACCTGCGCCCCGCCTATGGTCTTGCCTTTAAGTCCGCACTTTTCAATTAAAGCACCCGCGTAATTACCCTCAGGTCTGCGAAATACAGAACCCGCCGATGGGAATTCAAGCGGCTGTTTATCCTTCCTGCGAGACATATAATCATCCATACGGTTGCGGATTTCATTGCGGTTATCAAGCTTAAGCTTGAAAGTCGCTCCAATTATTGTAAAACCGTTTTCCTTGTATACGCTGTGACGGTATCCGAAATCTAAGTCGTCAGACTTGATAGTGCCGATTTTACCTTCCTTATCGATATGCGTAACAGAAAACACAGTGTCTTTCATTTCGCCGCCGTAAGCGCCCGCGTTCATATATACCGCGCCGCCTACAGAACCGGGGATGCCCCAAGCAAATTCAAGCCCCGAAAGGCTGTTATTCTCAACTTCACGGCAAAGTCCTGCAAGAGACAAGCCCGCCCCGCAGTGGAATGTGTAATCATCAAGCCTTGTAACTTTAGCAAGATCACCCGTAAGCTTTATAACGAGCATATCGAGACCGTCGTCATTAGCGACTATATTGCTTCCTTTTCCGATAACTATGTATTTTATTCCCAAATCGTTACATATCGTTATCAATTTGCTGACATGAGAGGAATTCTCAGCCTCAGCGTACATACGGCAGTTGCCGCCGATTTTAAAGGTTGTAAGGGAGCTTAAAGGCACATCATATTTAGCCTTAATCCCAAGCTCATCACAGTACTTAAATAATTTCTGATATTTATCCATAAATTTATCCTTAAAAATATTATTCCCAGTTATTGATTACGCGCTTTTCGACCATATCTTCATCAATTTCCATACCGAGACTGGTAAGCAAATCCTCAGCCGCGTTATAACCCATCTTCTTCTGCCGGTTATTCATTGCGGCGACTTCGATGATATTGGATAGGTTTCGACCCGGTTTTACGGGGATAGTCATAATCGGGATATCAATTCCCATTATATCCAGATACTCATTTTCCAGTCCCATACGGTCGTAGGCTTTGCTCTTATCCCAGATTTCAAGGTTTATAACCATATCTATTTTTTCGCTAAGCTTAATCGCGCCCATACCGAATAAGTTCCTGGCGTTGATAATACCTACGCCTCTCAGCTCTACGAAATGGCGAATGTTCTGTGGGGACTGACCTATCAATGTGCGTGTGTTAATTTTTCTAATCTCCACGGCGTCGTCGGCTATAAGACGGTGTCCGCGTTTGATAAGCTCTATGGCCGTCTCACTCTTACCGACTCCGCTGTCGCCGATAATAAGGCAACCTTCACCATATACCTCAACAAGCACACCGTGCCTTGTAATACGCGGAGCGAGCTCTGAATTAAGAAAGGTAACAAGACTGGCTACAACTCCCGATGTGATGTCATCGGAAACCATTATGGGTATCTTGTGTTTCTCCGCAGCCTTAAGCATCGGGTCGGGTACTTCGTAGCTGCGGGCAATGATAACAGCGGGAGGACCAAAGTCAAACAAAGAATTATATACATGGAATTGCTGTTCCGCGCCGAAGCGAGCTAAAAAAGATAATTCGGAATTGCCGAACACCAGTGTACGGGTGTTATCAAAGAAGTCAAAATACCCCGAAAGCTGAAGTCCCGGGCGGCTGACACTGCTGTTGGTTATGAACAATTTATCAGCGTCAGAGGGCATATAAATCGCTTCTAATGACAGTTCGTCAATTATCTTTTTAATTGATACAGAATACTCGGTAGCCATAATTTACCCCACCTTTTTAAAAGTAGACATTCTTCCACATTTATACAGAGTATATTATACTACATAATTAAAGATTTGAAAAGAGAATTTAGAAAATTTTTGTATTTTTATTCATCGTTTGCAAAGAATTTTTACACGTTTAGATACAATAGAGAAACAGTTATTAAACCTAAAACAAATAAATACAAGGAATTTGTTAAATATTTATGTTTAGCATTCTTAAAAACCGCCAATGTTGTGTTGGAAATAAAAAATATTACCGACACAGTCAACACAGCCAGCAGTAAGCCGTCAGCCCCTTTAAAAATACCCAGCGCAACTTTATTCTTCGGCAGCAAATAAAAATAAATCAGCACAGCAAACGTTGACGCGGTATAGATGTTGAAAGTATATTTTTTATCCTCGATAATATTCTCTTTATTTAAAATATACATTGCCGACGGAAACAAAAGCAGCAGCGGTATAATCGGACTTTTCATCATATACAGATGTATTGTAAAATCTATATTATTAAATGAGGATACAGCAATGAAAATAAGAGAAAATACAATAAATACCGTAATAATTACAGATGCCCTTGAAATCGGCTCAAAGCCCTTAACAGTGCAAAAGAACGCAAACCCGAGAATTAGCAACGCCAGAATCCAAAAAGGTCCGTAACCAAGGTCGTAGTACATATATTTGCAAAACTGTTCGCAAATAATTACGCAAAACACTGTACAGTAAATAGCTGAAATAGCTTTCAAAAAAATGTTATTTCCCTTGTAAACGAAAATCACAAGCGTATCAATCAATAATACGCATGCCAAAATTATAAAATACAATACTGACGGATTATAATCAATGAATAAAAGTGCGGATAGCGTGCAAAGAAATGAAGAAAAACAGAATTGCGAAAAAAGTATCTTATTATTTTTCATAGAGACTACCGCCTTTTAAAGCTTGGACATTGATTTCATACTTTGACAGCTTCTTCCAACCCAAACGAACAAAAACATCCCTCATATTCTGCTTTGAAAAGGGCGTTAACGGCGTCATATATACAACGCCGAGAGTAGACTTTGAACACATATATACAAGCACTATCGACGATAATCCGGCAATTCCGAAAATCCCGAGGATTCCGCCGACAACAATAAAAGATAGTCGCAAAACGGTAATCTGAGGATAAAGGTCAGGTACAACATAACTGCAAATAGCGGATATTGCGACAGCCATAAGCGTAGGCGCGCCGATAATTCCCGCGTTTATGGCGCACTCACCAATAACAAGCGCTCCTACAATACTAACGGCGTGTCCAAGTACCTTTGGCAGTCTTAGTCCCGACTCACGCATAACCTCGTAAATAAAATCGATAACAAGAACTTCGAGCATTAAAGGAAGCGGTGTATGGTCAATGCTCTCTTTGATGTTTGAAAACAAAACTCTCGGGAAATAATCGGGGTGAAAGTTCACCAAAGCAATGTATATACCGGGAAAAAGAACCGAAACAAAATAAGCGATAAACTTGATAATTCGTATTATGGCAGCGAAATACGGTCGGTTGGAGTAGTCGTCAACAGACTGAAAGTTCTCAACAAAAAGATGAGGCATCACAAGGACGGATGGTGTACCGTCCACAATAATACCAATACGCCCCTCCATAAGCTTACCGCAGAGCGTGTCGGGTCTTTCTGTTATTCCTACGCCCGTGAACACTTCATTCTTTCCGCTGTCCTCGAGATAAGGAACAAGGTACCCGCTGCCGAGAACAGTTTTAATATCGCAGGCTTCAAGGCGCTTTCTAATCTCCTGAACCGAGGAAGGTGTGGCTTTATTTTTCAGATAAACCAAACATATTTCAGTATTAGAGATATTTCCGATTGTTTTAGTTTCAAAAACCAGTTGAGGATTCTTTATACGCCTGCGTATAAGAGTCATATTGACTCTGCACGCCTCTGTAAAACCCTCTCTGCTTCCGCGCTGGACAAGCTCACTTTCGGGTTCTGAGACGCTTCTGAACGAAAAGCCCTGAACTCCTATAGCAAGCATACGGCTGCTGCCGTCAATTGAAAGTACGGCAAATCCCGACATAGAGAAATTTATCACTTCATCAAATGAATTTACGCATACAACTTCGCTTGCGGAGAGTATGTTATCTACAATAAAATCAAAGAGCTCCTCCCCTTTTCTTCTGCCGGGATTTGAATCTAAAATCGGGTTAATTACGGAAATTGCCAAGGCTTTTTTATCGCACATACCCTCGGTTGTAATAATCGCGATGTCTACCGAGTTTTGCAGCACAAGCTCTCTTACCGTAAAATCAGCGGAAGACGAGGTTATCCTTTTAAGATAATCTATATTTTCCTTTAAAGAATTATACATCATATCACCAACTTTATTTTTGGCACATAAAAATGTATTATTCAAGAGCTAAAGCTAATAATGAAACAAGGTGATGTTATGTTTATTACAATAATCAGAACTGTATTATTATATGTACTTATAGTATTTGCTGTAAGGGTAATGGGCAAAAGACAGCTCAGTGAGCTTCAGCCGTCGGAGCTTGTCGTCACTTTGATTATAGCTGATATCGCCTCTATCCCTATGGAGGACAACTCAAGACCGTTATTATCGGGTATGGTGCCTATGCTTATACTTGTGGCATTAGAGATTATCGTAAGTGTATTAATGATGAAAAAACCAAGATTTCGGAAAATAGTTTGCGGGAGTCCCGTTATGATTATAGAGGGCGGAAAACTGCTGCAAAAAGAAATGAAACGGCTCAGAATCACAACCGAGGATTTATGTGTACAGCTCAGGCAGCAAGGAGTCTTTTCACTAAATGATGTTGAATATTGCATTGCAGAGACAAACGGAGACCTGAGCGTACTGCAAAAGCCTGAAAAGAGAAATCCGTCAGCTGAAGATTTGAATATTAAGATTAAAGATACGGGAATAGAAACAGTAATAATCAACGACGGAGAGTTTTTGAACAATTCTTTAAGATTGAGCAATACAAATACAAAACATATCAAAAAAATACTAAAACAAGAAAACACAGCTTTAAAAGATGTATTTATAATGACTTATAATCAAACGGGAGACTATAAAATTATAAAGAAGGATATTTGATGAAACGTATATATATAGCCATAGCTTTTTTGCTGTTCAGTATGGCAGTAGGAATTATTGAATTTATTACAATTAATTATAACATCGATACTTATATGAATAAGATTTCAAAAGTAGAAAAATTAATTAAAGATAATAATATTAAAAAAGCCGAAATAATTATAAAAGAAAATGCCGTAAGCTTTGAAAAAACAGGCAAAAGTATACTGTACTGCTACTATACTCACGATGAACTGGAAGAAATAACAGAGGAACTGTATACGATGGAGGATTTACTTGATGACAAGCGTATTGACGATTATCACGAGCAAAGCCACTTGCTAATGAAAAAGCTCCTTTTCATCAAAGAAAAGGAGCAAATAACTGTTCAGAATATTTTATAACCGCGCTTTTATACTCGAAATAATATAAAAGACTATAAATACAGCGCAGTTAAAGAGTACTACAGCAGGACCGGTGGGTATATCCAGATAGTATGAAAGTATAAGCCCGCTGACAAAACAAATAATCGAAAGTACACCGGATACTATAATTACCGACTTAAAGGATTTGCAAAGCTTCATTGAAGACAACGCGGGGAAAATGATAAGAGCTGAAATGAGCAGCGTACCCATTATTCGCATACCGATTACTATCGTAAGCGCTGTTAATAAAGCTATAATCATATTATAAAGAGCGGGACGTACACCCGAGGCTTTTGAAAAGTCCTCATCAAATGTCACAGCAAAAATCTTGTTATAAAATACAAAGAATACAACAATTACAACCACGGCGAGTACGATACAAAGCACAGTGTCCGCCTTTGTAGTGGCGAGTATCGACCCGAAAAGATAGGTATTTAGGTCAGTGTTGAGTCCCGATACACTAGCGACAATTACACCGACAGCCAACGCTGTACTGGATATAACAGCTATTGCGGCGTCGCCTTTTATTTTGCTGTTTTTTGATAATCTGAGCAGTAAGAAAGCGGAAATGATTACAACAGGTACAGCGACAGCCAGAGGCGCCAGATTAGCCGCCGCGGCTACCGCAAGCGCGCCAAAACCAACGTGTGAAAGTCCATCCCCTATCATCGAATAACGCTTTAATACCAGCACAACGCCCAAAAGCGCGGCGCATAGTGATACCAATGCACCGATTATCAACGCCCTCACCATAAAATCATAAGAAAGTACCTCAATCATAAACGAATACCTCCTTTACTGTGACGGCAATCATCGCACGGACAATCGGTAATCAGGAATTTTTCACCGTAGGATGAATGCATATATCTATGAGTTGAACCATAGAAAAAGCCGTCGCTCGAAAGATGAAGTATATGGGAAGCGTGATAAACCGCTGAGGTTATATCGTGCGATACCATAACAACGGTGATACCTTCCTTGTTCAGTTCGGAAACCAAATCATACAAATCCTGTGAGGCGAGCGGATCAAGACCCGAAATCGGCTCATCAAGAATAATAAGCTTTGATGTCGCGCACAAAGCTCTGGCAAGAAGCACTCGCTGCTGCTGTCCGCCGGAAAGCTCCTGAAAGCTCTTTTTCTTTAAGCCGGAAATACCGACTTTTTCCATATTATTCAAAGCAATACTTTTTTGTTCCTTTGAATAAAACGGAATCTTGCGTCGATTTAATGTACCCGAAAGAACAACTTCAAATACAGACCCAGGGAAATCCGACTGAATATCGCTTTGCTGAGGCAGATAACCTATATATTTCTTCTCGAGTCCCTCTCCATATTCGATAGAACCGCTTATTGGACTAATAAGCCCAAGCAATCCTTTCATAAGAGTTGATTTTCCGCTTCCGTTTTCACCGACTATACAAAGATAATCACCTTTATTTACAGCAAAACTCAAGTTTTCAAAGACGACCTTGCCTTCATATCCCATTTTCAGTTTTTTACAAATAATATAGGACATTACCCAAGTGCCTCCTTTAATGATTTTAAGTTTAATTCTAATAAAGAAATAAATGAAGTGTTTGATTCAAATTGTTCACGGGTTATATTGTGCATAGAATAAAATGTTTTTATTTCCGCGCTCGAGTCCTCGCAGATAATCCGCGCGAGACTTTCAGAGGAATTATCTATGTGGAATACAACAGGTAATTCGTTTTTACGTACATAGTCAATAAGCTTAGTGACAGTCTTTATTGACGGCTGAGTTTCAGACGTACACCCGGGAAACGCGCTCTCAAATTTTATTCCGTATTCATTAACGAAATATAGTATGGGAAAACGGTCGGCAACAACAATAGTGTTATGCGCTGAGTTCTCTACTGTTGCTCTAAAAGAACTGTCAAGTTTATTGAGTTTACTGATATAAGCGTTAGAATTTGTTTTATATTTATCCTTATTGGGAGTATCAAGTTTGATAATTTCCTCGGAAATAGCCTTTACAAACTTTTTGTCATTTTCGAGTGATGTCCATATATGCTCATCGTACTCGTCGCCCTTGTTATGTTCTATATCTTCCTCATAAAGTAAATCAGCGTAATCAAACATACGCATTACTTTAACGTCGGAATTTATACTTTTGAGAACATCCTCTACCCACTCGTCACTTTCGCCGCCGTTATATATAAAAATATCAGCGTCATTGATTCTGAGAATATCCTTCGGAGTGGGTTCAAAGTCGTGAATCTCAGAGCCCGGCGGAATAAGCTGAGAGACATGGGCGTTATCTCCTGCTATCTCACGAGCGAATTCATAGTAAGGGTAAATTGTTGTAACAATACTGAGCTTACGGGAATCTTTTTGCGAGTTTTCCGCGCAAGAACACAAAACGGTAACTGCCGACAAAACCGCAAGAATAAATGCTATTAACTTTTTGATGACAATCACCTTCTTAATTTAAAAGGCTGTCCCTCGCTGAGACAGCCTTTTATTATTTGTTATTTTTTCTTTGCTTTCTTTTCTTGTCTCTTTTTCCACATAACCCAAAGCGGTCCCGCGATACAAAGTGACGAATAACAACCTGATACCAGACCTACCATCATAGGAATAGCAAACGCCTTAACGGAGTCGAGGTTGTAAACAACAGCAAGAACAAATACGATAGCAACAGCGGAAATAGTCGTAATCGAAGTGATGATCGTACGACGCATAACCTTGGAAGCCGCTACATTAAATACATCCTTGATATCTGCCTTGTAACCGATTCTCTTTCTCTCTTCACGAACACGGTCATATACAACAACGGTATCGTTGAGCGAGTAACCGAGAATCATTAGAGCGACAGCCATAAAGCTGGAGTCTATAGGCATACGGAAAATAACATAGAAGAAATAGATGATCGCGATATCGTGGAACAACGCCACAAGACCGAATACACCCGCGGAAAGACCGCCAATCTTCTTGAATCGTAATGTTACATACAGAACCATCAGAACCGCAGCAATCGCAACGGCAACAATACACTTAAGCAGGAAGCTGAAGCCCATTGTAGCGTCAACAGAGCTGTTCTGCTCCATTTTAATGTTATTCTTGGCGAAGGCTTTCTGAATGCTGTCTGTAATTGATTTCTGCAAATCTGTTGTGATTGTTGTATTTCCCGAGAACTGTACGGTTAATACTTTTTTGTTATTAACCATATCCTCTGACTCAGAGAAAGTAACTATATCGTCGGGAGTAGCCTTCTGAACAATGTCCTTGAGCTTAGCGCTGTCAAGGCTGCCTGTATAGCTATACTTAATCATTGAACCGCCTGTGAACTGAATGTCCATAGTTGTGCCAAAGATAAAGTTACAAATTAAACCAATAAGTATAATTGCAATTGAAATTCCGAAGAAAATCTTTTTATGTCCGACAAAGTCCTTGGCGGGCTTGCCTTTAACCAACAGCTTTTCTTCTTCTGTTAATCTAACAAAATTATTTGCCATCTTTAACACCTCCGAAAAGCCATTTGTGACGTACAACCCTATATCCCGCTACAGAGCGGAGCATTACACGGCTCAGACCTACACCCATAATGAAGTTGGCGATTACACCGACGAGGAGTGTATAACCGAATGAATAGATTGTACCTGTTGTTGACTGACCGAATATCCACGAAAGAATATTTGTAGGTCCGAAAACAAGCAGAAGGATAATAGCGACAATTATGATTGTCATATTACCATCTATGATAGCCGAGAGTGAACTCTTAGTACCTCTGTCGAGAGCACCGTCAAGAGTACGGCCTGAACGCATTTCCTCAATGATACGCTCGGATGTGATAACGTTGGCGTCAACACCCATACCGATTGAAAGGATAAGACCTGCGATACCCGGCAATGTCATTGTGAATGAGCTGAACGCGGGGAAATAGCCCGAGATAGCGGCGATAGTAATGCCCATCTGACCGATAAGAGCGATAACAGCAACGCAACCGGGCAAACGGTACATAATAATCATAAATAATGAAATTAAGATAAACGCGATGATACCTGCATACGCCATAGCCATAAGTGAGTTTTCACCCAGTGAAGCCGATACGGAACCGAATGAATCAGTCTCAAGCTTAAAGGGAAGCGCGCCTGCCTGAATTTTGTTGGCGAGGTCGGTAGCTTCCGCGGCAGTAAAGTCACCGGTAATCTGAGCGTTTCCGCCTGTAATTACACTCTGGATTGTGGGAGCTGACAACATAATGTCATCCATCCAGATTGAAACAACCTGTCCGTTATACTTCTCTGTGATATCAGCGAATTTCTTAGCGCCTTCGCTGTTAAACTCAAGATAAACAGCATAGTTGGAAGCAGCTGAAGAACCGTTGGATGTATCCTGGTTAACGCCTGCTTTCGCTGATTTTACATAGGAACCGTCCAACAGAACAGTCTCTGTATCGCCTGTCGGAGTGGAATAAACAGGATTGCCGTCCGAACCCATAGCAGTATTTTCGTAACTGTTGCCGGGACGGAATGTCAACTTAGCTGTAGAACTGATTTCTTCAATAGCTTTCTCTACATTATACTCTTTTTCGTCATTTTTCCACGGATAGCGTACGATAATACGATCCGTATTATAGTCAGCGTAAAGCTCATAATCGGTAATACCCGAACTTACCATACGGGTTTCGATAATTGACTTTGCCGCGTCGAGCTCGGAATCTTTAGCGTTATAACCATCTGCAGGTTGAAATGTAGCCTCGACACCGCCTCGAATATCCGTGCCCCATCTGATGTCAGAAATACCCTTGACCGCGGTCTCTTTAATATCACCTACATAATAGGAAACGCCGAAAACGGCTGTGAATGAGAACGCGAGGATAAGAATGGCAACAATGAAAAACACGGGCTTTGGGATTCTTTTCATGCCATAAGACCTCCAAATAAAATCTAAAATCCATACGTAAAGGCAAAATAACTCTGCCGCGTCTACATACGTATAGACGTAACAGAGTTATTATACTTTTTTTTAGAATAAAAGTCAATGATTTATAAGTGATTTAGTAATATTTTTTATTAATTTGTTAAAAAACAACTTAAAATACCGACAAATTAAATAAACTTGTCAATAGCCGCGAGTTTAACACATACACAAAAAATATCCATAGCGAGCGATAATTCCTCAACAGACGGGAAAGACGGGGCTATTCTGATGTTCTTATCCTCAGGGTCCATTGAATTCGGGAAGGTCGCGCCGGCGCCTGTGAGAACAACACCTGCATTTTTGCATAGCTCAACAACTTTCTTAGCAGTTCCGGGATAAACATCAACGCTAACAAAATATCCGCCGTTGGGATTAGTCCACTCGGCTATACCATTATCCTTGAAATTGCTGTTCAACTTATCGATTACGGTAGAAAATTTCGGAGATAAGAGCTCTTTATGCTTTTGCATATGCTTTTTCAGACCTTTAAAATCACCGAAAAATTTAGCATGTCTGAGCATATTAATCTTGTCATACCCGATTGTAGCGTAGGTATAACGCTTTTTCAGGAAATCCATATTGAGCTTGGAGGCGGACATCGCCGCTACACCAGCGCCCGAAAAGGTAATTTTTGATGTAGAGCAGAAAACAATAGGCATATCAACATTTCCCGATTTCTCGCACTCATCTACAATATTGAGCAAGGTGTCTGGAGTATCGTTCACATCATGAACAGCGTAAGCGTTATCCCACATAATCCTGAAATCTTTTGCGGCAGGTTTAAGGTTGGCAAAACGCTTTACAACCTCATCGGAAAAAGTAATTCCTGTAGGATTGCTGTATTTGGGAACACACCAAATACCTTTAATGGAACTATCCTCGCTGACAAGCTTTTCGATAATATCCATATCGGGACCGTCGCTGTTCATAGGAACAGTAATCATTTCAAAACCAAAATAGCCTGTAATGCCGAAATGACGGTCATAACCGGGAACGGGACAAAGGAATTTTCTGTCCTTTATATTAAACCACGGCTCTAAATCATTATAAGGCGAATCTGTCATAAATGCGGAAATAGTATCAAACATCATATTCAGGCTGGAATTACCGCCGACAAAAACAGAGTCGGGGTTTACGCCCATAATTTCGGCAAAAAGCTTTTTGCATTCAAAAATACCGTCGAGCTCGCCGTAGTTTCGGCAGTCAAGCCCATCCTGAGCATTGTAGTCCACTGTACTATGAAGCGTATCAAGCATCGGCATTGATACGTCAAGCTGCTCGGGCGAAGGCTTTCCCCTAGCCATATTAAGGCTTAAGCCTTTAGCTTTGTACTGTTCATATTGTTTTAAAAGAGTTTCTTTTTCTGTTAATAACGCTTCCTTTGAAGCGGATTTGTAAACCATTTTGATTACTCCTAATCTAAATATTTCATTTGCACTAGATATAATACTATAAAATATAAAATAATGCAAGTTTTTTACTGATAACTTGCGTTTTCTGTAACTTCACACAAATTAACGCTTGCTGATAATACAAATACTGTATGTAATTAAAACATCAAACGCAAATGAATGGATAAAAAAGGGAAAGGACGCCGAAGCGTCCTTTTAGGTATTAATAATACTGATAATAATAGTAATAATAGTAACCGCGTTTTCCGCGTTTGCCTTCATGAGTAACACCGACACGAATGAACCCGAGAGGCTTAGCCTTAGTAACTTTAATGTTCTGCAAAAGCTTCTCAATATCGCCGTGAGTCGTCTTACGTTCACGTGTAACAAGCAGATATCCTGAAATATAATCCTTTAACAGCAGCGCATCGGCAACTACACCTACGGGCGGCGAGTCAAAGATAATATAGTCATACTCACGATTAAGACGCTCAAGGAATCTTGTAACCTCGGGAGAGCAGATGAGCTCTGACGGGTTAGGCGGAATTGTGCCGGATGTGAGAACGTCAAGACAAGGCAGAACATCATGATGAACAACATCATCAAACACTACCATTCTGCCGACCATATCCGAAAAGCCCGCTTTGTTTTCAAGCTTAAGGATATTGTGGATATTTGGTCTTCGAAGGTCGCAGTCAATAAGGATAACCTTTTTGCCCATTTTAGAGAACGAAATAGCAAGGTTAGCCGCGACCGTGCTTTTACCATCACCCTTCGCGTAAGAAGTAACGCAAAAAGCTTTTTTATCTGTGGCTGACAGCGAGAACATAATATTGGTTCGGGCTGACTTATAAGCCTCTACAATAGCAAATTTACTTTTTTCGGAAAGGACGTTTTTGCTGTCCTTTTTGCTAGTGCTTTTCTTCTTTTTGCTGTCTTCTTTTACAGCTTTGTTTTCACGAATTTTTTGTCCGGGTAATTTAATCTTCATCTATATCACCTTACCCTTCCTTCTCAAAGTCAACAATTTCAGCGAATACAGGCAGATTATAAAGCTTGGCAAGATCATCGCCGGGTTTGAGAGTTGTATCAATAATCTCAAGGAAGAACGCGAGCAATATACCGAGAACCAAACCGATACCCAAACCTATTAAAGTGTTCTGGTTGATATTAGGTGATATCGGAGTGGTAGGAGCCACCGCGCTCGTGATAGTATCTACCCTACCCTTGTCCTTGCCGTAAATAGAAGCAAATGTTTTGGGAGCCTGCTCAGCAAGCTGATTTGCGACATTAGCGGCAACCTGAGGGTTAGCAGATGAAGCATTGAAGCGGATAAAGTTCTGTTCCTCTACCTGTTCAATATCAACAGTCGCGTCAGTCATCAGAGAAGTCATATCAGGAGAATTGCTGAAAAGGATAACACAGTTCGCGGCGATTGTTGAAGACGCGCTGATATTACCTGAGTCAATACGTCCTTTTGTGTTATAACCGTTATAGCTCGTTGTAGGCTGCGTGCTGTAATACTCGGAATAGTTCTGAACCATGATAAGTGAAGAAGCCGAGTATACAGGAGTAATAAAGAAACTCGAATAACCGTACGCTATAAGCGTCACCAAAGCGGCAACAAGAATAATCAGCTTAACGTGACGCATAAGCATCGACAGTATTTTTTGAGGAGTTAGATCTTTTGGCATATACTTACCTCCCAAATCAAAATCTAAACATACGCATTAATTATAAACCAAGCTTAGTGTATTATATTTCTGATTTGGAATTATAACAATAATTTTATTTCCAATAAAGAATAACCGCCTGATCAAACAGACGGTTAATTAATCAAATATAATTATTTTAAAACGTTCATAAGAACACCTGCCGCTACCGCAGAGCCGATTACGCCGGCAACATTCGGTCCCATAGCGTGCATAAGAAGGAAGTTCCCGGGGTTTTCTTCCTGACCGACTCTCTGAGAAACCCTCGCCGCCATCGGTACGGCGGAAACTCCCGCGGAACCGATAAGCGGATTAACCTTTCCGCCTGTTACCTTATACATAACCTTGCCGAAAAGCACGCCGAAAGCGGTACCCATCATAAAGGCGATAAGTCCGAGAGCAATAATCTTAAGGGTGCTCAGTGACAGGAAGTTTGCGCCTGTGGCTGTCGCTCCTACAGTAGTGCCGAGGAATATTGTAATAATATTCATAAGCTCATTTTGAGCTGTCTTAGAGATTCGCTCGCAAACGCCAGACTCTTTAAGAAGGTTGCCGAACATCAGCATACCGACGAGCGGAGCAGCGTCGGGAAGCAAAATAGAAATTACAACAACAATTATTACAGGGAAAATAATCTTCTCCAGCTTGCTTACGGGGCGGAGCTGTTCCATAACAACCGCTCTCTCTTTTTTTGTTGTAAGAGCTCTCATAATCGGGGGCTGAATAATCGGGACAAGAGCCATATATGAATAAGCCGCTATGGCGATAGAACCCAATAATTCGGGAGCGAGCTTAGTCGTAACATAAATCGCCGTAGGTCCGTCCGCGCCGCCTATAATGCCGATAGCACCAGCCTGTGGACTTGTAAAGCCAAGGAACATAGCTCCGATAAATGTAATAAAAATACCAATCTGAGCGGCAGCGCCGAGAATAAAGCTCTTGGGATTCGCGATAAGCGGTCCAAAATCGGTCATAGCTCCTACTCCAAGGAAAATAAGCGGAGGATAAATACCGAGTTTAACGCCCTGATATAAATAATACAAAAGTCCGCCGTAATGAGGAACATTATAATACGTGACACCGTTCATCACGGTGGTGGCGTAGCCCTCAGTCGTACCCTTGGTTTTTATGCATTCCGCCGCGCTCATAAGTGTTGTCTGCGGCGCCTCGGTAATCGCGGGATAAAGATTAACCAGCAGCATTCCAAAGGCTATAGGTAAAAGCAAAAGCGGTTCAAACTGTTTTTTGATAGCGAGGTAAAAGAGTACGCACGCTACTGCTATCATTACATAATTTCTCCAATCGAGGTTCATAAGACCGGAGCCTTGATAAATTCCCTCGATGGCTTTCATAAATCTTTCAAGAATTTCCATAATAACGGTTCCTTTCTAAGTACTCAACCGGAAATCAAAAGGGTTGATTGTTCTCGAGTATGCCCGCTCTTGCCCACGCCGATTGGGTTCTTTGGCGCTTGATACTCTTAATCTTTACCTTTTGTTTGGAACCGTACATTGTATATACAGCCGCGGAAATAACAGCGATAACCTCATCAGAAACACCTGTTTCATATTTTCCGGGTTGATTAACAACAACGGGCTTTGCATTAGTTTTAGCTTTTTCTTCGGCGATAATTTCTTTTTGTTTCTTCAATTCTTTTTCAGCTTTTCGCTGAGCGGCTTTGTTCTGAGCGTTGGATACAATAGTACCGTAAAGCCATATAATAAATATCAGCAGAAACAAAACGCCGAAAACGATAACGAATCCTGTAAGAAGCATTGAGGCGGATATGGTGAATTTACCCATTAAATCCATAAATATACCCCCATATTAAATATTCATACATAGTAATTATACTTAATACAAGGGTAAAATTCAAGAATAATATTAAATTTTTTATAATTTTTTAAAGAATAATACAAATAAGTCCGTTGCAACCGTTATTTATTATTTTTTCTATTGTCTCCCCTATTTTTGCTCTGGCATCGGACGGCATACGATAAAGCTTATTGTGAAGCCCTTCGTTTACCAGCTCGTGAACGCTCTTGCCAAAAATATTGGATTCCCAAATCTTAATCGGGTTTTCCTCAAATTCTTTGAGCATATAAGCAACAAGCTCCTGGCTCTGCTGTTCAGAGCCGACAATCGGAGTAACCTCAGTTTTTGTATTCACCTTCATCATATGAATAGACGGCGCGGATGCTCTTAATCTTATGCCGTATTTACCCGACTGTTTAATAATTTGCGGCTCTTCAAGCGTAAGCTCCTCAATAGTAGGCATTACTATTCCGTAGCCTGTATCCTGAACCTGCTGATACGCCGCGGCGATTTTGTCAAACTCTTTTTGTTTATTTGACAAATCTGTAATACAATCCATTAACGAACACTCATCGTTAATTTTCAGCCCTGTGCGTTCTGATAACACTTCATAGAATAAGTTTGACGGAATCGCGATAGATACGCTCGCCTGTCCCCTGCCTAAATTCAAATCGGACAGTCTGCTGTACTCAATGTACTCACAATCGGCAATTTCGTTGAGAGCGTCCTGTACCTGACGAATCTTTTCGATTTTGGACGCGGCGGATTTTATGGACGCCATAATCTCTGTTTTAAGCTTATGCTCAGCGGGAAGCGAAACAATCCACTTGGGAATATCAACATCAATCTCTTTTATCGGGAACTCAAAGAGCAGTTGAGCTAAAATCCTCTTAATCTCAAGCTCATCAAGCTCCATACAGTTAACGGGAACTACAGGAACCATATATTCCGCGCTTAATCTATCGGCGAGATCTTTTGCGCTGTCAGAATCCGGATTGACACAGTTTAGAAGCACAATAAAGGGTTTGTTAATAGCTTTGAGTTCGTTTACAACTCTTTTCTCCGCTGCAGCGTACTCTTCCCTCTCGATATCGGTAACAGAACCATCGGTTGTAATTACAAGACCGATTGTGCTGTGGTCGGTGATAACTTTCTTGGTACCGATTTCCGCAGCTTCTCCGAATGGAATTTCCTCATCGAACCATGGGGTTTTTACCATTCGGGGATTCTCTTCCTCGATATAGCCAAGCGCGCTGTCAACTATGTATCCGACGCAATCGACCATTCTGACATTGAGATTGGCTTTGTCTGACAGAGTAATATTAATGCTTTCCTCGGGAATAAACTTTGGTTCGGTTGTCATAATTGTTCTTCCGCCGGAGCTCTGGGGAAGCTCGTCAACCGTTCTGTTATATACTCCCTCATCACTTATATTCGGAAGGACAACCGTATCCATAAACCGTTTGATAAATGTGCTTTTACCGGTACGAACAGGTCCAACTACACCAATATAAACATCACCGTTAGTTCGGCGTGAAATATCTTTATATACTGATCTTTCTTCCATTTTCATTCTCCTTTACACTGTAGGGATAAAGAGCAAGGTCGGTTCTTCAAGGGTTTCGGTGACAAGCTCGTTTTCCGAAATAATCATAGATTGTTTAGTATTGTACATTTTTGCGATATCCCAGATTTTTTCGCCGCTTTCCGCGTAATAGATGCTCAGCGCGCAGGTTTTCTTGTTAAACGGTTTTTTATCGTCAACATTAAGCGCTGAAAGCGTATTGAAGCACGTGTTTTTTTGAAGCAAATAGCTGTAATTTAACTCGCAACGAATTTCAATATCATTGTTGTCACCGAGCCTGTAGCTTATGCTGATTATTGACAAATCGGAACAAATGACGCTGTTATACTCATCATTAAGCTCCTGTTCTTTGCACACATCAACTACTCTCTCAATATAAACAGTATCGTTATCGGAATTATATGCCAAAATTTTGACATTGATTTTTGAGTTAATCACAAGCTTGCCGTCGGAGATATTTGTAGTGAGCGGACAAACCGAAGCGGTAAAGTCAAGTATTTCCGATATTTTGATATCATTAAGGCTTAAAGTATCCTTATGCATAAATGAACCGCTGAGTTTCTTCGTTCCGTCGGGGATACTTATTCGCTTGAACTCGGGTTCAGAGGAAAACTCTGTATTGTAAGCGTCGGTCGCGATGGTAACCTCCTCGGTTGAATAAGCGATTATTGAAACACAAACGCGAGAGTCAACGTTTACAAGCGGATTTTCAGACAGAATGTCCGATTTAAGGCTTAAATCCGAGGACATTACACTCAGATTCACACAAGCCTCACTATCTTCGGTAAGACCGGGACTGTCAATCACTTCAGAAAACGGAATAATATAATCAAGGTGTTCCGTTTTACCTGTTTCTGTATCTGATATGTATAGCAGCCGCACATTGAGCTCACCGTTGAGCATAATCTTATCAGGAATAATTTTATAATCAATTAATTGTGAGTTAATATCATTATCGACAATTAGCTCAACCGCGGGTTTACCCGAAATCTGTATTTCATCCGTCACTGAAAACTGTTCACTTGAAAGAGAGCTTAATACTGACGCGCTTATATCTTTCTTCTTAAACTCTGTATTTTCCAATTCTTCGGGACAGCCAAAAACAACGCTTCCTTTTGTGAGCACCTTAGCGTATAAGGAAAAAGCACCATGAACTGTCAATCTGCGGCGGGATAAAGCTCTGCAGTTGACATATTCACATTTTACGGAGGTGTGAACGACATAGTCTTCAGGCACATCATTTATCCTGAAAGACGCGGAGTAAGGCAAAGTTTGCTCACAAACTCTCATTCCTCCTTTTTCGCTGTCGATATAGAGAATACTGATAACAGAGTTACCCTCTACCTGAAGTTGACCCGCGCTGATATTACGGCTGAATATCTGAGGCGTTATTTTACAGCGCAATATTTTTTCGATATCGGGACAATAGTCGGGTAATGTGAAGTCAATATCCACGGGCTGTTCGCTGACAGTGTTGAGCGCTTCCACTAGCGACGCTAAAGACTTTTGGGGAAGATTTAATTCCATAAATTTTTCTCTCCTTTTAAAAACTACTAAATACTATTAATAAAAGGACAAATTTAGAACCCAAAAAAATAAAAAAGCCTCCCGAAGGAGACTCAATTAATATACTTCCTTAGATAATTTTGGAATTTTAAAAAACTTCCTCAAAAAGAACGATATGAATTTCGGGTTTTCAATAAGTACAACTTTCATCCTTTACCTCCTGCATAGTAATAAAGCTAAAACTATCACGGTGACTAAGGATACTATCAGGACCCACTTGCACGGCAGAATTGTCGCAATCAGCAATCCGACGCCGAAAGCCAGCGCCAGTGAGATTTGTTGTCGATAAGTATACATTTAATCACCCTTTAGCATAATATACCGAAAACATAAATGTGTTACCGATATTGCAAAAGACTGTAAAAAGCGTTATAATCAGCATATCAGACTAACGAGGTAAGGTATGAGAACTATTGAAATAAAAGAAAACGACGGCGGTCAGAGGCTTGATAAATATCTGAGCAAGAGATTCAAGACTATGCCCAAGTCGTTAATGTACAAATATATACGCACAAAATATATCAAGCTTAACGGCAGAAAATGCGACAAAGCCGACTTTATAAAAACGGGCGATGTTCTGACGCTTTACATAAAGGATGAGTTCTTTGAGGAAAATCCCGACAAAGAATATGAATTCACAAAGGCTCCTTATAAGCTTGATATAATCTACGAAGATGAGAACATAATACTCATTGATAAGAAACCCGGGGTAATTGTTCATCAGGACAAAAGCTATCATTTTGATTGTCTGGTAATGAGAGTTCAGCACTATCTATATAAAAAAGGAGAGTATAATCCCGACGAAGAAAAAGCGTTTACTCCCGCTCTTGTGAATCGGATTGATCGCAATACCGGCGGAATAGTTATAGCGGCAAAAAACGCTGAGGCGCTGAGAATACTGAACGGAAAAATTAAAACCCGTGAGGTTGAAAAATATTATCTTGCCCTGCTCTGCGGCAAACCCAAATACGACAGCGGAATAATGAGGGATTATCTCATCAAAAACAATTCAACAAACAAGGTTAAAATCTTTAAAAAGCCTGTTGAAAACTCAAAAGAAATAATTACAGAATATAGAATCCTTGAAACCGACGGCAAAAAAACGCTCGCCGAAATCAAGCTTCACACGGGAAGAACACATCAGATAAGAGCACATATGGCGTTCATCGGGTGTCCTCTGGTCGGCGACAGTAAATATGGAAAAAACAAAAAGAATTTTATAAATGACAAATATCAATCGCTGTACGCTTATAAGATAAGGTTCAATTTTAAAACAGACGCGGGCAAGCTGAATTATCTTAATGAAAAAGAATTTGAAACGGATAATATATGGTTCCTGAAAAGTTAAAGGGTGGCAAACGCCACCCTTTTATGCTGTCTTTTTACTTTTAAGTGAAAACTTTGATTCCGTACCGTTCTTTAGATTGATATAATTCGGATAATGACGAACTATTACCAAAAGAGCTGAAACAGCGCACAAAATCTCAACCCAGCCTGAAGAGGGTCCGAGGAAGAAAAGAATAATCGGACAGGAAAGCGCCGCCATACATGACGCAACCGACATATACTTAAATACGAAAAGCACTACAAAGAATATGAGCATAGCGAGAACCGCCATTCTCCAATCGACAAACCATGTAGTGGCAAAGCCTGCCATAAAGGCTTTGCCGCCCTTGAATTTGTACCATACAGGGAAACAATGGCCCAGCATACAGAACAAGCCGGAATATGCAGCTCCAAACTGCCACATTTCAAAACGCTGTCCAAATACAAAAGCGGATACAAAAACAGGCAACGCGGTCTTGAATACATCGATGAGTATTACCGACCATGATATAAAACCGTTGCCGTATACACGCTTAAAGTTTGTAAAGCCGGGGTTTTTGCTGCCTTTTTCACGGATATCCTCACCGTAAAAAAATTTTGAAAGAATTATCGCGCCGTTGACTCCGCCAAGCAAATAGGAAGCTATCGCGCTTATAATCATTACACTAATCATACTCATACGTTATACTGCTCCACGTTTTTACCAAATGAGAATATCGCAAGCGCTTCGGGACCGATAGACGCTCCGATAATAGGACCGATATATCCGATATGTGTTTCGGTATTCGGAAGCTTCTCTTTTAACATCTTTTCAAGCTCAATCGCGTCTTCCTCGGAATCAGCGTGATTGATGTAGATACACTGATTATCGGGGTCTACGATGTTGTTAACGGTAAGGTCAACAATCTCCTGCATTGAATTGAAGCGGCCTTTAGCCTTCTTAATGGGAATGTTATCTCCCTCAGTATTAGAAATGATAATGGGTTTCACCCCAAGGAGATTGCCAAAAAAAGCCGATGTCGCCTTTACTCTGCCCGCGCGCTTTAATGCGTCGAGGCTGTGAACGGTCACATACTGATTAACATTGTTGCGAATACCCTTAACGTTCTCGGCAATTTCATCAGCGTTCATACCCTCTGCTCTGAACTGAGACGCTTTTACAGCCAAAGCGCCCTCTCCCATACAGGCGTTAAGGGAATTAATACAATGTATTTTTCTGTCGGGATACTTTTTTAGTAGGTCTTTCGCGACAACCTTGCCCATCTCTACGGAGCCCGAAAGCTTTGAGGAGCAGCCGATATACACGATATCATAGCCTTGATCAAGAACCTTAGTGAATTCTGCTTCGAATTCCTGTGAAGGTACCTGAGTTGTTGTGATACGCTCGCCGTTTCTCATAATGTCATAAAACTTTTGGGGAGTGTACTCAACCCAGTCAAGATTGGCTTCCTTTTCTTCTCCATTATATACTGTGTTCATTTTGACATATTCAATGTCATATTTATCGCGCAGCTCCTTGGAAAGATCGGAGCAAGAATCTGTAAAAATCTTTACTTTTTCCATTTTTATCACCTTTCAAATTACTCCAGAACCAAAATATAATCGTAAATCGGCTGTCCGCCGAATATAGAAACTATTTCTGTACGTCTGTACTTAGCTCTTAACATTTTTTCTACTTCACGACAGTCGTCCTCGCTGACAGAGTCGCCGTAAATCACGAGCATAATATCATAACGTGAAGCGTTGAGCTTCTCTGCCAGAAGCATAAGAGCGTCCTGCTTATCACCGTCATCAACAATAATTTTGTCGCCTACAAAGCCGATATAATCATCCTTTGTAACAGCAATACCGTCCTTCTCGGTATCCCTTACAGCTTTGGAAATCACACCGGTTACAACTGAAGAAATAATTTCCTTCTGCTCAGTGATGATATCATCCGTACTGCTTAGTGATGTGTCAAGCATTGAAATAGCGGCATAGCCCTCGCCGACAGTTTTAGTAGGAATGATTCTTATTTCAGCCTCATTGTATAAGTCAGCCGCCTGCTGAGCGCCGAGAATAATATTTCCGTTGTTGGGATAGACAAGTATTGTATCGGCGTGAATTTTTTCAAACGCTTTAATGAAATCCTCGGTAGACGGGTTCATACTCTGACCGCCTTCAACGACAAAATCACAGCCAAGGTTGATAAATGTGTCTTTGATACCCTTTCCGCTCGCAACGCTGACAATACCGTAAGGCTTTTTGATTGCTTTCTTCTTGAAAGTCTGTTTTTTGACATTCTCAGTCTCGTTATGCTGGAGAGTCATATTCTCAATTTTCATTGTTAAGAACTCGCCGAAATTCTGACAATAATCGAGAACTTCGCCGGGAGTCTTTGTATGAATGTGAACCTTGATAATAGTACCGTCGGCAAACGTGACAACGGAGTCCCCTATTTCATTGAGGTGCTTTGAAAAGCCGTCGAAATCAAAGCTGTCAATATCAATCTTTGAGCTTTGAAGTCTCAACAAAAATTCAGTACAATACCCGAATTCCAAAACACTATCGGAAGTAAACATATCAACGTCAAGCTTATGCGATGAAGCGGAAGAAGACGTAACGTGAGAAATTTCCGCGCCGTTGAGAGCGTCGTTCATTCCGTTAAAAATACATATTAATCCCGCGCCGCCGCTGTCAACAACACCGGACTCTTTGAGAACGTCAAGCAAATCGGGAGTTCTATCGAGCGAGCGCTTAAACTCAGCGAGCAAATCCTTAAAGTAGCTTTCAAAAGTGCTGCCGCTGTTAATTCTTTCACCCGCAAACCGTACACCCTCGCGGAATACCGTAAGAATAGTTCCCTCAACCGGTTTGCTGACTGCGCCGTAACTTTCTTTGACGCCGTTATTCATAGCCAAGTCAAAGCTCTTTAAATCACAGTCGCTTATTCCTCTGAGTCCTTTCGCTATTCCGGAAAAAATCCTGGACAGTATAACCCCTGAATTCCCGCGCGCGGATAAAAGCATACCGTCAGATATATACGCGGCTGTTTTGCCCAATTCATTTTCAGGCACAACCGACAAACCGCCCTCAGCGGTCATCAGCATATTGTCGCCTGTATCTCCGTCGGGAATCGGGAAAACATTGAGATTATTAATGTCCTCTTTATTTTGGGCAAGATTTGCCGCGCCGGCATTAAGCATTTTAAGGAACATATTGCCGTCTAAATACTTTACCATAAAATCACCGTAAAAATACAAAAATATAGATTTTCACATATACCCTTTATATTATAATTAAAATAATAAAATAATCCATAGGCAAATTAACACAAATGTTGCGTATTTAGCTATAATTTTTGGAAATTATTCGAAATAAATCGAATAAAAAAGAAAAACAGACGCGTTTAGCGCCTGTTCCCTTACAAACACATTAATAGTTTTCGGCGTGAATCTCAAAGAATGAACGAGGATGGTTACAAGTAGGACAAACATCGGGAGCCTCTGTACCTACTACAATATGTCCGCAGTTGCGGCATTCCCAAACCTTGACTTCACTCTTCTTGAACACTTCCTGCATTTCTACGTTTTTGAGTAAAGCTCTGTAACGCTCTTCGTGCATTTTCTCAATAGCCGCTACACGTCTGAATTTTTGAGCAAGATCTATAAAGCCCTCTTCCTCAGCGGTTTTGGCGAAGCCTTCGTACATATCGGTCCACTCGTAGTTTTCACCGTTAGCGGCTGCTTCAAGATTCTCAGCTGTAGAGCCGATACCGTTGAGCTCCTTGAACCAGAGTTTGGCGTGTTCCTTCTCGTTATCGGCAGTTTTGAGGAAAAGCGCGGAAATTTGCTCAAATCCTTCCTTTTTCGCTTTTGAAGCAAAGTAGGTGTATTTATTCCTTGCCTGAGATTCACCCGCGAAAGCAGCCTCAAGATTTTTTTCGGTTTGTGTACCTTTATAGGGATTGTTTGCCATTATTATCTCTCCTTAAACAATACTATTTTTTAAACAATACTATTTTTAATATAAAACAAATTAAAATAAATATACGGAATATAATGTAGTTTTTTATATAAACACAGTATAGATAATACCGAGCGGTGTTTTATGAACACTCTTATGTGTTAGTTAACCGAGCATTTTCTTAGCTATCGAAAGATAAGAAATAAAAAGAATATAAGAAACAACTGAGAGCACAAGACTAGCGCAGAAGAAAATAAGCCCTACAAATCTTAAGAAAAGGAACGGGAACATAAATGCGTAAGTAATAGAGCCAAGTATAGCGAAAATATATATACCCATAATAACCTTAAAGATAAAAGCGCCCTTTACAACCATTTCGGTATCGCCGAGATTGGAAGCAAGACTCATAATGCCTTGAATAGTAAGGATAGTAGCAATGAGGTCAGCAATCTTGTTGCAGCTTTCGCACATATTATATATAGTCGGATTGCTTGATTGGAAGAAAGATCCAACAACAACAAAAATCATACCGACAATAACACAATACAAAGCATACGAAAAGTTCTTATTGTCCTTGCCCGCCTTACCCAGACCGACGAGCTTAAGAATAGCGGCAATAATAAATACAACAACTCCGCCGATAGCAAATACACTCATTAAAGCTAACGAGCCAAGTCCTGTAACGGCATTGTCTGCATCAATACTTGCGCCTAGCAAGGCTAAAAAGATAGCGGCAACGCCCATAGCTACAACACCGATAATCTGGAGGATTTCAGCGGTGAAAAGTTTTTTTACGCCGGAAAAAGCATTTGGAAATCTCATTTTTCATATCTCCCTTATAAAAAAATAATTGCAGAAACCGAATTGAACATATCAGTTTCATACATTGAAATTTTACAATATCACCATTCATTTTTCAATAGTTTAGCGAAAATACAAAATTACAATTCTGTAAAAATTGAGCCGCGTTTGAAGCAAAATAATAAGAGCTGACTCTAAAGTCAGCCTCTCTGTCATTCAAAGCTTTAGCGAAGAATCCAAACTGCATAAAACTAAATATTTTTCGTCGCATTGCTCCTCAGAATGATACAAAGGGATAGAGATAACTGCGTTTCATCTTTTCCAATGTTTCGTTTCGCCTGTGACCACCTCTATATTGGTAAAGTTCACCTAAAGCAACGGCGGGAAAAAGGTCCACCGGACCTTTTTCTTATCCGCCTTTCGAGCCCCGTTTAGGCAAAAATAATAAGGGTACCAATTTGGCACCCTTATTATTTTGGTGGAGATAACGGGGCTCGAACCCGTGACCTCTTGACTGCCAGTCAAGCACTCTCCCAGCTGAGCTATACCCCCAAGCGCGTAATTATTATATACAATAATTATTATATTGTCAATAAGGCTGCCCCAAATTATTCGGGGCAGCCCTAAATATATATTTACGGGACGGAGTACTCGCCGTTGGGTTCGAGGTCGAAGCCCTGCTCGCCCTGACCGGGATACTGCTCTGTGCCGTCATTAAAGATTACATAAGCCATATCCCAATCATTCTGAACCTTGTAAGTGTATGTGTTGCCGCTCTTTTTGGTCATTTCATTGCCCGGCCACGCCATTTCATTGTTATCACCAAAATAGATATAAGCGTTTATTTTGCTTCCCCATGAGTCTGGTTTTGTGAATGTAATGGTGTCGCCTTTCTTAACACCTTTGCCCTCAAACATAAGCTCCGGGTTTGTAAAGCAATATTTCATATATGTTTTTTCGCCGCTCTTGTTCTCACCGCGAAGGACTAATGTAATCACACCATCCTTGGCGTCGTCGGATTTGAGCGTGATTTTGTCGCCGTTCTTGAATTCTGTTTCTTTGCCGTTGCCGATTGTGTAGGTGGCTTTCGAGGCGTTCTTGCTTTCAAGTTTAGCGTCAACTGTCTTACCGTCAAAAATAATCTTAGTATCGTCGCTGACTTTTACTGTAGCGGGAGCTTCACGCTCAACATAGCCATCGTTGTAAAGCACAACTACTGTTTCCTCGGGAACCTTTGTATTACAGGTGATTTTTCCGTCCTTAACAGTGTACTCTGTCTTTCCGTCAACGCGGTCAACATATGTACCGTCGGCAAGGTCTGTCTTCATATTGAGCTTTAAATCGCCCGCTGTGTTGATAATTACAGCTCCCTTATTTCCTCGGCAGATTTCAAGAGCGGAATCGTCGTCATCGGGATTATAGAAAGCCTCCTTCTCTCCTACCATAGCGTTGCGGAAGAAATTGACCTCTACAACACTTTTGTCCTTATAGAACATATCGCCGCTTGTGCCGATATAGTTCATAGTTCCCCACTGTTCTTCCGTGGAATTACCATAGGGTCTGTCAAAGAACAAGGGCGTTCCTTTGGCTCTTGCGGCTAATATAGCGTATCCGAGAATAATCTGTTTGTTATCCATCTGAGCCCAGTTGCCGTCGTTGATATAATTATCGTGAGACTCAACCCATGTTACGCAGTTGCTGCTTCCGCCTACCTGGAATTCTTTGATGAGAGAAGCGTACAAATTGCTCGATGTAATCGCGCTGCGGATAGAACCGCCTAACGCGCTTGCAGTTGTCGCGCCGATTGTTTTGATATATTCAGCTATACGGTCATTATCACCCTGTAAAACTTCGCCGTAATTAAAAATTCTCTTGGCGTCCTTGATTTCTGTTGTAACTCTTTTCCAGAAATTATTCTTAACGCCCTTGGTTTCGGTCGGGTCATCAGCAAGCGCGATATGCTTAGCGCAGTCATAACGGAAACCGTCGGCGCCGCATTCGATACAATCGTTTACATATTTGATATAATAATCCTGAAAATCCTTGTTTTCAGTGTTGATATCAGGGAGTCCGCCCATTTTATATGTAGTACACTGTAATCTGTCGCCCCAGTTGCTAATATCCTTATCGCTGTTCTTGTGATAAAGCTTATCCATTCCGCCGACAGCGTCAAGAAGATTCTTGTTTACAGCCTCGGTTGTAGGGGTTGTGTGATTGGGAACTGTATCAACGATAACTTTAATACCATATTCGTCTGCCTTTTTGCACATTGATTTAAATTCGTCGCGTGTTCCGAGCTGATAGTTGCCTATTGTAAAGTCAGTCGGCTGGAAATGATAATACCATTTGCCGTCGCCGTAAAGCTGCATACCGCCGTTTTCGCCTTCAAGACATTCGTTTATCGGAGAAGTCTGAATTGTACTGAAGCCTGCCGCGGCAATATCCTCCAGGGAGTTTTCGATAGTTTTAAAATCCCAACAGAAGCAGTGGAGAATCGTTCCGTCCTTTATATTGGCTGTTAGATTACCCTTTCCCGTCTCTGATTTGGAATCTGAGGATTTATTATCACCGCAAGATGTTAAACTTAACGCTGACAACGATAAGATAATGATTGCTAGAACAATTGATATAATTTTTTTTGACATAATATCCCTCCAGAAATTTTATAATCTAATAATAACACAAGATCTTCATAAAGCCTATATCCAAATGCAACAAAAATTTTATAAAAATATATACAATTTTAACTATGGATTTTTTACTTAATATATGTTAAAATGTAATAGATTAAAAGGAGGTTTTTCAAAATGAAAAAATTAACTGCTATTTTTATCGCTGTTCTTCTGGTAATAGGATGCTTCTCAGTAATGGCTGTTTCAGCCGCTGATACCGCAACAATTACAGTAGACGGCAAAACTTACACAGTAGATGTCGGCAAGACTCTGACTTACACTGTAAACTTAAAAACTGTACACAAAATTACTAACGGTGAATTCTATTTAGGTTATCCGCAGGATGTGCTGTCAATCGATAATGACGAAGCTTTTGATTTCCCTGTTGTAGGCAAAAGCAGCGTTACTTACAACTACAATGAGAACATCCAGAATGAATTCAGATTCAACTTCTCAAATCAGGCTAACCCCATTGATTTCACAAACGATGGTGTTCTTGTAACAATCGGCTTTACAGTTAAAGCAGCGGGCTCGGGCTCTATCGGATTCATCAATGACACTCAGGCAGAGTCAGGACAGCTCACAAGAGAGACAATTCTGAGCTGGGTTGACACAGATTACTCAATCAACGACGAGCTCCCGAACGCAACATTCACTTATACTGTTACGGGCTACAACACTGATCAGCCGACCACAGAGAGTCAGACACCCACAGAATCTCAGGTTACAACTCCCACTGAGACTCAGGTTACAACTCCCACTGAGACTCAGGCTACACAGCCCACAGAGGCTCCCGCTACTGCAATCAAGGTAACAGCCGCTAAGACTTCTATCTATGTAAAGGGCACAACTAAAGTTACCGCTACTGTAACAAATCCTGTAGGCGCGACAACATTCAAGTCCAGCAACACAGGCGTTGCTACAGTTAAGGCAAGCGGCAATGTTGCTACAGTAACAGCTAAAAAGGCTGGCTCTGTGACTATTACAGCTACTAACAACGGCAAAAATGCTTCTGTAAAGATTACTATCTCTAAGAAAGCTAACACGATGACTGTGAAAGCTAAGGCCTGCTCAGCAAAGGCTTCAAAGAAAACTACTATCAAGAAGGCTAAGGCGTTCACTATTAAGAATGCTAAGGGTACAGTAACATTCAAGAAAGTTTCCGGTGACAAGAAGATTACCATAAATAAAAAGACCGGTAACATCACTGTTAAAAAGGGCTTAAAGAAAGGCAAGACTTACAAGCTAAAAGTCAGCGTTACAGCCGCCGGCAACACAGAGTATAAGGCTGCCACAAAGAAAGTTACAGTTAAAATTAAAATAACCAAATAATCAAGCATAATTATGCGGGGCTGGCTCTAAAGTCAGCCCCTGCTGTCATTCTGAGCGTTAGCGAAGATTCTAAAACCGCATAAAGCCAAAGATTCTTCGTCGCGCTGCTCTTCAGAATAACACTAAGGGGATGGCTTAAAATTCCTTTTTAGCCATCCCCGTTATTTTTTAATAATCTTTTATCGAATTTTTTTATTTATACAAAGGATTTGTTCTCTTGTCCCCTTTTCGGTCGGGGATTTCTTTTTTTCAGCCACAATATATTTTCCGCTTGTCATAATTCCGTAAAAATCATTAGACTCGTTTTGAGGAGAATTATAAACTTGTTTGAACTTACCGCTTTCTATACTATAACTATAAATAGATTCAGGAGAATTATAAAAGAAATATCCGTCCAGATAACAAAGCTTTGAGAAGGAGTTGGCATACTCCTTGTTATCACTGCTGAACCACCTGTCTTTTACGGTTTTGAGAACTTTGTTTTTATTGCTTTCTCGTACAATAAAGGCTGAATAACGCTTATTCCGATAGTTATTGTCTATAAAGTAATACGCATTATCCTTAATATAAACGCGGGATAAAATATCTCTGAAAAAAGAAGAATCATAAGTTGCAGAAGAACATCTGAATTCTTTTTTGTATGTGACATCAGACTTAAAGCCCTTGTGTTTATCAGATTTATATGAATTGAGCTTGGTATCGCTGATAAGAAAATACTCGTGAGATACATAACCGCAGGTATCGGGCATCGGGTCATCGTCGGTCAAGTCAACGTGATACCAGTTTTTACCAAGATGAACCAGATTCCAGCAATGATATTCACTACCGTTATCTATACATTTATTACTGATTCCCGCTTTATACAGCAGATAACTGTACGCTCTGGCGTAGCCCTCGCATACGGCTTCTCCATTCACCAGCGCGCCGTATGCTGTATAAACTATGCCTTCGCCCGACGTGTACTCGCAATCGCAAATAATCTTGTCGTGAATAGTCAAAGCCTTTTCCAAATCGGACTGTCTGTTATCAACTTCCTTTAAGAAATCGTTAACAGCCTTGTCAAATTTGTCGATATAATCGGAGATTTCTTTTTTATTTACTATGTATTCAGGGTAAACATAGTATATTATTTTGTTTTTATCGTGGTCATAGTTAAATGTCGCGGCGTCAACATAAAAAATATCAGGATTAGTAAATATTGCCGACCTATAAACCTGAGGAAAATCATCAATAGATACACCGTATTTGAAAATATCAATTTTTGATTGCTTATTTCTGAGGCATTTAGCTATATAACTTTCTATCCCCTTGTAGTCCTTTTCAACATCAGGAATAAGGGAGTATATTTTAGCCGGAGATTTTTTCGGTTTAATATCAGCAGAATTCATATCGCAGGAGCACACAAAAACTATGACTGTTAATATAGAAATAAAAGATAATAAAGCTTTTTTCAAACAATCACCTGATTTCGCACAAATCCTTTATAACTTCCCCCGCTATTATCAAGCCTGCGACGGGCGGTACAAACGACATACTGCCGGGAATTTGTTTTCCGTTAGACGCTTTTTCTTCAATTTCACCATTGGGAACAAGAGGGTTCTCCTTTGAATATACTACTTTGAGCTTTTTGATACCACGTTTTTTTAGCTCCTTTCGCATAACTCTGGCGAGCGGACAAATTGAAGTATTGAAAATATCCTCTACCTCAAACAATGTAGGATTTAATTTGTTACCCGTACCCATTGATGAAATAATCGGCGTAATCGCTTCATATGCTTTCATTACAAGTTCTATTTTACCAGTAACTGTATCAATAGCATCAACTACATAATCATAGTTTGTAAAATCAAATTCATCGGAAGTGTCGGGAGTAAAGAAGGTTTTATACGTATTTAGCTTCAGATTGGGATTGATGCTAAGCAATCTTTTTGCCGCGGCATCCACCTTATATTCACCTATTGTGTCATATGTGGCAAAAATCTGACGATTGATATTGGTCAGCGATATCTTATCTTTATCAATGATATCAAGCTCACCGACGCCGCTTCTGACAAGAGACTCGGCTGTATAACCTCCTACTCCGCCAATCCCAAAGACAGCAATTCGGCAGGATTTAAGCTTATTTATACCGTCTGAGCCAATCAAAAGCTCAGAGCGCGAAAACTGATTGAGCATATTTCCTCTCCTGTTTTTTGATAAAAATATTATACTTAAATTATAAAAAATTTTCAATATTTTTTTAAAACACTTGACATTATTAAAACCATTTGTTATAATACCTACAAATTAAGTAGGATTACTAAGTTTTAATTTTGAGGTGACAAAATGAATTACTACAAAGCTCATGAACGATGTAGCCTTACAACCGCCGCCTATAGCGGATAAAAGGAGCAACGAAAAATTTTTAAATTAATTTAAAAGGAGATTCATTATGAAAATATATAACAGAATTACAGATTTAATCGGAAACACACCGCTTTTAGAGCTCAAAAACTACGAAAAAACCAACAATCTTGAAGCTACCGTTATAGGAAAGCTTGAGTATTTTAATCCAGCGGGAAGCGTAAAGGACAGAATTGCCCGCGCTATGATTGACGAAGCCGAGGCTAAAGGCGTTCTTAAAGAAGGCGCTGTAATAATTGAGCCCACAAGCGGCAACACAGGTATCGGCCTTGCCGCGGTGGCTTCCTCACGCGGTTACCGAATTATTCTTACAATGCCCGAGACTATGAGTATTGAAAGAAGAAATCTATTGAAGGCGTACGGAGCTGAGCTTGTATTAACAGACGGTTCTAAGGGTATGAAGGGCGCTATCGCCAAGGCTGACGAGCTTGCCGCAAAAATCCCGAATAGCTTTATCCCGAGTCAGTTCACAAACCCCGACAATCCCGCAGCTCACGTTAAGACAACAGGTCCCGAAATTTGGGAAGATACAGACGGTAAGGTTGACATTTTCGTAGCAGGCGTTGGCACAGGAGGAACGGTTTCGGGCGTTGGTCAATACCTGAAGAGCAAGAATCCTGATATAAAGGTTGTTGCGGTTGAACCTGCCACCTCCCCTGTTCTGTCAAAAGGGACTCCCGGTCCTCATAAGATTCAGGGAATCGGCGCGGGATTTGTACCAGAAACACTGGACACAAAGATTTATGATGAAATTATAACTGTTGAAAACGAGGAAGCTTTCGAAACGGGCAGAACCCTCGCTCAAAATGAAGGGTTACTCGTAGGTATTTCCTCAGGCGCCGCGGTATTCGCCGCTACTCAGCTTGCCCAAAGACCCGAAAACAAAGGAAAAACAATTGTCGCTCTCTTGCCAGACACAGGCGAGCGTTACCTCTCCACCCCTATGTTTTCAGAAGCATAATTACGATATTTAAAAGCGGAAACCACGAGGTTTCCGCTTAGCTTTTATATTACATAATCATTTGAATAGCTTTCTCTCTTATGGTCAAGTATGTCCTGCAGGGTTATTCCGTCGAGGTACTCGTCAATTGTATTCTTTAGCCCCTGCCATACATAAAGAGTAGCGCAGTCGTCACGACGTTTACACTCAATATAGTTATCATCATCAATACAAGCCAAAGGAGAAAGACTGCCCTCTGTCAGTCTGAGAACGTCGCCTACAGTTACTTTACTCGGAGAAACAGCGAGTCTGTAGCCTCCCTGAAAGCCTCTGTTAGTCTGAAGAATATGGGATTTGTTGAGCACAGGCACAATCTGTTCAAGGTATTTTTTGGAAATATCCTGACGTTTGGCTATGTCTTTTAGAGCGATAAAACCGTCGTTTTGATACTCCGCCAAATCCACAAGCATTCTTAAGGCGTACCTTCCTTTTGTTGAAACACGCATTTTTATTCCCCCTTAACCTACCAATTTTGTAGTTTTTTATATTCTATCACAAAATATTGAATAATACAAGAAATTTGTTGCTAATTTATTAAATCTCATATATAATATAGAAAATGGAAATCCGACCAGTTTGCCGCAAAGCGACAACGGGCGATGACTATAACCGCCACTTTACGCCTTATCCGCCCACAATAAGGTTGTAAAAAATTCTAATGACTTTTGTGGGCGGAAAGGCTATGGCAATTAATATGAACCATTCGGATAAGCTTGTGGACAAGATTCTTGAAAATTACGACAAACACGAACTTACCAAAAGAATAGACGCCGACAATATTGTAAGCCGTGACGTTCTCATCAACATTATTAAGGAGCTAAGGAAGCTTCTCTTCCCGGGCTATTTTGACAATATGAAAATCAGAAGCGGATATGTAAAATATCTGGTCGGCGAAAGGCTTGAATACATTGAGTATAACCTTAAGCAGCAGGTTATTAACGCTCTGAAAAACTATGACGATAACTGCAAAGAGGAGTTTGACGAAAAGGCTGAGTGCTTGGTGCACAAATTCCTGAGCAAAATTCCCGATATCCGCGATTATCTCGACAAAGATGTTCAGGCGGCGTTCAGCGGGGACCCCGCGGCATACAGCACCGAGGAAATAATTTTCAGTTACCCTGGTATATTCGCAATTACTGTTTACAGGATTGCGCACGAGCTTTGGCTGCTTGGTATTCCTATGATTCCGAGGATAATGTCAGAATACGCGCATAACCTTACGGGTATTGATATTCACCCGGGCGCTGCTATCGGCGAGTTTTTCTTTATCGACCACGGTACAGGAATTGTTATCGGTGAAACAACAGTAATCGGCAATAATGTAAAAATTTATCAAGGCGTAACTCTGGGCGGCCTTTCCACAAGAAAAGGTCAACAGCTCAAGGGCGTTAAACGTCACCCCACAATCGGCAACAATGTTACAATCTACTCCAACACGAGTATTCTAGGCGGAGATACTATTATCGGCGATAATGTTGTAATAGGCGGTAACGCGTTTATCGTGAAATCCATTTCCGAGGGAATGAAAGTAAACATCAGAAACCCCGAGCTTGAATACAGCGTTGACAAAAAATACGAGGACGAGTTCTGGGATTGGAGTATTTAAGAGGAAGATTATGAAGAAAATTATTTTTGCAATTATATTTGTGTTGATTATATCGACCTTTGCCGGATGTTCCGAGTCCGCAGAACGCAGTCAGACATCATCAAAAGCAATAAAAGCCGTAGAAGAAACTACCGAAGCACAAACTCAGGCTAATACTCAAAAGATTACAACCACGGATGAGTTCCCTACTGTCGCTGAGGATGAAAGCTAAGAAAAAAATAAGTTTATAAATTATTAATTGACAAACAGCTGTTTATTTGATATAATAACGCTGTTGTCAATACGCGGATGTAGTTTAGTGGTAGAACTTCAGCCTTCCAAGCTGATCGTGTGGGTTCGATTCCCATCATCCGCTCCAAAAAAGATAAAGACGCCATTTGGCGTCTTTTCTTTTTGGAGCGTAATGATGACGGGAATCGAACAGCCCGTTAAGAAAACAGGCTCTATAATAAAAGTTGGGGTAACAAATAGAGCCTACAAAAAATAATTATAAAAAAATGTAAAAAAGTAGAGCATATTTGCTACAAATCCGTTAAAATGGAATTGATGAGAAACCACGAAACG
>JAFSZY010000015.1 GCA_017458845.1 Ruminococcus sp.
TGGGAAATTCCCCTGATAGGGGAAATGTCGGCAACGCCGACAAAAGGGAGACTCCCTTACTAAGGGAGATGTCGCGAATGCGACAAAGGGTTTGCCGTCTCCGGCTCAGGAAGCCGTCTCCCGCTAGGGAAAAGCTGTCAGGCGTAGCCTGACTGAAGAGGGTCCATTTTTTAAACACCTCTCTATCTAACATTTGATAAACAGACTGGAACAAGGTCTGAACAAAATCGGATTAATACAAAAGTCGGTGCACGAAACTATTGATATCGGTAATAATACTTACTAACGCCGACCCTCTATCGTCAATGTCATTCTCTGCGAGAACGCCATTGACACTTTCCCCCCGGGGGAAAGCTGCAACGAAAGGAATACACTATGCGCGTAATCACAGGCTCTGCCAGAGGCAGAAAACTCGAAACACTCAGCGGAGACGATGTCCGCCCGACCACCGACAAGGTCAAAGAGGCGGTTTTCTCGGCTATACAATTTGATATAGAGGGCAGAAGCTTCCTCGATTTGTTCGCAGGCAGCGGACAGATGGGCATAGAGGCGCTCAGTAGAGGAGCAAAGTCCGCGACTTTTGTGGACAAGAGTCGAAAGTCGGTCGATATCGTCCGCAAAAACTTAAACAATGCCGGTTTTTATGAAAAAGCGAAAGTTTTTCACAACGACAGTCTGTCTTTCATAGATTCAACCGCCGAGTTGTACGATATTGTTTACCTTGACCCGCCGTTCGGTTCGGGTTTGCTGCAGAAAGCTTTGCCGAAAATTGCCGAAAAAATGAAAAAAACAGGCGTAATTATTGCCGAAAATGAAGAAAATGAAGAAATTTTACAAAAATATGGCGAATTTGTGCTTGACAGACAAAAACACTATGGTAAAATAAAGGTAACTATGTATAGACATAAGGATTTTGTTTTATGAAAACAAAGGTAATTTGTCCGGGCAGTTTTGATCCCGTCACGTTAGGTCATATCGATATCATAACCCGCGCGTCAAAAATGTTTGATCAGGTAGTGGTCGGCGTGCTCAACAATCCCGCCAAGAACCCCAGCTTTACCACCGAGGAGCGAATGGAGCTTCTCAGGAAAGCGACAGCGGGGCTTGATAATATTGAGATTGTCGCGTTTGACGGTCTGCTTGCCGATTATACGCGTGAGCGCGGTATCACGGCTATCGTAAAGGGACTGAGAGCTGTATCGGACTTTGAGTATGAATTTCAGCAGGCGCTGTTCAACAAAAAGCTGAATCCTGCGCTGGAGACGATTTTTTTGACATCAAACTCAGATTTTATGTATCTGAGCTCGAGCGGTGTCAAGCAGGTCGCTTCTCTCGGCGGAGACATCAGTTCTTTTGTGCCCGAATGTGTGCATGATGAAATACTGAACAGGTTAAAATAGAATCCAAAGAGAAATTTAAATAGGAGAGTGGAGAAAATGGACAGATTAGACAAGAGAGTAGAGGACTTAATCTTAGAATTACAGGATATGGTCAACGACGCCAAGGGTGTTCCGATGTCAAGAGATAAGAAGGTTATTATCTCGGGCGACCGTGTATTTGATATTCTTGATGAAATCGAGGATAACCTTCCCGCGGAAATCAGCGTTGCCAAGAACATCGTTGCTGACCGTGACGCTATCATCGAGGAAGCTCACCGCAATGCCGACGAGATTATCCGTCAGGCTGAGGAGCGCCGCAAGATTATGGTAAGCCAGCACGAGGTTACTTTAGCAGCTGAGGCTAAGGCAAAGGAAATCCTTAACGACGCCAAGAAGAAGTCTGTTGAAATGCACAAGGCAGCCAACTCCTATGTTGAGGATATTATGCGCCGTACAGATGAGAGTATTACATCTTACGCTCAGGAAATTCGCAAGGCTCGTCAGAACCTTAAGGGTAGTATGAAATAATCAGTTAACAGTTAACAGATAACAGTTATATAGGTATCCGATACTTTACACACAAAACCTTGAGGTTAGTACAAAACCTCAAGGTTTTTCTTATACTAATATATTCGGGTGCGGGCAGAGCCCGCCATTCACTGATAACTGTTAACTGATAATTGTTAACTGTGTCGATATATTTCGATTATAGAAATATATCGACACTATTTGTCGAATGTCACAAAAAAACACTCGGATATTTAGTAATAATGCTGTAACATTTTTCTTGCAATTTAATTACAAATGGTATATAATAATTACATCGGTGGCATTTAGTGTCAATTAGTGAACTTTTTGACTCAAAATACTCCGTTTTGGATGAAATTTTAACTGAGTAATCACGGATTGCTCCTGAAAGGAGATGGCAGAATGTTTTCAGGCACTACGTTTAACTCCATAGACGCTAAGGGCAGAATCGTTCTGCCTGCCCGATTCAGGGAAGAGCTCGGCGAAACTTTTATAATCTCAAAGGGTTTTTCAAGCTGCGTACAGGTTCTTTCCCTTGAGGAGTTTAAAAATCTGCGCGACAAAATCAAAAGTCTTCCCGCAAAGAACGCTACGGCGCTGCGCTACCACGTTATTGCTACAGCGGTAGAGGTAAGCCCCAACGCCCAGGGCAGGGTTTCTATACCTCAAAGCCTGCGCGAGATTGCGTCTCTGGACAAGGAAGCGGCGGTCGTTGGTATGGATAACCGCATTGAAATCTGGAACAAGGATAAATTTGACGTTATGATGAGCGAGAGCGAAGAGGCTCTGGACGAGGCTCTCTCACTTCTCAGCTTCTAATATAGCTTCTAATATAGATAGGAAAAGGCAGATATGGAATTTTCACACACACCAGTTCTGCTTAAAGAGGCTGTTGACGGGCTTAACATTAAGCCCAACGGCATCTATGTTGACGGCACAGCGGGCGGAGGAGGACACTCCGCCGAAATTTTAAGCCGTCTCAGCTCGGGCAAGCTCATTTCAATTGACCAGGATCCCGACGCTATTTGTACAATTAAGCAGAAATTTAAAGATAATCACAACTCAATAATCATAAAAGGCAATTTCTCTGATATGAAAGCTCTTTTGGAGCAAAGGGGAATCTGCCGTGTTGACGGCGTACTGCTTGATATAGGCGTGTCGTCGCACCAGCTGGACACTCCCGAAAGGGGTTTTTCCTTTCACGAGGACGCCGAGCTCGATATGCGTATGTCGCAGTCGGGAACAAGCGCCAAGGACTTGGTGAACACCCTCTCTCAAGGGGAATTGTCCCGTATCATATTCAACTACGGCGAGGAAAAGTACGCGAACTCAATCGCGAAGGGCATCGTCAAAGCCCGTGAGGAAAAGCCGGTTAACACAACCTTTGAGCTTGCGGAGATTATCCGCAATTCCGTACCTGAAAAGGTCAGACGCGCGGGACATCCCGCCAGAAAAACTTTTCAGGCGCTCAGGATTGAGGTCAATCACGAGCTGGACTACCTGAAAAAAGGTCTCGAAGAGGCTTTTGAGCTTCTTTCGGACGGCGGAAGGCTGGCTGTGATAACTTTTCACTCTCTGGAGGACAGAATTGTCAAGCAAACGATGGCTTCATGGTGTCAGGGCTGCACGTGTCCAAAGGATTTTCCCGTATGTGTATGCGGAAAAAAACCTCGCGCGCAATCTATTTCGAGGAAACCTATTGTAGCAAATGAACAAGAATTGACCTCAAATCCGCGCTCGAGAAGTGCAAAACTAAGAATTTGCAAAAAATGTGTTGAAAATTCTTAATTTTTACTGGACATTTACCGCAACATAGTGTAGAATATAACAAGTTTGTTAACTAAAAATAAAACCACAACAGATTGTGGTCAAGCCGCAAAGACACACAATATTCTGTATATTTCGATAAAAGAAGTAAGGTATTTTCCATAGTAGAATTAAATAAATTTTAACAAAATGTAACTATTTTGTGTTAAGGAAATATAAGTCCCCAAATTTGGTGTATAATAGGTAACCGTTGAGGTATTTTAGATGGCATATGAAAATAACGCGGCTTATGAGCTCGACGTATTCAGAGACAATACGGCTCCTAAGCTACCACAGAAAGATAAAACTGAAAAGAAAAAGCAAGATAATAAAGTAGTAACCCTTCCTCAGGAAGCTATTATAAAAATCAGAAGAAGAAAGCACAACCCGTTCAAGCTCTTTTTGGGCACTGTAACAGCGGTTGCGGTTACTGTGATTATCAGCGCGATAATAGTCGGGCAGGTTCAGCTCACCGAGGTTAACCAGCAGATTATCAACGCTGAGGAAACCCTGAGGAATTCGCAAAGCGCATATACTCAAAACCAGATGGCGATTCAGTCCAAGCTCTCCACATCCGAAATTGAAAAGTACGCACAGGACAAGCTTGGTATGAGCAAAGCGGAAAATGTTCAGAAAGAGTATGTTTCTCTCTCAGAGGGTGACAAGGCTGAAATTTCCGAGAATGTTAACCGTAATTTTTTCCAGAAAATTTTTGACGCGATTACGGGGCTTTGGTCATAACATCAGGTTTAATTTAATAGATATGTTATGGGAATAAGAGTTAGGATTTATGTCTTAACTCTTTTTTGGATTATAAAACAGTGGTCAGTGGTCAGTGATCAGTGATCAGTGATCAGAAAGAAAAGCATAATATGGATATAAAAAGTTATAAAGATTTAATAGTTTGGCAAAAGTCTATTGATTTAGTTATACTCATTTATGAATTAACGAAGCTGCTTCCCGAAGATGAAAAGTTTGGTCTGTCAAGCCAAATGCGCAGAGCGGCAATTTCTATTCCGTCAAATATAGCGGAAGGGCAGCAAAGAAAATCATCAAAAGATTTTATGCACTTTTTATCAATAGCGCGAGGTTCAAAGGGTGAACTGCAAACGCAATTGTATATTAGTTATAAACTGAAATTGTTATCAAAACAACAGGTAGAACCGTCAATGGCTTTGCTTTCAGAGATTGGTAAGATGATAAGTAAACTTATGGATTCATTGAACTGACCACTGATCACTGACCACTGACCACTAAATCACACAGAAAGGAGCAGATTATGGCGGATAACCGTGAAGTCAGAAGCAAAAAAGGTCTTTTGCAGCAGCTTAGATTCAGAACTACCTTAATCATACTTTTTGTGCTTGTGCTCGGATTCGGAGCAATCGCGCTGAGACTGCTCTATCTTCAGCTTATACAGGGTCCCGAGCTTCAGGAAAAAGCGGTTGACCAGCAGCTTGTAGACACAAAGCTGAGCGCAAAAAGAGGCACAATCTACGACGCTACGGGCAAAATTCTCGCCCAGAGCGCTACGGTATGGAAGGTTGTGCTCGCTCCCGCGTACCTTGAAAAAGAGGGACAACGCGAGTATGTTGCCAAGAATCTATCCAAAATTTTGGATCTTGATTACGATAATATGCTCGAAAAGACCAAGCAGAAGTCCTACTACGTCATTATCAAGCGTAAAATAGAGAGCGACGAGCGTGACGCTCTGCTCAAATTCATCGAGAAGCTCGAGAAAAAATACCCCGAGCTCTCCAACGTAATTACTCTGTTTGACGACTATCGCCGTTACTACCCCTACGATGACCTCGCCTCGTCCGTTATTGGTTTTACGGGCTCCGACGATCAGGGACTTGAAGGTGTAGAGTTCGAGTACGACAAGTATCTCACGGGTACCCCCGGCAGAATTATCACGGCGCGCAACGCCAACCAGACCGATATGCCGTTCCAGTATGAGCAGAATGTCGAGGCTAAGGACGGCAACAACATCAACCTGACTATCGATGAGACTATCCAGTCTATTGCCGAGAAATATATGAAGCAGGGCTTAAAGGCGAACGATGTAAGAAACCGCGGCGTGTGCATTATTATGGATGTAAACACGGGCGGACTGCTCGCCTGCGCTTCGGTAGACGGCTATAATCTTAACAAGCCCTATGATTTGCCCAAGTCGGCGAAAGAAAAGATTAGCCAGCTCCCCGAGAAGAAACGTCCCGAGGCAGAGAGCGCGGCGCTGGGTGCTATGTGGCGTAACAAGGCGATTGCCGACACCTACTATCCCGGTTCGGTATTTAAGATGTGCACCGCCTCGATGGCTCTTAACGAGGGCACAATCAGCGACGGCTCCACATTCACCTGCGGCGGTTCGGTTACGATATACGACCATACAATCCACTGCCACGAGCTTGGCGGTCACGGAACACAAACGCTGTTTCAGGCTATCACTAACTCCTGTAACCCCGCGTTTATCTCAATCGGACAGTCTTTGGGACCGAAAAAATTCTATAAATATTATCAGGCGTTCGGATTCTCCGAGCCCACAGGTATCGACCTCCCGGGCGAAGCGGACGACCAGTTCTTTAACGAGGACGGCACAATGTCCGAGACCGACCTTGCGGTTGCGTCATTCGGTCAGAACTTTTCGATTACACCTATACAGATGATTACAGCGTGCGCAGCTGTAGCCAACGGCGGAAAAGTCGTACAGCCTTATGTTGTTCAGTCGATTACCGATGTGGACGGCAACGTTGTTAAAACTACCGAGAATACGGTAAAACGCCAGGTTATTTCCGAGAGCGTTTCCAAGCAGATGTGCGACTACCTTGAGCGCAACACAACTCAGGGCGGAAGCAACAACGGCTACATCGCGGGCTACCGCGTGGGCGGTAAGACGGGTACTTCCGAGAAGCTCACATCTACAGACGGCAGCGAGGACTATATCTCCTCGTTCTGCGGATTTGCTCCCGCTGATAATCCGCAGGTTGCGTGTCTCGTATTCTTTGATACGCCTAAAGGACCTAACTACTACGGAAGCCTTGTTTCGGCTCCTGTATTTGTAAATATTATGAGCGAGGTTCTGCCTTACCTTGAGGTTCAGGCGGAATACTCTGACGACGAAAAACAGTATGTTGACACCGTCGCGGGTTCCTATGTTGGACTCAGCGTCAAGAAGGCGAAGGCTCAGGTAAAGAAAGACGGCTTCAATGTTGTTGTCAAGGGTGACGGCGATAAGGTCGTTTCCCAGATTCCGACAACCTCGTCAAAGGTTCCCACCGGTGGAAATATCGTGCTCTATACCGACACCCAGTCGCGTTCCGATAAGGTTACTGTTCCGAACTTTGTGGGTTCTTCGGTATCGACAGTTAAGTCGCTCGCGGATTCGTACAATCTCAATGTCAGCATAATCGGCGCGTCCTCAAGCTCGGGCGGAATTTCAACAAGCCAGAGCGTTCCCGAGGGCAAAAAGGTCGACGCGGGAACCGTCATCAACGTAACCTTCGGCGGCTCGAGCGTAGTGCACGACTAGTTAGTGATCAGTGGTCAGTGATCAGTGATCAGTAATTAGGAGGAAAAATGGATATAAAAAGCTTTATAGATTTAATAGTATGGCAAAAATCTATAGATTTAGTTATAGATATATATAATTTAGTAAAGTTGCTTCCCGAAGATGAGAAATACGGCTTGTCCAGTCAAATGCGACGCGCGGCTATTTCAATTCCGTCTAATATAGCGGAAGGACAACAACGCAAATCATCAAAAGAGTTTGTGAACTTTTTATCAATGGCGCGCGGTTCTAAAGCTGAACTGCAGACGCAATTGTACATTTGTTATAAACTAAAGCTTTTGTCAAAACAACAGGTGGAACCGTCAATGGCTTTGCTTTCAGAGATTGGTAAGATGATAAGTAAACTTATGGATTCATTAAACTGACCACTGACTGCTGACCACTGACCACTAAAGAGAAAGGAATGATAATATGCCGTTTGGTATCTGGACATTTTTAACAGCGATAGTCGCGTTTGCGATTACCGCGCTTCTGGGAAAACCAATTATAAAATTCCTGCACAAGCTCAATTTCGGACAGACTATCCTTGATATCGGCCCGTCATGGCACAAGGATAAGCAGGGAACGCCGACAATGGGCGGCATAATGTTCATAATCGGCATTACCGTTGTTACCATCGTGAGCGTAGTGCTGTATAACCTTTTCGGCACGAAAGTAATCGGCATATATCAGGTTGACCCGTACAGGCTCTCGACGCTTGTTTTCGCGGGGCTCGGACTCGCGTTGGCTCAAGGCGCTATCGGCTTTATTGACGACTATATCAAGGTTGTAAAAAAGCGCAACCTCGGTCTAACCGCTATCCAGAAGCTCGCTTTGCAGTTCGCGGCGACAGCTGCGTATCTTGCTGTGCTCGGCTTTATGGGCAACGGAACTTCTATGGTTATTCCTTTCGCGGGCAAGGTTGATTTAGGCTGGTTCTACTATATTATCTCGGCAATCGTAATTGTCGGCATAGTGAACGCCGTTAACCTCACCGACGGAATTGACGGACTTGACGGTTCGCTGACTTTCTTTGTATCATTGTTCTTTATGTTAATCGCGAGCTTGCTCGGATATATGGGAGTTACGTTCCTTGCTGCGGCTGTCGCGGGCGGATGTCTCGGCTTCCTCGTATGGAATTTCCACCCCGCAAAGGTGTTTATGGGCGACACGGGCTCGCTGTTCCTTGGAGGAGCAGTGTGCGCCTTGGCTTTTGCCGTAGATATGTCCATTCTGCTTTTGCCCTTGGGAATTGTATATCTTTGCGAGATGTTCTCGGTAATTTTACAGGTAGGATATTTTAAGCTTACTCACGGCAAAAGGCTGTTTAAGATGAGCCCGATTCACCATCACTTTGAGATGAGCGGATGGAGCGAGGTCAAGATTGTGTCCGTATTCAGCGCGGTTACTGTTGTGTTCGGCATAGGCTCGTTCCTGCTCGTATATTTTGGTGTGTAAATTTGCAGAACGTATAGGTAAAACCGCAACTACTCGTTGTCCCCTTGGGGAAAATGTCAGCCGCAGGCTGACAAAAGGGGTCACAAAGCGAAGCGGCTCTCTTTTAGAACTTCAGTTAATACTTACGTGACCCCCTCTGCTTCGCTATGCTCGCTTCTCCCCCAAGGGGGAGACAAGAAATTCATTCCTTTCTATACGTATTGATAATAAACTAATTTGGAGGAAAAAATGCTTCCTTTTGTACAGGTTATGCGTGAGGCTGATTACAACAAGCTTTACGACGAAAAATATAATAACAGCCGACAGCGCCGGGAGCGCCGTGACTCACGCAGAAACCGCAGAAGCGAACCCCGTGAGCAGCGTCCGCCCGCTCAGACAAGGCGCGGAAGGCTTAAACAGCGTATGTTTGACCGCGGTATGGGGTTGGATTTGCCTTTTCTCCTGTTAGTACTGGTTCTGCTCGTTATCGGAATGATAATGATGTTCTCGGCAAGCTTCCCTGTGGCTTATTATAACCTTGGCGACAGCTATTACTACATTAAGCGTCAGGCTATTTTCGCGGCGATAGGCTTAGCCGCTATGGTTTTTCTGTCGTTCTTCAACTACAACAAGCTGCACAAGGTCGCGGCGCTGTTCATCGGAATATCCTGGGTGCTTTTGGTTGTCGTTCTTATAGTACCGGGAGACATCCACAGGTGGTTCGCGATTGGTAACTTCAACGTGCAGCCCTCCGAAATCGCAAAGTTCTCAATCATAGTATTTTTTGCTCATTGGGGCAGTATGTATTATGACAAAATGCAGTACGCCAAGTACAGTGTATTGCCCGGACTTGTGGTTTTCGGCGTGACGGCGGGTCTGCTGGTGCTCGAGCCTCATTTCTCGGGTATTGTAATCATCGGAATACTCACGGTGGTTATGCTCTATCTGGGCGGAATGAGAGTCCGCTGGATTTTTATCGGCTTGGGGATTATTATTTTCATCGTACTCATAGCCGCGGCAACGGGAATGCTCAGCTACGCTATGGAGCGTATGGACGGCTGGGGACAGGCGCTCAATTACACAAGCAACACAGACCCCGTAATGTGGAACACAACGTGGCAGACAAGAAACTCTCTCTACGCCATAGGTTCGGGCGGTTTGTTTGGACTGGGACTGGGCAATTCAAGGCAAAAGTTCCTCTATTTGCCCGAGCCTCAAAACGACTTTGTGTTCGCTATTGTATGTGAAGAAATAGGATTAATCGGAGCGCTGATTATTATGCTCATCTTCGCGCTTCTTGTATGGCGCGGAATCACGCTGAGCCTGCGTTCCAAGGACCGTTTCGGCAAGCTTTTGGGAATAGGACTATCGGCGCAAATCGGTATTCAGGTTGTGCTGAATATTCTGGTTATTACCGACTGGCTGCCAAACACGGGTATCAGTCTGCCGTTCTTCAGTTACGGCGGCAGCTCGCTGATTATGCTTCTGGCTCAGATGGGACTGATACTTTCCATCTCCAGAACGGCGAATATAGAGAAGCAGTAAAGCCTTCCCTTGGGAAATTCCCCTGATAGGGGAAATGTCGGCAACGCCGACAAAAGGGTTGCCGTCTCCCGCTAGGGAAAAGGTGGCACGCCGCAGGCGTGACGGAAGAGGGTCCATTTTTATTAAAGACCTCTCTATCAAACATTTGTTAAACAGACTGGAACAAGGTTTGAACAAAGTCGGATTAATACAAAAATCGGTGTATTGAATTATCAATATTGATATAATACTTACTAACGCCTACCCTCTATCGATTTTTGTATCAACAAGTTGACCCAAAAACCACTTTCCCCCCGAGGGAAAGCAACAAGGTGGTATTTATATGAAAATTTTATTCGCGGGCGGCGGAACCGCGGGACACATCAACCCCGCTCTTGCCGTTGCAGGCTACATAAAACAGAAAGCTCCCGAAACCGAGATTCTCTTTGTCGGAAATCGCGGCGGAATGGAGGAGACACTTGTTCCCAAGGCGGGCTTCGAGATGGAGTTTATTACCATCAGCGGCTTTTCACGCTCAATCTCAATAAACGGGTTAAAGCATAACCTTAAGACCGTCAAACGCACCTTTACTTCCTCAAAGGAAGCCAAGAAGATTCTTAACAGCTTCAAACCCGACATCTGCGTCGGAACGGGCGGCTACGTCAGCGGCCCCGTGCTCAGGACAGCGGCAAAAATGGGTATTCCTACCGTTATTCACGAACAGAACGCCTACCCCGGGGTTACAAACAAAATGCTCTCAAAGAGCGCCAAGCGCGTAATGCTTGCGGTCAAAGCGGCTGAAAAGCACTTCAATAAAAAGAGCAATCTTGTGGTTACGGGCAACCCCGTAAGAGGCGAGATTATCACAGCGGAGAAGTTCTCGTCCAGAGAAAAGCTCGGCGTTGACGAGCGTCCGCTTGTTCTTTCGTTCGGCGGCTCGCTCGGAGCTGATAAAATCAACCGCAATGTTGCGGGACTCATCGCCCGAAGCGGACAGGACAAGGCTTATCAGCATATTCACGCTTACGGCAAATTCGGCAAATGGTTCCCCGATTACGTCAAGGAAAAAGGAACTGATATTGACGAGTGTGACAACCTCGATATTCGAGAATATATAGATAATATGGCTGACTGTATGGCGGCGGCAGATTTGGTAATTTCCCGAGCGGGAGCGATTACTCTCTCCGAGATTCAGGCTCTGGGCAAGCCCGCAGTCCTCATACCGTCTCCCAATGTAGCCGAAAACCACCAGTACCACAACGCTATGGCTCTTGTTGAGGCGGGCGCGGCTGAGATAATTGAGGAGAAGGACTTGACCGAGGAACTGTTGATTGAAAAGGTTGACAGTCTGCTTCAGAATCCCAAGCGTCTCTCGTACTTCAGCGCTAACTCAAAGTATATGGCTATAACCGACGCTAACGAGCGTATCTGGTCGGTTATTAAGCAGATAGTTAACAGGAAGTAGTCATTAGTCAGTGGTCAGTGGTCAGTGATCAGTGAAGGGCGGGACACCCGCACCCGATTTGTATTGACATTCACTGTTAATTGTTAGCTGTTCACTGTTAACTGAAAAGGTGATTTATCACTTTTTCAAAAGACTCCCATAGACTATATCGGTAGATATTTTTGTGTTGGGAGTGCTCATAGTGTCTAGATATGTTATTTGCGGCGGGAACAAACTTTGCGGGAGCGCGGAGGTTCACGGCGCCAAAAACAGCGCTTTGCCTCTTATGGCGGCGGCTGTGCTCACTGACGGCGAGAACGTGCTTTTTAACTGCCCCGCGCTGTCCGATACGGACGCGTCAATGCGGATACTCCGCTACTTGGGATGTGAGGCGCGGCGCGAGTCCGACGCTGTAATTATCAACAGCTCGGCTATGTTCAGGGGCGATATTCCCGACGACTTAATGCGTGAAATGCGCAGCTCGATTGTGTTCCTCGGGGCTATCCTTTCCCGAACGGGCAGAGCGGTTATGACTTTCCCCGGGGGCTGTGAGCTGGGACCCCGTCCCATAGACTTGCACCTCAAGGCTCTCAGAGCTCTGGGCGCGGAGATTATCGAGAGGCACGGCGTTATAGAGTGCACCGCGGGCAAAGGGCTCAAGGGCGCTAAAATCGCCCTGTCATTCCCGAGCGTGGGTGCTACCGAGAATATAATCCTCGCGGCTGTTAAAGCCGAGGGTACAACCACAATAACCAACGCGGCGCGCGAGCCTGAAATCGTGGATTTGTGCGATTTTCTCAACTCGGCGGGCGCGTGTATATACGGCGCGGGAGAGGGCGTCATCGTCATCGACGGCGTACAAACTCTCAGCGGTGTTCAGCACACCATAATCCCCGACAGAATTGTCGCGGCGACGCTTATGTCAGCGGCGGCGGTGACGGGTTCTGATATTGAGATTGACGGAATAATCCAGGCTCACCTCAGTTCGATAATTCCCGTTTTTGAGGAGAGCGGCTGTATTATTAAATGCGATTGCGGCACAATGCGTGTAAAAGCTCCTCAAAGGCTCAAAGCTATGCCGATTATCAGGACAATGCCGTACCCGGGGTTCCCCACGGACGCGCAGGCACCTGTTATGGCGGCGGCGACTGTTGCCGAGGGCGCGAGCGTATTTGTTGAAAATATATTTGAAAACCGATATAAGCACGTCACTGAGCTTATCAGGCTCGGAGCTGATATTAAGGTTGAGAACAAGGTCGCGATAGTCAACGGGGTCAAATCCCTGTACGCGGCGAACGTTCAGGCACAGGATTTGCGCGGAGCGGCAGGACTGATTGTCGCGGCTCTCGCGGCAGAAGGCAAAACCGAAATCAGCGGTATTGAATACCTTGAAAGAGGCTATGAAAACCTTGAAATCTCACTCAGTTCGCTGGGAGCTGATGTTGTAAAAATATAGATACAATGAGTCTTACTACACACAGTATAGTGAGAAGCAGAGTTCTTGTTGTCCCCTTGGGGAAAATGTCATCCGCAGGATGACAAAAGGGGTCACGGAGCGAAGCGGTTCTCTAACAGAACTGATATATTGAAATAGGGTGCCCCCCTCAGTCTCGCGTTGCTCGACAGCTCCCCCAAGGGGGCGCCGAGAATCTCGTCCCTCACTTCACGTTTAGCGGGAGAGACTGAATAAGGTATATGAAAAAGCAGGAAACAGAAAGGAGGGTTTAATATGGACGAACAGAGACCGCGCCGCAGGCGCGAGCTGACTCCCGAGGAAAGGAAAAACCTCAGCCGTCAGCAGCTCAAAGAGCGCGACCAGATGCGCAAGCAGCAGCGCCGCGAAGCTCGCATCAGAGAGCAGGCTCGCCGTGAAGCCCGCCGCAGGGGAGAGGATTCTCACATTGTAATCGAGATTCCCGCCACCCCGCCTAAACAGAAAAGTCCTAAAACGCCGAGACCCCAAAGGCCCCGCAAGAAAACCCTCCCCGACATCATTGAGAAGGAGACCGATAAGAAGGTACGCGATCTTGAGCCTACAGACCACCGTGACGGATACTATGTCAACGAGGTAGGCGTAAGGCGCAAAACCGCCGAGAAACAGCGCACACGCCGCAAAAAGGCTCAGCCTAAGCCTCTCTCGCCGAAACAGCGCAGGGTAAGGCGCGTTATCGCCTATCTCTCGATAATCGTCGTTGTGCTTATCGTGGGCGTTGTGCTCTCGCTGACGGTACTTTTCAAAACGGAAAAAATCGAGGTCAAGGGCAACAAATACTATGATAATGATGTGATTATTCAGCTGTCGGGTATCAAGGAGGGGGACAACATCTTCACTTCCGGTATGTTCGCCGATACGAGCAACATCATCAAAACTCTGCCTTACATAAAAGACGTTCACGTGGGCTTCAATATCCCGAACGAGGTTGTGATTTCTGTCGAAAACCAGGCTCCTTACTACTCACTTAAGAGCGGCAAAAACTATTACCTCGTCAGCAAGGACAATCGTATTCTTGAACAGGTTGACAAGAAGCCCGACAAGCTTATGTTTATAGAGGCTCCCAAGCTCAAATCCACCGAGGCGGGCGACTATGTCGAGTTTGATAAGAAGCGCTACACAAAGGCGCTTGACGCGATTATCGCCAGTCTCAAAAAGAACAGTATAAAAGACGTAACCGCTATCAGCGTAAAGGATATCAACAATATCACCATTACATACGACAACCGTATTCTGATTAAGCTCGGTCTGCCGGACGATATTGATTACAAAATCCGAACGGCGTTCACTATCATCAAAAATAATCTTGACCCGCACAACACCAATACGATTATGGGCATACTTAACGTATCGGGCTGCAACACGGGTTCCAAGAAATCCTATTTTGAGGAAGTCGAAATCAAGCAAGATAAGACATCTGAGAAGAAATCAGAAAAGAAAAAGACAACCAAGAAATCCACAAAATCCACAGAGGCGACCACCGAGCCTGCGACTGTATACGAGGAATCCCCGACTGAAAACTACAACCAGGAATATACCGAAGCTCCCCAAGAGGTAACTTATTATGATGACCTCTACGGCTATTATAATCAGCAGGAGTCCGAAATGTATTACGGCGGCGGCAACGGACAAGCCGATAATAACGGTTATCAGGCTGACAATAATGCCTACCAATAAGGTTAAAATCGCCAAAAATGATATTTTTTCAAGATATTTTTTCGTTTTTAAGTAAAACTTTATAATTCAATGTTTACTTTTACTCAAAAGTGTGTTAGTCTTATAAGGTAAACGTGAAATTGTGCGATAATTCTTATATATGATCAAGGAGGATGTTTAAAATGGCTTTTGCAGTAGAGATGGAAAGCGAGTATATGCCTGTTATTAAGGTTATAGGTGTAGGCGGAGGCGGCGGCAACGCTATCAACCGCATGGTAAGCATGGAAGTAAAGAACGTTGAGTTCATCTCAATTAACACAGATGACCACGTTTTAAGATTATCAAAGGCTTCTCAGACAGTTCAGATCGGCGAAAAGCTGACAAGAGGCAAGGGCGCGGGCTCTATGCCCGAAATCGGTCAGAAAGCCGCAGAGGAGAGCAAGGACGAAATCGCCGCGCTCCTTAAAGATACAGATATGGTATTCGTCACAGCAGGTATGGGCGGTGGCACAGGTACAGGCGCTGCTCCCGTAATCGCAAAGATTGCAAAGGATATGGGTATCCTTACAGCTGCTGTTGTTACTAAGCCTTTCGCTTTTGAGGGCAAGAGAAGAATGGCTCAGGCTGAGCAGGGTATTGAAGAGCTCGCCGCTTGTGTTGACTCTCTTATCATCGTCCCCAACGAAAGACTCAAATATGTTTCAGAGACTCCCATCACTCTCCAGAACGCGTTTGCTATTGCCGACGATGTTCTCAGACAGGGCGTTCAGAGTATCTCCGACCTTATTCTTGTACCCGGTATGGTTAACCTTGACTTTGCCGACGTTACATCCGTAATGAAGGACGCAGGCTACGCTCATATGGGTATGGGCTTTGCCACAGGCAAGGATAAGGCTACTGACGCGGCTAACTCCGCTATCTCCAGCCCGCTTCTTGAGACTTCTATCGACGGCGCTAAGGGTGTTATCATCAACATCACAGCGTCCCCCGACATCAGCCTTGAGGATATCGACGCCGCTTCCACAATGATTAAGGATAAGGTATCTGACGACGCCAACATCATTTGGGGTGCTGTTATCGACGAGAAACTCGAGGACGCTATCAACGTTACGGTTATCGCCACAGGCTTTAACGGCGAGGGTAAACCCGCTCCCGTAGGCGCTGACGAGCACATCATCAGCGAGCCCGACGACGGCAAAGAAAACACCGATGAGGATGACGACGATTCCTTCTATGACATTATGTCAATCTTTAATAAATAAGAATTTTAAAAGGACTGCTGCAGCAGTCCTTTTTTACGCTCTCGTAGGGGGTCCGTCTCGGGCTCCCTATTTTATTACTGTCATCCTGAACGGAAACACCGAAGGTGTTGGAGTCGAAGGATCCCCCTGTTTTACATCACGGCATAAAGAGGAAGGAGATTCCTCGCAAGCTCGGAATGACACTATGAGTTTTATTCCCGAACTATTTATAATCATTTAATACTTTATCGTAGGGGATACCGTCCCGGTATCCCTAAACGTATAAATTATAGGATGTTTTCCTTTCGACGCAGTCGAAACGATTAGGGAGCCCGAGACGGACTCCCCTACGAGTTTTTAGTTTATAACAATATTTATCCAATCGGGATAGAAAGTTCTCGGGAGAGCGAAGGTTTCTCCCCGACCACAACTGATCACTGATCACTGCTCACTGTCCACTGGTTTTCCTAACTCCACGTTTCTGTCATATGAAGCTCTGACGGCTTTCCGCACGACGTCGCAGAGCTTGCTGTTTTCGAGTGACTTTACGCCCTCAATAGTGCTGCCGCCCGGGGAGCACACGTTTTTAATCAGAACATCGGGGTCTGTGCCGCTCTCAAGCAGGAGCTTGGCGCTTCCGAGCACTGTCTGAGCCGCAAGCTTAAGAGAAGTGTCGGAGTCAATTCCGCAGTCCTCGCCGCCCTGAGCCAGAGCCTTTATGAACATATACACAAACGCGGGGCCGCAGCCCGACACGGAACAGCCCGCGTTCATAAGCTCCTCGCTTATAGGTGTGAGCATTCCCGCGAACTTCATATTATCCAGGAAAAACTGTAAATCGCTGTCGGTGACGTTGCCGCTCTTGCAGTAGAGGATTTCGCCCTGCTCAACGAGCACGGGTGTGTTCGGCATAATGCGTATTGTTTTGTAATCTCCGCCCGCCATTTCACGGATAGTTTCTATTGAAAGTCCCGCCGCCATAGTGATGAGCACGAGGTTGTCCTTTCGGGCTTTGAACTCACTCTTGATTGAGCCCAGCATATCCGCCATCATCTGTGGCTTTACGCCGAGGAAGATGTACTCGCAGGTCTGCGCGATTTCCTTATTGTCGGCTGACTTAACGCCGAGCTTGTCGGCGAGCGTCTGAGCCTTGTCGGCAAAGTGGTCGGCGATTAAAACGCTTTTTGTACTCTTGCTGACCGCTGTGGCGAGCGCGCCGCCCATATTGCCCGCGCCGATAAATCCGAAATTAGTCATATGTTAAAAACCTCCTGTCCGGCTTCGTGCTCTCAGCTTTTCTATCGCACATTTCCTTCGCCCCTTATAATATACTTGTATGTTGTGAGCTCCGCGAGTCCCATAGGTCCTCTGGCGTGGAGCTTCTGGGTGGAAATACCCATCTCGCAGCCGAGTCCGAACTCGCCGCCGTCGGTGAATCTTGTGCTTGAGTTTACATATACCGAGGAGCTGTCAACGCCCTTTGTGAACATATCGGCAGCTTCATTACTTGAAGTAACAATCGCTTCGCTGTGACCTGTGGAGTGGGTGTTGATGTGCTCGATTGCCTCGTTATAATCCTTTACGATTTTAACCGCGAGGATATAGTCGAGGAACTCTGTGTCAAAGTCGTTTTCGCCCGCGGGTACGCCGTCAATAATCTTGATGGCCTTTTCGTCAAGACGGAGCTCGACGGGGTTTTCCGCTCTGCCGTCAACAAGCAGTTTTTTAAGCTTGGGCAAAAACTCGCCCGCGATATCCTCGTCAACAACCAGAACTTCCTCAGCGTTGCATACAGAGGGGCGGCTCGTCTTTGCGTTTTCAACAATCTTGAGAGCCATATCAATGTCGGCAGTCTTTTCTACATAAACGTGGCAGATGCCCGTGCCTGTCTGAATGCAGGGAACTGTGGCGTTCTTTACAACGGCTGAGATAAGACCCTTGCCGCCGCGGGGGATGAGCAAATCTACATAGCCATCGGCAGTCATAAGCTCGTGAGAGCTCCGGCGGGTGGTGTCCTCAACCAAAAGTACAAAATCACGGCTGAGACCGACCTTTGCGAGACCGTTCTGAAGCGCGTCTACGATAGCCTGTGCGCTCGCGTGAGCTTCCTTGCCGCCTCTGAGCACGCAGACGTTTCCGCTCTTGAGAGCCAGCGCCGCGGCGTCGCTTGTTACGTTGGGACGGCTCTCATAAATGATAGCCACAACGCCGAGGGCTACGGCTGTCTTTTCGATTACGAGGTTTCCGTAACGCACTGTTCTCATAAGAACCTTTCCCACGGGGCACTCGAGCTCGGCTACCTCGCGGATACCCTGAGCCATACCCTCGATTCTCTCCTTCGAGAGCGATAGCCTGTCTATCATAACGTCGCTGACTGTGCCGCGCGCGTTTTCGATGTCTTTTTCGTTTTCTTTGAGAATGTTGTCGGTGTTTTCTATAAGGCTGTCCGCCATAGCGAGAAGCGCTTCGTTAATCTTCTCGGGAGTTACCATTCCCAGCTGAGCTTTGGCGGCTTTAGCCTTGATTAAAAGTTCCTGTGTTGTCATAGTATAATTCCTTTCTGATTTGCCCTCCCTTGGGGGAGGGTGCCGAGCAAAGCGAGGCGGGAGAGGGTCCGCTTGCTAATAGTTATAGAGATTACGTTTGGTAAATCGAGCAGATTAAAAAGGACCCTCTATCGACCAAATCGCAAGCGATTTGCCCACTTTTTCCCTAGCGGGAGACGGCTTCCTGAGCCGGAGACGGCAAACCCTTTGTCGCATTCGCGACATCTCCCTTAGTAAGGGAGTCTCCCTTTTGTCACTTCGTGACATTTCCCCTAAAAGGGGAATTTCCCAAGGGAAAGCTTGGTGCGCTTATCATACGTTTATTGCTTCGCCTCTGTCGTTTTCTTTCATCTTTTTGCTGACAAAGCGTGTGCACACGCCCTTGCCGTCCAGTATATCGTACATAACCTCGGGATTTTTGCCGTTGGCTATCACCATATCAATGCCGTTGGAGGTGACCATTTTAGCGGCGTTAATTTTGGTAATCATTCCGCCTGTGCCGAGCACGGAAGTGCGGTTGCCTGCTAGGGTTTCAATTTCGGGGGTTATCTCCTCGACAACTTCAATCCTCTTTGCGTTCTTGTCCTTGTTGGGGTCGCCCGTGAACAGCCCGTCTATGTCGGACAGCAGAATAAGCAAATCCGCCTTGACGGTATTGGCGATTGTCGCGCCGAGGGTGTCGTTGTCGCCGATTACAATCTCGTCGGTTGTGACGGTGTCGTTTTCGTTTATTATGGGAATAACGCCTAGCTCCAGCAGCTTGAACAGCGTGTTGTTGAGGTTCTTGCCGTAGTCCTCTATAGTAACGTACGCGCCTGTCATCAGTATCTGAGCGACTGTATGGTTGTACTCCGAGAAAAGCTTGTCGTAGGTGTACATAAGCTCGCTCTGACCGACAGCGGCGGCAGCCTGCTTGGTGGGAATGTCGTTGTCGCCCTTTTCAAGTCCGAGCTTTCCGAGTCCCATTCCTATAGCTCCCGAGGATACCAGAATAATCTCGTTGCCCGCGTTTTTAAGGTCGGAAATTACCTTGCACATATTTTCGACTCTTTTGATGTTCAAGAGCCCCGTGTTATGCGCAAGAGTGGATGTACCGACTTTGATTACAATTCGCATAATTTGTCACTCCAATCCCAATTATAATAGCATAAATGGTGATTTTAGTCAAATAAAGTAAAGGCGAAAAAAAGTAATTATTGACAAAAAAGGCAAATAGTTATAAACTGTTAGGGCACGCGAAAAAATAAGTATATAAAATATGCGGAAAATCCGTGTAAAAATGAGAGGTAATTATGGAAAAAACAAAACTTGTGAAAAGAGCTTCGGCATTGATAATTGCCGTTATTTTGACAGCTCTTTGCTTTGCGGGGTGCGGTTCTAAGGATTCGAGAGTTTACCGCACGTATCAGGAAATTAAGGACGCAAAGAAAATCATAATAGGAGTTTCATCCGATAACAATCCGTTCGGTTTTGCAGACGAAAACGGCGAGTATCAGGGCTATGAGATTGTGTTCGCCAAGCGTCTGGCTGAAGAAATGAAGCTAAAGCCCGAGTTCGTGTCTGTTGAGGCGGGCAGCCGCGCTAAATATCTTGAAACAGGCAAGGCGGACGTAGTCATCTCTGATTACGCTGTGGACAGTACCGAGAAGAAAATTGTGGATTTCGCCCAGCCGTATATGAAGTCGGCTTTGGCTATCGTTTCACACAAGAAGGATAAGGTGAAAAGCCTTGATGACCTGGACAAGAAGGACAAGGTTATCGTTGTTTCGGGTTCCGAGGCGGCTCTGTATATTGCTGACAATTACAAGAAAGTTAATCTTACCGAATGCGCCGACGTAAGCGAGGCTGTCGATGCTTTGGAAAACAACATGGGTGTTGTTTGGCTCGGCAAAAACACTGAGGTCGCCGAGTTCGCTATGCAGAATGAGGGATACTCGGTAGGCGAGAACGAGATTGGCGAGGTTGTGGAGTACGCTCCCGCCGTGTCAAAGGGGAATAAGTCGCTTATTAAGCAGATAAACAAGATTATGGACAAGCTCTATGACGAGGACTTTTTCAGTACGGATTATGACGAGACGCTCGAGACGGTTTACGGTGAGGATTTCAAGAAAGCTCTTGTAATCGAAAAGAAAAAGCCCGAAACCGAAACTAAAGAGACAACCGAGAGCGGTACTGCCGAGACCACGTCGACGGAAGCGACCAAAGTGAAAGATTAAATGACAGACTATGAAGGTGTGATAAAGCGAGAGGCTTCCCTTGGGAAATTCCCCTGATAGGGGAAATGTCGGCAACGCCGACAAAAGGGAGACTCCCTTACTAAGGGAGATGTCGCGAATGCGACAAAGGGTTTGCCGTCTCCGGCTCAGGAAGCCGTCTCCCGCTAGGGAA
>JAFSZY010000016.1 GCA_017458845.1 Ruminococcus sp.
AAGGCATTTGCCCGATTTGGTTATCCAAAATTTAGTAGCGTTTGGTGTCGGTTTGCCTTTTGAAACGTGAACGTGAACAGGTTCTAACGGTTTGTTCTCGTTCGCCCAAAAATAAACCCAATATGAACCTATCTTAAAAACCTGAGGCATTGTCAAATCCTCCGTTTTGAGAAAGCTCAATAATCAAATGGGCGTTATTTTCAATAATTTCTTGGAATTTTTTAATTTCATCTTCATTGAATCCGAAAATGTCCGTCCATTCATATTTCGGCAAGTAACAGGTTGCGTAATGAAACCCGTCCATTTCATCGGGCTTTTCAATATAAACCTTAACGGTATTATCTCCAAGCATTTCGGAATGGACAATCTCGGTTTCATCACCAAGTGTCAAATAGGGGTACATCATAATAAACACCTCCGTTAAAGTTATTGTAACACATTGTATTTAATTATTCAATCATTTTGTCTTATTCTTTAGCCAGCATAGAATTTGTAAAGCCAAATTTAGTTAAAAGAATTATAAATCAGCCAGCTGTATGATTCCTATTAGCCGCTATATAAGAGTAGATTGTATCTATCACAACAACACCGAGTATTAAGCCAATCATTAAAAAGATATTCGGAAAAACAAAAGCAAGAACAAACAGCGTTATGCCGAGTATCATCATGGAAACGCCTCCGAAAAGCTGACACTTTTTCCATACAGCGTCATTACTCATACTCCACTTTGTCCTCAATCCAATAAATGAGTTTTTTCTTGACATCGGCATCAGATTACCAATAAAGACAAAGAGAACGCCGAGAATTAGTAATAATATCCTTTCGATAGCGAAAACACCTGAATTAATACTATATAAGTTACTGCTTTGAACATATAGAATATAATAATCCAATGCATTAAACGCAAGAATAAGAGCTATGCCGATATCCAGTATCAGCTTTTTGTTGAGTTCATTTTTCATAAAGATTCCCGGCAGTAAAAAGACTAAACTCAAAATAAGTATTGTAATCGGGAAAATCAAAGCTTCAAACTTGCTGCCGTAGCGGTCGACAGTAAAATCGACTCCGTAATGCGTAGGGATTTGTTCGGGCAGAAAAGCCAGCGCGATCAAACTGACTATCAGCGGTAGAACCGCTATGGATAAAAGTAATAAAACTTTAATTGTTTTCATCATACTTATCTCCTTTCAAAGCGTCCACCCAAACAATGAGCTCGCCGAGAACGGAAAGATTCAGCTCATAGTAAATATAGTTTTTATATTTTGTTTCGTAGATAATATCCGCTTTCTTCAGCTTGGAAAGATGATAGGACAGAGCCTGCGGAGTGATGCCGATGTGATCTGCCAAATCTCCTGTGCTTATTTTACCTTCACGCAGCTTCATAATAATGGCTCTGCGCGTGTCATCAGCTAAAGCGGAAAGAATTTTGTTGATAGACATGGGAATCAATCCAATCTATTTCAAACTTATTTTAAATAGATTATACTATCCTAAATGCAGCTTGTCAAGAGCTATTTAAAATATTTTTTAAATACTCCACAATATAAATGAGCGTCCATAACTTAAATCCGTTATGAACACTCATACTGGTGCGAGTGACGTGTGTTCATCTGTATGAAATGTCCATCTCGTTTGTTGAGGCGTGTGTATAGCTAAAGGTTCATCAGCGCTCCTCGGTAAAAACGTGCCACAGGCACGTTTTCTTAACCCTCGGCTTCAAGTCCCGAATCGCATAACAAAAGAACAGGGTATCCTTTTGGATACCCTGTTCTTTTGGTGCGAGTGACGGGACTTGAACCCGTACGTCAAAGACACACGCCCCTCAAACGTGCCTGTCTGCCTATTCCAGCACACTCGCGTATTTAATTTAAACAGCTTTTAGATTATATCACTGTCATTTGAATTTGTCAACATTTTATTGACTAATAATATTTTTTGATTTAAAATATTTACATATTATTTTTTTAAGGACAGTTTATGAATAGATTTTTAAAGCTTTCAGCGGTTTTGTTATGCTTGCTGACTTTGATGTTCTCCGTTCCTGCCAACGCGGCGGGCGAGAGGATAACAACTTCAAATGTAAAGGTAAAGACCGACAGGCTCTTTGAGGTCAAAATCGGTTTCAAGTCAAACCGTACAATTACCGCCGCGAGATTTACTCTGACTTATAATAAAAACGATATTGAAGCCCGCGAGCCCGTGTGCGATCTCAGCCGCGCTCAGGTGCGTTATGTTGATAAAAACGGCTCAACCGAAATAATCTTCCTATGCTCGGACGGAGTAAAGTGCGTCGATTTCCCGACGCTGTTTTCTATGAAGTACAAGAAAATCAGCGGCAGCAACACTTCCGTTAAGATTACAGCCCGCGACTGTGTAGACGGCAATCTTAAAAATTTCACGCCTCCCGCTTCCGCTTTGTGTAATGTATATGCCGACGGAAAGTCCGGCACGAACGGCAAGTCCGCTGGGGGTTCGGCAGATTCTGACGACAATGAAATTGCCGATTCCGACATAGACGGCGGCGATATCCTCTATACCTCGGGCAACGCTTCCTATGCCGGCAGTAATAATCTCGACGTAAAAGGCTTTAACGGTGAGGACGACCCCGCATTTCTCAAGTATATTCCCGTTATAATTCTTGCGGTTATTCTGCTGTTTCTTGGGTTTATCCTATACCAGAATTTCCAGCTCAAAAAGGCTCAAAAACGCAGGGAAGAGAATAACGAAAATAATAACAAAGATTAAGTCCGTTTTTCGCGGACTTTTCTTTATGTGAACCTGTTCAGTTTTTCGTCGTATTCATAGTCAATTTCAGAAAGCTTTTTAGTAAGCTCATCTTTGTCAATATTCATATCCTCACACATTTCATCCAGGTTTTTATAATAATCCCTGAGCTTTGTGTTTACCACAGAGAGAAGTATCATAGGGTCGTTTGGCAAATCCATTTTTTCTCACCTCAAAGGTATTATACCGTTTTTTTAGTGAATAGTAAAGAAAATTTAACAAAACTCTTTTATAAACCCCGCTGTTGTGTTATACTAACAATGTATGTAATTTTATACAAAGGAGTAATCCGATGAAAACACAGGAAATCTACGAAGGCGTGGTGTTCAACAGCATTTCAGTCACCCGCTTCAAGACTATGAAACTCGCTGTTAATATCTTTCAGCCTCTTAACGAAGAAACAGCCGCGGTAAACGCACTGCTCTGCTATATGCTCGTGCGCTGCTGCAAGAAATATCCCGACTTCACCACATTGTCCAAAAAGCTTGGTTCGCTCTACGGCGCGGAGCTCAACGGGTCGGTGTCCAAAATGGGGGATATGCAGTGTTTGAACATCTCGGTCAGCGGTCTTGATGACCGTTACGCGCTCGACGGCGAGTGCGTAAGCGAACAGCTCAGCGAGCTGCTCTGCGAGGTTCTGTTCAATCCCAAGGTTGAAAACGGCTGCTTTGACGAAGCTGATATGCTCCAGGAAAAGCGCCAGCTTCTCGATATGATTGATTCCGAGTTCAATGACAAGCGAACCTATGCGTCCCAGCGTTTAATCGAAATTATGTGCGCCGATGAGCTCTACGGCGTCAATCGCTGCGGTACAAAAGAGCAAATCAACGCGCTTACCACCGCCGATGTATACAAGGCTTGGCAGGATATGCTCAAGAACGCCCACTTTGAATTCACTTATGTCGGTGGCAGTAATCCCGAAAAAGCCATTGGCATTATAGATAATTCCTTTAAAGAAATTAAAAGAACGCCCATAGAGCTCTCTAACGACGTTGTATACACCGTCCCCAAGGAAAACGAAATTGTTGAGGAAATGGACGTGGCTCAGTCCAAGCTCGAAATCGGCGTAAGAACAGCCTGCGCCGAGCCCGAGAAGGAAGCCACCGCCACACGCGTAATGTGCGCAATCCTCGGCGGAACGGCAACCTCCAAGCTTTTCACCAATGTGCGTGAGAAAAAGAGCCTGTGCTACTACTGTATGAGCCGTTTCTACCGACTTAAAGGCATTATGGTGATTGAGTCGGGCGTAGAGACAGCCAACATCGAGGCGGCGAAATCAGCTATCCTTAATGAAATTGAGGAAATGAAAAACGGCAACATCTCCGATTTTGAGATAAACTCAGCTAAGCTCGCGATTGTCAACAGCTTCCGCAGTATTGTCGATACGGTCACGGGCATCACAAGCTGGTACAGCACACAGCTGATGGACGCTTCCGTGGACACTCCCGAGCAGGCTGCCGCCAAGATTAACGCGGTCACAAAGGACGAGATTATAGCTGCCGCGAACAAGCTGCAGCTTGACACGGTTTATGTTTTAAAATCTAACTGAGGCGGTGCGATATGAGTAAAATTACAGAAGTAAAATCCGCCTTGTTAGGCGACAAGTATTACAGAATAGACCACAACTCGGGGCTGACAATTTACCTCTATCCAAAGCCCGATTATAATTCAAAATACGCCATTTTCGGCACGCGATACGGCAGCGTCAACAACGCTTTCTCATTAGACGGCGGCGAGGTCAAAAAGGTACCTGACGGCATAGCTCATTATCTTGAGCACAAGATGTTCGAGTGCGAGGACGGCGACGCTTTCCTCAAGTACGCAAAGACGGGCGCCAACGCCAACGCCTACACTTCGTTTGACAAGACCTGCTATCTGTTCAGCTGCGCCGATAATTTTGACGAGAGCCTGAATATCCTGCTCGACTTTGTACAGCGCCCTTATTTCACCGAGGAAACTGTAGCCAAGGAGCAGGGCATAATCGGTCAGGAAATCCGTATGTACGACGACTCCGCCGAGTGGCGGGTTATGTTCAATATGCTCGAGAATATGTACCATACTCATCCCGTTCAGCTCGATATCGCGGGTACGGTTGAGTCTATAGCTCAGATTACTCCCGGGCTTCTCTACGATTGCTACTACACTTTCTATAATCTCAACAATATGGCGCTCTGCGTGGCGGGCGACCTCACTCCCGAGGATATTTTAAAAACAGCTGACAAGCTCCTCAAGCCCTGCGAAAAGCACACTATAGAGAGCTTCTTTGAGGACGAGCCCTATGAGATTGTCAAGGACTATGTGGAGCAGGCGTTCCCTGTGTCCGTTCCGCTGTTCAATCTGGGCTTTAAGGACAAAGCCCACAAGGTAAGTCAAAAGGAAATGGCTGAGATTGAAATTCTCATTGAAGTCTTGACCTCTCCGTCCTCGGAGCTCTACAAGATTCTCGACGACAAAAAGCTCATTAACCAGAGCTTTGACAGCGAGTATTTCAACGGTCAGGGCTACAACGCCGTGTTCTTCAGCGGCGAGTCCCGCAACCCTCAGGAGGCGGCTAAGGTAATCAGGAATTATATCTCCGAGATTAAGCGGAAGGGCATTTCAGCCGAAGCTTTTGAAATTGCCAGACGCGAGGTATACGGCGACGCTGTTTCCGCTTTGAACTCGGTTGATAATATAGCGAATACTATGATGGAATTCCACTTTAACAACATTGATATCTTCGGTATAATTGACGATATTTCCGGGTGTACACTCGACGACGTCAACAAGAGATTGTTGTCAATGCTCGACGTCAATAACTCAACACTCTCCGTTGTAAAACCGCAGTAAAAGGTTTGTCAGGAACAGCGGTAAGTGGGATAAATGAGTTAAGTCAGGAACTACATTGTTTGACGAGGAGAAATTAAAAAATGTATAACGTATCTTTCCCCGCATTTGGCTGGGAATTCAAAATCGACCCTGTAGCGTTTTCAATCGGCGGGATTAACATCCGCTGGTACGGAATAATAATCGCCGTCGGGCTTCTGCTTGCGGTGCTTTACGCTTACTTTTCCGCGCCGCGGTATAATGTCGAGCGCAACACGCTTTTTGACTGTGTGCTGGTGGGCTTGCTTGCGGGCGTAATCGGTGCGAGAGCATATTATGTGCTGTTCAGGCTGGATTATTATATTGCTCACCCCGACGAGATTATAATGATAAGCAACGGCGGGCTGGCGATTTACGGCGGAATTATCCTCGGCTTGCTTGGCGGCTGTATTATGGCAAAGATAAAAAAAGCGAAAATTCTCCCGATTCTTGACATAGCCGTTATGGGCTTTTTAATAGGACAGGGTTTAGGCCGCTGGGGCAACTTCTTTAATCAGGAGGCTTTCGGCACTCCTACAAATCTGCCGTGGGGTATGATGTCCGAGAACACAGATATGATCGCGGTGCATCCCTGCTTTTTGTATGAATCCCTCTGGTGTCTGCTCGGGTTCGCGCTGTTGCACTTCTGGGGGAGAAAACATCAGAAATACGCGGGGCAAATTTTCTATATGTACATTGTGTGGTACGGCTTTGAGAGAATGATAGTGGAGGGACTTCGAACCGACAGCCTCTATCTGCCTTTCTGGGGCTTGAGAGTTTCACAGGTCCTTTCGGCGGTAATCCTCATTGTCGGTGTAGTGCTTTTGATTGTAAACAGAAAAAAGGAGGACAGGTTCTATGCAGATTATAGACGGAAAAAAGGTATCGGCTCAGGTAAAAGAGCAAGTAGCAAATGAAACTAAGGAGCTTATCAAAAAGGGCATAATCCCGGGGCTCGCTGTAATCCTTGTCGGCGATGACCCCGCCTCAAGAGTTTATGTAAATAACAAAAAGAAAGCCTGCGAGCTCGTCGGCTTCCACTCAGTGGAGTACGCGCTCCCCGCTTCAACCACTCAGGAAGAACTGTTAGCGCTGGTTGAAGAGCTCAATAACAGAGCTGATATAAACGGAATACTCTGCCAGCTTCCTCTGCCTAAAGGGCTTGACGATAACGCCGTAATCGAGGCGATAAGCCCGCTTAAGGACGTAGACGCTTTCCACAAGCAGAACGTCGGCAGAATAATGATAGGCGACTATGACTTTTTGCCCTGCACACCCGCGGGAATTATGGAAATGCTCCACGCGTATGATATTTCGGTTGACGGAAAAAAGTGCGTCGTAATCGGCAGAAGCAACATTGTCGGCAAGCCTATGGCTATGCTTTTACTCCACGAGAACGGCACTGTTACAATCTGCCACAGCCACACTACGAACCTCAGTGAAATCACAAGTGAAGCTGACATCCTTGTAGCCGCTATCGGCAAAGCCAAGTTTGTGACAGCCGATATGGTAAAGGACGGCGCGGTCGTGATTGACGTAGGTATGAACCGCGACGAGAAGGGCAAGCTCTGCGGCGACGTGGACTTTGAGAACGTCAAGGATAAGTGCTCCTTTATCACTCCCGTACCCGGCGGGGTAGGACCTATGACAATCGCTATACTTATGAAAAACACCCTCAAAGCCGCGAAAATGCAGAATAATGTTTTGTAGTCAGTTGAAAAATAAAGGCTTCCCTTGGGGGAAACTGGGCAAATCGCTTGCGATTTGGTCGGATGAGGGACTCTTTTTCTTCCCGCTTCCCACTTCCCACTTACCACTAAAATAATGGTTGACATCCAAAATCCTTTGTGGTATAGTATATAAGCCGCTTATTGTGGGCTCTAAGTGTTATTTTACATAACCGCCTAACGGATAGCGAGACTAATTAAAGGATGGTACTAATATGTACGCAGTTATTGAAACAGGCGGAAAGCAGTACAAGGTTTCCGAGGATCAGGTTGTATTCATCGAGAAGCTTGAGGCTGAAGCCGGTGACACTGTAACCTTTGACGTTGTAGCAGTAGGCACAGACGACGGTATCAAGGTCGGCACACCCTATGTTGACGGCGCGAAGGTCAGCGCAGAAGTATTAAAGAACGGTAAAGGCAAAAAAATCAGAGTTGCCACTTACAAGCCCAAGAAGGGCGAGAAGAGAACTCTCGGTCACAGACAGCCTTACACAAAGGTACAGATTAAGTCAATCGAGGCTTAATCGTGATTTCGGTAACATTCTACAAGAATGACGAGAGCTTTTCAGGCTATGAGTTTTCAGGTCATTCCGATTATGCCGAAAGCGGTTTCGATATAGTTTGCTCGGCGGTGAGCTCAGCGGCTTACCTCACAGCTAACAATATCACCGACATTTACGGTATAAAGGCAGATGTTACAGTGTCCGACGGTCAAATGAAGCTGACCGCGGAAAAGTCCGATAACACAAACCGCCTTATCGACGGACTTTATCGGCACACGCTCCAACTTGCGGAGCAATACCCAAATGATATCAAAGTTAAATTTTCGGAGGTGTAAGGTATGCTTAAGTTAAACATCCAGTTATTCGCTCATAAAAAGGGAATGGGTTCGACTAAGAACGGTCGTGACTCCGAGTCCAAGCGTCTCGGCGCAAAGCGCGCTGACGGTCAGCACGTTCTCGCGGGCAACATTCTTTATAAGCAGAGAGGAACTCACATTCATCCCGGCATCAACGTCGGCATCGGTAAGGATGACACACTTTTTGCTAAGGTTGACGGCGTTCTTCGTTTTGAGCGCGTCGGCAAGGACAGAAAGCGCGCCAGCGTTTATCCTGTTGAGCAGTAATAAGCTTAGAGGGTGGAGTAATCCACCCTTGTTTTTTTAAAGAAAGGCTTTATAATATGAATATTTTAAGAACAATTTTTTTGATAGTTAATCCATTGTTAATGGCGTTTGTATCTTCCGTAATTATCGGTGCGACCTGTAAGAACGTCTCGGCGATTCTTATGCTCAAGAGGGTTGTGTCCCTGTTGGTATTCGCGGCTTCTTTTATGGCGTACTTCTACTTCGCCTATGTGGTACAGGGCGCCGCTATGTACATCGCTATGTTCGCTCCACTGGCACTCGGAGTGGTTTTTGTCATAATCTCCATTATCTCCGCTCCTAAGGAAGTTACAAAGGAACAGTCAAAAAAGGATTTCAAAATGACAGGCTGGGACAGTATGTTCCCCAACGATATTGATAATAAATAAGAGTTTTAAGTATAAAATAGAGAAGGAGGGGTAAGATGTTTGTAGATATCGCGAAAATCCACGTCAAAGCAGGCGACGGCGGCGATGGCGCGGTGGCTTTTCACCGCGAAAAATACGTGGCCGCTGGAGGTCCCGATGGCGGTGACGGCGGACGCGGCGGAAATGTCGTGTTTCAGGCGGATACGAATATCTCCACTCTCGCCGATTTCAGGCACAAAAGAAAATACGCCGCTCAAAAGGGTGAGAACGGCAGAGGAAACCGCCAAAACGGCAAGAAGGCGGAGGACCTTATCGTAAAGGTTCCTCTCGGTACACTCATAAAAGATGCCGAAAGCGGACGAATTATCGCCGACATCAGCTCCAAAGAGCCTGTTGTGGTCGCCAAAGGCGGCAAAGGCGGTTGGGGCAACCCTCACTTTGCTACGCCCGTAAGGCAGGTTCCGCGTTTCGCGAAGCCCGGTTTGCCCGGTGAGGAATTTGACGTCACTCTCGAATTAAAACTCCTCGCCGATGTAGGGCTAGTGGGTTTCCCTAACGTTGGCAAATCCACCCTTGTTTCTGTAGTTTCCGAGGCTAAACCCGAGATTGCGAATTACCATTTTACGACCATAACCCCCGTGCTCGGCGTGGTGTCGATGGGCGAGGGGAGCAGCTTTGTAATGGCGGATATCCCGGGGCTTATCGAGGGCGCGTGGAAGGGCGTAGGACTTGGACATCAGTTTTTGCGTCACGTTGAGCGCTGCCGAATGCTCGTGCATATTGTCGATATCAGCGGCTCTGAGGGCAGAGACCCTTATGAGGATTTCAAAATAATCAACGAGGAGCTCGAAAAGTTTAACCCCGAGTTCGCCAAACGTCCGATGATTGTCGCGGGCAACAAGTGCGACCTTTGTACAGACGAGCAGATTGCCGCTTACAAAAAGTATATCGAGGATATGGGCTATGACTTTTTCCCGATTATGGCGGCTATCCGCTACGACGTAGACCCTTTGCTAAAGAAGATTCAGGAAATGCTCTCAAAGCTCCCGCCTATTGAGCGTTTCGAGCCCGAGCCCGCTCCCGTGGTGAAGGCTGAGGACTTTGACGACCACAGCGTGGTAATCAAGAAGGTTGACGGTATTTATACGGTTGAGGCTAAGTGGCTCTATAACGTTATGCGCTCAATCAACTTTGACGACTATGAGAGTCTCAACTATTTCCAGAACACTTTGATGAAAAACGGTGTTTTCGACGCTCTGCGCGAGGCCGGCATTAACGAGGGCGACACGGTGTCGCTCTACGACGTTGAATTTGACTTTGTGGAGTAAGCTATGGACAGATTAACTGAGAAAAACCGCAACCCCAAACAGCTTTCACCCCAGACGCTGGCGTTTATCGGCGACACGGTCTATGATATGCTCGCTCGAGAGTATCTCGTGTGCGAGGCTGACCGTCCCGTGGGCGAGCTCAACAGGCGCAAGGTGAAGCTCGTCAACTGCCAAACCCAGTCAAAAGCAGTTAAACAGCTTATGCCCGTACTCACTGAGGACGAGATAAGCGTGTACAAGCGCGGACGCAACGCCTTTACAAAAAACACTCCCAAGAACGCCGATGTCGCTGACTATCACGCGGCGACAGGCTTGGAGGCTCTGTTCGGGTATCTCTACTTAAACGGCGAAATCGATCGCCTTAATGAACTTTTTGAACTTATACTTGCTATCCCTACATAATTCTTGAAAAGAATAATAAGGGGATATTATGAAACAAAATAAACTTATCGACTGCGTTATAATTACAGCGGGCAGCGTCATTTACGCTTTGTCCGTTGTGGTGTTCACCTCGCCTAACAATATAGCCCCGGGCGGGCTCACAGGCGTCGGGATACTGCTTAATTATTTGTTTTCGATACCAATCGGCACATTTATCCTGATTATGAATGTGCCGATTTTTATTGTAGGATACAGGTTTCTCGGTAAACATTTTGTCCGCAAAAGCCTGCTAGGCACTATCCTCGCGTCGCTCGCGATAGACTTTCTGACCCCGTTTATAACCCCGTACAAGGGTGATATGATGCTCGCGGGCATATACGGCGGCATACTCAGCGGAACAGGGCTTGCGCTCATTTTTTCGCGCGGCGGCTCAACGGGCGGCGCGGATATAATCGCGTCAATAATCCACAAGCGCCATCCTCAGTTCTCCATCGGGCTGATAATTCTTATCTCCGACGCTGTTGTGGTAAGCATTTCCGCCCTCGTATTCAGGAGCTTCGAGAGCGCGCTGTACGCCGTTATCGCTATTTTTATGAGCTCAAAGCTCATTGACATCATCATTTACGGCACATCCCGAAACAACGGCAAGCTTATGCTGATTGTGACGCAAAATCCCGACGTTATCCTCACGCGCCTGCTCAACGATATCTCCCGCGGAGTGACTGTCGTGGACGCGGTGGGCGGCTACAGCGGAAAGAACAGGAAGCTGCTCATATGCGCTTTACGCCCTAATCAGGTTTTTAAGGCAAATTCCATAGTGAAAAGCGTCGATAACAACGCTTTTATCATTATCACAACCGCGAACGAAGTCAACGGTTTGGGCTTTGTAAACAAAAACTGATACAAACTGATATAATTTTAGATTGTTTATAATCGATTTTATGCAAAACTTAACAATTTAGTCATTTCGGTTGAAAATCACGTCGAATAATAGTATAATAACTGGGCGAGGAAATGCCTATGAAAGATTTTTTTACCAAAAACAAAAAACCTATCTTTATAGCGGCGATTATCCTCGTTTTGGTGTTTTTATTTACAACCGCCGCGATAAGCGTCCCAAGCGTTATCAGCAAGGGTAATATTGATGATATTTCAACCTGTTCCGTGCCCGAGGGCAAAATAGTCGCCCACGGCATAGATATCTCGGTTTATCAGGGAAATATCGACTTCGAAAAGGTCAAGGAGAGCGGCTTCAGCTTTGTGATCATCAAGGCTGGCAGCACGGGCTTCGGCGCGGACGAGAATTTTGAAAGTTACTACAAAGCCGCACAGGACGCGGGTCTCGACATAGGCTGTTATTACTACACCTATTCAACCACGGTCGAGGGCGTAAAAGCCGACGCGGATGAGCTTTTGAAAATCATCAAGGGCAAAACTTTCACTTATCCCGTATTTCTCGACCTTGAGGACGAAAATATCCAGTCGGCGGATATGATTGAGTCAAACACAGGGATGATTAACGCCTTTTGCAAGCAAATCAAACGCAAGGGCTATTATCCCGGGGTATATACATCAACTTCGGTCTACTATAATTACATCGAGTCAGACTCACTCGTCAACTCGTGGGATTTCTGGATTGCCAGCTACGACGACCACACCTACAATTCCGACGCGTATCACAAGGATTTCTCAATGTGGCAGTATTCCAACGCGGGAGTTGTAAACGGAATTGACGCGGAGGTTGACCTCGACGTAAGCTATGTGGACTATCCAAAACTGATAAATGAGTTTAGGGACAAAATCCTTAAATTGAACTAATTAATAAATTAATTCATTAGGAGATGTTGTTAATGAATTATACTAAAAATGACCTTGGCTGTACTTATTTTCCCGACCGTACCATATTTAAGGTATGGTCTCCCGACGCTTCCGACATCCGCGTTCAGCTCTATAAGACAGGCTCGGACGATGAGGCGGGAGCTCAGAAGCTCGAGAGCTACGGCTTAAAATCAGACGGTACAACGGGAGTTTGGAGTGTAACCGTATTTGGAGATTTGAAGAATCTCTACTATACATACATCGTCACCGTCAACGGCGATACAAAGGAGACTCAGGACGTTTATTCCAGGGCTCTGGGCGTCAACGGCAGACGCAGTATGGTGTGCGACCTCAAGTCCACTGACCCCGAGGGCTGGGATATGGACAAACACGTTCTTGTCAAAACTCCCACCAACGCCGTAATCTGGGAGGTTCACGTGGGCGATTTTTCGGGCAGCCCTTCGTCTGGCGTTACCCCCGAGCACCGCGGAAAGTACCTCGCTTTTACCGAGGAAGGCACCACGGTCAACGGTGAGGGCAAGTACCCGACCTGCCTTGACTATCTGAAGAGCCTCGGCGTTACCCACGTCCACCTCAATCCCGTATACGATTTTGACAGCGTGGACGAGGCTCACCCCGAAAAAGAGCAGTATAACTGGGGTTATGACCCCGCCAACTACAACGTTCCCGAGGGCTCCTATTCGACGAACCCATTTGACGGCAACGTGCGTATCAAAGAGTTCAAGCAGATGGTTAAGGCGCTCCACGACGCTGGAATCGGCGTTATTATGGACGTTGTTTATAACCACACCAGCTCAACGGATTCCTGCTTTAACCGCACCGTTCCCGACTATTACTACCGCAAGTACGACGGCAGATTTTTAAATTCCTCGGGCTGCGGAAACGTTCTCGCCAGCGAAAAGGAAATGGTAAGAAGCTACATCGTCGATTCCGTAACTTACTGGGCTGACGAGTATCATATCGACGGCTTCCGCTTTGACCTTATGGGTTGTATCGACACAACCACAATGAATATGATTCGTCTTGCTCTCGACGAAATCGACAGCAGACTCCTTATCTACGGCGAGCCCTGGACTGCCGACCTCGGAGAGAACGGCATAGCGTTTGAGGACGCTTGTGTCAAGGAAAACGCTCACAAGCTCTCCAACAGAATCGCTATGTTCAACGATTCGTTCAGAAACGCGCTCAAGGGCAATAACGACGACTCCTCAATCGGATATATTCAGGGTAATAACCACAACATTTATTACGTAATTTCGGGTATTCTGGCGTGCTCATCCTCGACATTCCTCAAATGGGCGCAGAGACCTACCCAGTGCGTGACATATAACTCGGCTCACGACAACCTCACCCTGTGGGATAAGCTCCTCAAATCCTCGGGACGCGAGGACTACGACACCACCGACGAGAGAATTCTCGCAATGAACAAGCTCTCGGCGGCGCTGGTGTTCACATCTCAGGGCATTCCGTTCATCCTGGCGGGCGAGGAGATGGCTCGTACAAAGCACGGCAACCACAACAGCTACAACGCTCCGCTGAGTATAAACGCCATCGACTGGACAAGGACGCGAACCTACAGGAACCTCGTTAACTACTACAAGGGTTTAATAGAGATAAGAAAGAGATTTTCCTCGCTCAGAGAGCCGTCCACAATTTCCGTAAGCAATACTTACTTTGAGACCAACGGACGCGCTATCGCCTACACAATTCCCAACATCACTCACAGCGAATGGGATATGATGGCGATTTGCTTCAACAACGGCGATGAACCCGCCACCATCACGCTCAAGTCGCTCACCACACTGCCTCATTCCTGGGTGTGTATAGCGAATTATGACGAGGCGGGGTTTGAGGAAATCAAGCGTATCGACGGAAACGACATCAACATTCCGCCTATGACAGCCTTGATTCTTGTAGACGACAAGAGCTTCGACCGTTTGAATAAGAGCGTAGAAAAAGAAGAAACTTAAAAGGAAACAGTAAGAAGTATAGGGCAGCTTTTTTGGCTGCCCTTGTTTTGTTTTTTACCCAAAAAAGTTTGTTAGGAAAGAGCGGTGCGGGGGATAGCAAGGTGAGTGAGGAACACCGGTGTCTGACGAAGAAAACAAAAAACTTGACAAATCGGGTTTTTGTGTTAGAATAGTAGTGTTATTGTGCGGCAGTGCGCGGTGGCATAACGCCTGTTCAGACTATTTAATGCCTGAGCGCGGCGGTCATCTTTATCGCACTATGCGCGGTAAAATAAAAAATCCTTGCGGCTGTAATAAGCCGCCATTATGTCCAGAAGGAGGTGTAGACGTTGGCAGTAACAGCTAATTACGAAACAGTAATGATTTTCTCTTTAAAGCAGGGCGAAGAGGGCATCCAGGCTCTTGTTGAGAAGTTCAAGGCTTTAATCGAGAAGCACGCTACTCTGCAGAATGTTGACGAATGGGGTAAGCGCAGACTTGCTTATCTTATCAACAAGGAGAGTGAAGGCTACTACGTACTCATGAACTTTGAGTCCGAAGCCGAGTTCCCCGCGGAGCTTGACCGTGTGTTCAAAATCACAGACGGCGTTCTCCGTTCTATGATTATCAAGAAAGACGCTTAAAAACGAATAATTAAAAGCACGTGCAATGCACGAATGAAAGGATGAATTTTTATGTTGAACAGAGTAATTTTAATGGGTCGTTTAGTCGCTGACCCCGAGCTCAAAACCACAGCCTCGGGCGTAAGTGTAACAAGCTTCCGAATTGCCGTGGACCGCAACTACGTCAAAAGCGGTGAAGAGCGCAAGGCTGACTTCATCGACATCGTATGCTGGCGTCAGCAGGCTGAGTTCGTGTGCCGCTACTTCGGCAAGGGCTCGCTCATCGCGGTTGAGGGACAGCTCCAGACCCGCACCTATCAGGCTAAGGACGGCACAAACCGCTACGTTGTAGAGGTTGTATCCGATAACATCAGCTTCACAGGCGAACGCAGAGACTCTCAGGGCGGCTACAGCCAGTCCTATTCAGCTCCAGCGGCACCCGCGCAGCCTCAGGCTCCCGCGCAGCCCGCGCCGAGTTATCAGAGCGGCTCTAACTCCGATTTTCAGGAGGTTTCGCTTGAGGATGATGACTTACCGTTTTAATTTAAAATCTATTGAAATAATATAGAAAGCTTCTAAATTTTGAAAGGAGAGATAATCATGGCAGATCGTCCTATCCGCGGCCGCAAAGGCCGCAGAAAAGTTTGCGCCTTCTGCGTAGATAAGGTTGAAACTATTGATTATAAAGACATCGCTCGTCTTCGCCGTTATATGAGTGAGCGCGGTAAGATTTTACCCCGTCGTGTAACAGGCACATGCGCAAGACACCAGAGAGAGCTCACTACTTCCATCAAGCGTGCTCGTCAGGTTGCGCTTCTTCCTTATACCACAGATTAATGATTTTCAGACGGTCACATTTGTGACCGTCTCAGCTTGTTGAAAAAGTACTTTTGGTGGTTTGCCAAGGCTTCCCCCCGAGGGGGAAGTGGGCAAATCGCTTGCGATTTGGTCGATAGGGGGAAAGCGATAGTTATAAGTTTTATCCCCCCTTTGTCCGCTTTGCGGACATTTTCCCCTTAGGGGACAACCGCTTCGCGTATTCTACCTTTTGAAATAACTGTTATCGTTAAACAAGTTTTTCGACAGTCAGAGACGGTCACATTTGTGACCGTCTATTATTTTAAAAAAACCCCTTTTAATTTGTAGCATTTCATTGTATAATATAAATTGGTGATAATTGTGATAAATCACAATAATCTTATTTATATTGCCCGCTCAGTTTGCCGTATGCGGCAACGAGCGATGGCTGAAATTTCCATCCACGCCTTGTCCGCCCACGGTAAGGTTATGGAAATGATATTTTTTGTGGGCGGAAAGGCTATGGAAATTTATGTATAACGAAATTCAACAACAGGCTCTGCAGGCTTTCAAGGAGCTTGTCGAAAAGGCAAAGCTCAAGAAGGGCGATATCATTGTCCTAGGCTGTTCCACAAGCGAGGTGGTCGGCTCGAGGATAGGCACGAACTCCAAGTTCGATTGCGCCAAAATGCTCTACGACAGCTTTTATCCTTACCTCAAGGACTGCGGCATTTTTTTGGCGGCTCAGTGCTGCGAGCACCTGGGCAGAGCGCTTGTGGTAGAGCGTGAGTACGCCGGAAAGCACAACCTTACCATTGTCAACGCTATCCCTCAGCCCAAGGCGGGCGGAAGCAGCGCCACGACAGCCTATAAGGTTTTTGAGTCTCCCGTGCTTGTGGAGCATATCAAGGCTGACGCGGGCATTGATATCGGCGGCACACTCATAGGTATGCACCTCAAGGAGGTTGCCGTTCCGCTGAGATTGTCAGTTAAAAAAATTGGCTGCGCAAACGTAATCTGCGCCAGAACACGCCCGAAGTTTGTCGGCGGAGAACGCGCTGTGTATGACGAAGATTTAATGTAGGAGAAGAATATGACAGCTAAAGAAGAATTTATCAAGATATATAAGGAAAACATTTCCCGCGAGGGTTCCGCGGAGCTGCTCGAGTGGATTGAAAAGACCGATTTCTTTGACGCTCCCGCCAGCACTCGTTATCACTGCGCCTGTGAGCACGGGCTTGTTATGCACTCCGTGAGTGTGTTCAATACAATGGTTGAAAAGCACTTCGATGAGGAAGAGGACAGTCTGGAGAGCTTCGCTATCTGCGCTTTGCTGCACGATTTGTGCAAGGCTCAGTTCTACAAAATAAGCTCCCGAAATGTCAAGAACGAGGACACGGGCAAGTGGGAAAAGGTGCCTTACTATTCTATTGACGATATGTTCCCTTACGGTCACGGCGAAAAGTCCGTTTTCCTCATTGAGCGCAAAATGCGTCTAAAGCTCGACGAGGCTATGGCTATCCGCTGGCATATGGGTGAGTTCGGCGACAAGAACAGCAACACGATTTCTCAGGCTTACGAAAAGTATCCGCTCGCCGTAAAACTCCACCTCGCCGATTTAGAGTCTACATTTCTCCGCGAAAAAGGCACTTCCGCGGTTAATAACAGATAAGTGGTGGCGGCTGCGCCGCATTTATACAATCCTCAGTCTCGCGTTGCTCGACAGATGCCAGTACAAAAATATAGTCGTTATGCGGACAGCTTGAAGCGCAGTCCTATAACTCCTTATTTTTGCACAGCGCTTTTGCTTCCTTAATCCGCCACTGGCGGCGGTCGCAACGCTACCTTTAGCCAAAGGAGCCTAAAAAGGGTGATTTAATGCTATATATCGAGGCAGTAACAAAAGCCGAAGAACTAAGAAAACAACTTAAATATCATAACGACCTTTACTACAACCACGACGCTCCCGAGATTGACGACTTCACCTACGATAAAATGCTCAGGGAGCTCGAGGACTTGGAGGCTCAGTTCCCCGAGCTTGTAACTCCCGACTCACCGACTCAAAAGGTCGGCGGACAGGCTGGGGCGAAGTTCTCGCCTGTGGTGCATACCGTTCCTATGGAGAGCCTGCACGACAGCTTTTCCTTTGAGGAGCTCAGGGACTTTGACCGCAAAGTCCGCGAGGTAGTCAATAATCCTCTCTACGTGACCGAGCCCAAGATTGACGGACTTTCCGTTTCGGTTGAGTACAGGAACGGCGTGCTTTCCCGCGCTTCAACCCGAGGCGACGGCGTGACGGGCGAGGATATCACGGAGAATATCCGCACGATAAAATCTCTCCCCAAAACTCTCGAAAACGCTCCCGATTTCCTCGAGGTCAGGGGCGAGGTGTATATGTCCTTTGAGAGCTTTGAGGCTCTGACAAAGCGCCAGGAGGAAAACGAGGGCAAAACTTTCAAGAACCCGCGCAACGCGGCGGCTGGTTCCCTCAGGCAGAAGGACAGCAAGGTTACCGCTGAGCGTGATTTGGATATTTTTATTTTCAACATTCAGCAGATTGAGGGAGAGGAAATATCTTCCCATTTCGACGCGCTGAATTACCTTGAAAGCCTCGGTTTCCCCGTGACTTTCCACAAGCGTTTTGACAATATTGACAGCGTAATAGCTGAGATTAATGATATAGGCGGCAACCGCGGCGAATATCCCTTCGCCATAGACGGTGCCGTTGTAAAGGTTGACAGCTTCTCAATGCGCGACGAGCTCGGCTCCACCGCTAAATTTCCCCGCTGGGCTGAGGCGTACAAATACCCGCCCGAGGAGAAAGTCACCAAGCTTTTATCGGTTGAAATCAACGTCGGCAGAACAGGCGTGCTCACTCCCGTGGGAGTTTTTGAGCCTGTGCTTTTAGCGGGCACGACAGTTTCCCGAGCCACGTTGCACAATCAGGATTTCATTGACGAAAAGGGTATTTGTGTGGGTGATAAGGTCGTCATACGCAAGGCGGGCGATATTATTCCCGAGGTGCTCTCGGTCGCTGAACACGGCGACAATTCAGAGCCTTTCATGTTCCCCGATACCTGTCCGTCCTGCGGAAGCAAGGTTATCCGCGAGGAGGGAGAGGCGGCGATACGCTGTACCAACACCGATTGTCCCGCCCAGCTTATGCGCCACCTGATTCACTTTGTCAGCCGTGACGCTATGGATATCGAGGGCTTAGGTCCCGCTGTGCTCGAACAGCTTGTAGACGCTGAGCTTGTGAAATCTCCCGCCGACCTTTATAAGCTCACATATGAGCAGGTTTTGACCTTGGACAAGAAGAAGGACAAGTCCGCTCAAAACCTTTTAAATGCGCTCGAAAAATCAAAGGACAACGAGCTCTACCGCCTGGTATTCGCGCTCGGTATACCCCATATCGGGCTCAAGGCGGCTCAGGTGCTCTGTCAGACTTTCTCGACAATTGATGACGTTATGAACGCCGATGTTGAGCAGATTTCCGCGATTGACGGCTTCGGCGGCATTATGGGCGAGGCTGTGGCGCAGTACTTTTCGCTTGACAGCACAAAAGCTCTGATTGAAGAATTAAGAGCACTCGGGCTGAAAATGACTCCATCTCAGAGGAAAACTCAGGGCGGAGTGTTTGAGGGCAAGACTTTTGTTCTCACGGGTACGCTTCCGACTCTTTCCCGAAAGGAAGCGTCCAAAATCATCGAGGACAACGGCGGAAAAACCTCGTCCTCGGTCAGCAAAAAAACAGATTATGTCCTCGCGGGCGAAGCTGCGGGCTCAAAGCTCACAAAGGCTCAGTCGTTAGGAATTACAATCATTTCGGAAGCCGGGCTTCTTGAAATGACTAAAAAGTAAAGGAGAGGAATTATGAAAAAATCATTTATTCGCTTATTAAGCACAGCTCTTTCAGCGCTTATGCTGATTTCTCTGTTCACCGTTTCAGCGTTCGCCGCCGACGCAAACTTTGCTCAAACAGGCGGAGAAGGCGGCTCGGAAGGCGATATCACATGGGGCTGGACAAGCGCGACCAACACGCTTACAATCGGCGGCACTGGCGATATGAACAGCTATGACGAGGAAAATCTTCCCCCCTGGTACGATTACCGCAACGATATCGACAGGATTGAAGTGGACGAAGGCGTAGAATCAATCGGCTGGTTTGCTTTTTACGGTCTGTATAACGCCAAGGAGATAGTACTTCCCGAAAGTCTGACTTTCATAGGCGGCTGGGCGTTCTCAGGCTGTGATTCGCTCAAAACAATTTCTATACCTAAAAACGTTAGTAATATCCATCGGGACGCATGGGATGATACGTATATATCCGAATTTATTGTTGACCCGTTAAACCAGAACTATCTTGCTATTGACGGAAGTCTTTACGCTTATAACAGCGACAATGACCTTGTTTTATTAAAATACGCAAACGGTATTGCTGATAAGAACTTTATCGTTCCCGACACGGTTGTTAAAATCAGCGAGGAAGCGTTTGACGACTGCACAATCCTGACAAAAATCACCATCACAAAGAACGTCAAGGAAATAAGCTCTTACGCTATCAAGAATTGCCCCGCGCTTACGAGTATCGAGGTTGTTGAAAACAGCAAGTATTTCTACAGCCAAAGCGGCGTTCTGTTCAAAAAGAACGCGGGTAATACTGCCTCGCTTCTGCGTTATCCACAGGCTAAATCGAGTGCTAAATACACTGTTCCTGACGCGACTTCCGAGATTCTTACCAATGCGTTCTCTGATGCCGTAAAGCTCAAAAGCGTAATAATACCAGACAGCGTAAATAAAATAGGTATGTACGCTTTTTGGAATTGCGCAAGGCTCAGCTCTGTTGACCTCGGCTGCGGCGTAAAGAATATCGGCTACTTCGCCTTTGACTGTCCCTCGCTCAAAGCTGTATATATTCCCAAGTCCGTTACATCAATCTCAACTGAGGCTTTTGGATTTATGAGTTTGATAGGGGGGGAAGCAAAAGTCAGCGGCTTTAAGCTCTATTATGTAAAGGGCGCGTCAAACGCGGATATGATTTGTGATTACTGCGCTAATTACGGAATAGCCAAGGATTATCTGACTTTGAGTTCACCAAGCCTTAAAGCGGGCGCGGCAAAATCAATTGTTCCCGCTGTTGGAGTTGTAAAATCCTGGGTCAGCAACAAAAAGTCCGTTGCCGCCGTTAAGAACGGCAAGATATACGCGCTCAAAAAGGGCAAAGCTACAATTACCGCCAAGCTTTCCGATGGTATGAAGCTTACAGGCAAAGTCACTGTCAAAACTAATCCCAAGCTCTCCAAGTCGAGCGTAACGGTTAAGAAAGGCAAGACGGTTTCCGTTAAGATTACGGGCAAAGTCAAAGAGATAAAGAACGTTTATACAAATACAAAAACCGCCAAAATCACCTCGTCTAAATCCGCGACTACTCTTAAGGTCAAGGGACTCAAAAAAGGAACGACAACCTTAAAAGTTAAGGTCAACGGATACTCACTCAGTCTTAAAGTCAAAGTCAACTGACAAGGAGAAGCGTTATGAATAAAAAAAGAGGTATTCCCTGCATTGTGATTGGTATAGTTATCTCGGTTTTGGGTGTTTTCCCGATAATCGCGGGCATTGTTATCGACAACAGCGAGTATTACTATAACTATCAGTTTGATAATGTTTATCGCAGCGACTTCATTTTGAACTTGCCTAAAATTTTGCTTATCACGGGTGCTGTTACGATATTTTTAGGCCTAATGCTGATGATTCTCGGCGTTATATTATACAGCGCCTCGGGCGGTAATAAGCAGATTCCCGCGCCTGAGGCAAATGTACCCCAAAACAGCGGCGCGGCAAATCACTGCGCGGTTATTGACGAAGTCGATTGTTTGACAGAATATCAGAAAATCGGACTTCTAAGCCGCCTTGGTGACTTCAAGAGCAAGACAAATTACGGCGTCGCGATTTACATCAAGCGCGATGACTTCAGTGAGGAGCTTTTTAAGTCGGCGTATAATTTTTATAAGACAAAAGCGCTCGGTCAAAGCTGCGTCATTCTTATGCTCAGCGCCGCCAACGGTAAAATGTTCATCTCCGCTTTGGGTAATTGCAGAAGGCTTGTAACCGACGCGGACAAGGAAAGAATATACAACACTCTGCAAAATTATATTTTCAGCGGTCAGTACTATGACGCTTGTATTGAGTTTGTTGACGCGGCGCTCGATTGTGTCGCGGGCGCGAACAAACAAAACGCCGCGCCTCAGTTTAATAAATTCAACCCAATACCCGCGCCTCAGCCCGTCAGCGTGAGCGAGACCTCTCAGCCGCGGGAGCTTGACAACGTTAATCCGTATGAGGAAGTAAAGACCCGGGCGGCGCAAGCTCCTGTTCAGTCTTTTGAGTCTGTTAACGCGGAACCATATAAACCCGCCCATCCTCAGAACATCACACCCGCCCCTCAGACAGAAGAGCGGGCTGATTCCTACGAGAGCGCAGAGCCGGTCAACGCTGAGCCCGAACCCGTTTTTCACAACAATTTCTGCACAGTGTGCGGAGCGGCAATCGGCAAAGGCGATAAGTTCTGCGTTCAATGCGGAAACAAATTGATTTAGTTTCAATATGCACTGCTTCGGCAGTGCATATTTTTTTGCCCTGTTTCATATACCTTACTATGAAAACAAAGGACAACCTGAACATCATCAAAACCTGCCTGCCGTTTTCTTTGAGACCGGCGGTTGACAATCTCCCGAGCGCTACTCAGGAAATCCGCCTGCGGGTAAACCGCCCTGTAGTTATTCAAGCTTTTGATAAGACATATTACATAGACAACAGCTTGCGGTTAACAGGGAATCTTGAGGATGATTTGCTCATTTTAACTCAGCGTGAACTCATCGAAGCCTTCAGCGCGATATGCTCATACTCGGTCTATTCCAAGCAGAACGAGATTATAAACGGCTTTGTCACCCTCAAGGGCGGCAACCGCGCGGGAATTTGCGGCACGGCGGTTGTGACGGACGGAAAAATTATCAACATTCGCGACATCACCTCAATCAATATCCGTGTATGCGTAGAGATAATTGATTGCTCAAACGCTGTCTTAAACAATGTCAAAGACGTTTTTGGCGGGGTTCTGCTATGCGGTCCGCCTTGCAGCGGAAAGACGACAATTCTCCGCGATATCGCGCGGAAGATTTCCCCGAAATACAGAACCGCCGTCATAGATACCCGCGGCGAGCTCGCGGCTGTTTACGGCGGGATTCCTCAAAACGACGTCGGTATGAGCGACGTGCTCAATATGTATTCCAAGAATGACGGCTTTGAACACGCTATAAGATGCCTTTCGCCCGAGGTAATAATTTGTGACGAGCTCAGCGGGGAAGAGGACGCTTGTTCTGTTCTGAACGCCCAAAAGAGCGGCGTTACAGTCTACGCCTCTGCCCATTGCCGTGATGAGAACGAGCTTTTGTGCCGCCCTTATCTCAAATCTCTTATAAAGACCCGCTGCTTTGAAACCATAGTTTTCCTCGCGGCGGGGGAGAATGTCGGACAAGTCGCCGAGGTGAAACACATAGATGAATTACTATAAGCTATTCGGCGCGGGGCTGATTCTTATCTGCTGTACGCTCTGCGGGTTTTACTGTTCGTACAAACTTAGCTTTAAGCTGAGTTTTTTTAACAGCGCAATTGATTTCCTCTCACGGCTCGAAACAAACATCCGCTATTTCGGCGACGATGTTTTTAAGCTGATTACTCTATCCGCGCCGTCTGAACTTTCTGAATTTTTCAGTGAAAAGAAAACTCCTTTCACAGCCTACTGGAACAGCTCGGTTCAAAGGCTTTCAAAAGCCTACAGCCTTTCATCAGAGGTGAGACGCAACCTTACAGAGTTTGGCAAAATGCTCGGTGCTACCGATGTCGAGGGGCAAATCAAGCACATATGCGTATACAAGAGCGTGTTCACAACCGCACGCGACAATTTCCAAAAGGACTGCAAAACAAAGGCGCGCCTTTACAAAACCCTGGGCTTTTTCGCGGGTGCGGTTTTGGCGCTGCTGATAATTTAGGTTAACACAAAGGACTGATAACGTGGACGTAGATATGATATTCAAAATCGCCGCTATCGGCATAATAGTAGCGGTCCTCAACCAACTGCTCGTGAGAAGCGGGCGTGAGGAACAGGCTATGCTGACCACTCTCGCGGGGCTGATTGTGGTGATGTCTATGCTGATGACTCAAATCAGCTCTTTGTTCTCCACGATAAAGAATCTGTTCGGGCTATGAGTATCCTCGCGATTTCCTTTGTCGGTGTGACTACGGCGGTTTTGTCGCTTTCTCTCAGGCGTTATAACGCGGAGATTTCTATCGCCGTCGCCATTATCGGCAGTGTTATAATCTTTCTTTCAGTCCTTTTGAATTTAAGCTATGTCTACGACACGGTAAAGTCCCTGTTCTCTGCTTCGTCAGTCAATTCAACATATATCCTGATTATGTTCAAGGCGGTTGGGATTTGTTTCCTCACGGAGTTTGCGAGCGACTGTTGTATCGACGCGGGGCAGCGCGCTCTCGCCAACAACATAGCCATAGCGGGCAAGGTGCTTGTGCTCGTCACGGCTATTCCGATGTACAAGGACATACTCGACATTGTCCTCAGTCTGACAGGCAGCGCGGTATGAAGTATCTTTTTTCGATTATTGCAGCTCTGGCGCTATTTCTGTCGCCGATAACCGTCAGCGCTCATGACAATATCCTCGGCTATGATACCAAGGAAATCACAGACAGCCTGCCAGATGAAGCGCAAAGCTCCCTCTCGGATTTGGGAGTAACTTCGCCCGATATTAATGAGCTGAACAACCTCAGCTTTGATAAAATTCTGAATGAAATAATGAATCTGACCGCCGAAAAGTCGCAAGCTCCGCTCAAGACGCTTTCCGTCCTTGTTGCGGTAATGCTCTTGTGCTCGCTTCTCTATACGTTCAAGAGCTCCGCCAAGACCTCCGCTATGCAAAGCGCGCTCTCACTCTGCGCAACGCTGTGTATCACTCTCTCTGTTTCAATCCCCGTTCTGTCCGTTATAGACAACAGCGTAAATATTATAAAAGCCGCGGCGGACTTTATGCTCGCGTATATCCCCGCGATGGTTTTTATCGTTTCAGCGACAGGCAGAGTAGTAAGCGGCGCGGCGTATTACGGCTTGACGGTTTTTATGGGGCAGTGCGTTTCACGGGCATCGTCGGATATTATCGCGCCATTTTTAAAACTTTTTCTCGCGCTTGGAGTAACTTCGGCGGTATCTCCCGCCGTAAATCTAAAGGGAATAATTCAGTTTGTCGCCAAAATCACCAGGTGGATTCTCGGCTTTGTCACCACGATATTCTCAGCGTTTCTGACGGTAAAGCAGATAGTCACCTCGAGTCTGGACAGCGTGTCCGACAGGGCGATTAAGTTCAGCCTTACGGGCTTTGTTCCCGTGGCGGGAGCGGCGCTCGCGGAAGCGTACAAGAGTGTAGAGAGCTCCGTTTCCCTGCTCCGCTCGGGCGTGGGAGTGCTCGCGCTTATCGCCGTGGCGGTGATGTTTTTGCCCGCCCTGTTGGAATGCGTACTGTGGATGTTGTCGCTTCGCGCCGCTGGAGCTGTGGGGGAGCTCCTCAACTTAAGCGAAACCGTATTTTTGCTCGAATCCGTCCGAACCGTTATTTCTACAATCTTCGCCGTACTGCTTTCTGTCGCCGTTGTTTTTATTATATCCACCGCGCTTGTTCTGATGACGGGAGGGGTATCGTGAGTTCCTTAGCCGCTCTGATAGGCACTGTTTGCGTTTGTTGTGTCGCGGTGAGTATCCTGACAGCCGTCAGTCCCAACGGTATGACAAGCAAAACGCTGAATCTCGTGATAGGCGTGTTTATAGTCTGCGTGATGATAATTCCTTTAAAGAATTTTATAACCGGTTTTAATATGGATATCAAGTCGCCGAAAATCCCCGACAGCTTTTACTCTGACGCTCAGAGCGCCTACAACAGCGCTGTTGTAACCGAAACCGAAAACCGTCTCGAAAAAACACTCTTGAGTACATTGATGAGTGAAGGCTTTAAAGTGAAAAGCGTGGACATAAAACTCAGCAAAAACAAGTCGGGAGGAATAATTATATCGTCAATCAACATATACATTAACAAAACGGAGAACAATGTTATGAGGATAATCCGCCGTACCGAGGAGGAGTTTGCCGTCACGCCCGTAGTGACCGCGAAAGAGTAATGTTTAAAAAACTGAATTTTCAAAAGCTTTTCAAAAACGGCAAAGCTAAGAACTTCATCATCGCCGTGGGAGTGCTGGGCGTTTTGCTCATTTTCATATCGTCCTTTTCGGGCTTTAACACGGAGCAAAAGGACACTTCCGACTACAGCGTCGCACAGTACAGGACGGACTTGCAGGATTCTCTCAGCGAAATGCTCACCCGAATCGAGGGCGTCGGCAATGTCAGCGTGCTGCTGACTATCGAAAACTCAGTTGAGGGCGTGTATCTAGAAAACAATTCCACCAAAACCAAGGAGATTGAGCCCGTGATACGCGGAGTGATTGTGGCGTGCAGCGGGGGAGACGACTCCGTTGTGTGCGAACGGGTGCTTGACGCCGTCACAAAAGCATTGAACATATCGAGCGCTAAGGTCAGCGTAACAAAATTACAAGAACAGGAGTAATACTATGAAGAAATTCAAAAAGCACTTTTTGGCGGCTACGCTCATCATAGCTTTGGGAGCTGCCGTGTATCTCAACTGGAGCCTTACGAGCTCAAAGCCCGTGTCCCGAAATCTGGGAGAGAGCAAGTTCGTCAACGCCACAGTGTCCACCACCAAACCTCAGGCGAAGAAAACAAAGTCCTCAGACAGCGCCGAGCTCAGTGAAAAGCAAAAGAAATTCTTTGCCGAAGCCAAGACAACGCGCGACAAAACTCAGGACAAAGTCATCGACACAGCCAAGGAAACCCTCAATCTTGAGGACGCCCCGGGCGCCGACCTCAACAAAGCTCAGACAAGGGTTGCGGGGATTATCAAGAACTTTACCTTACAGGACACAATCGAGTCCACTCTCAAAGCCAAGGGCTTTTCGAATGTGCTTTGCTACATAACCGACGACGGCTGTACCATAACGGTGCTCAAAAACGAGCTCAAAAAAGACAATCAGGTCATCATCAAAGCAACGGTCAAAACCGCCTCAAACATAGCTTTTGACAAAATCACAATAGTAACTGTTTAAGGCTTCCCCCCTGGGTGGAAGTGGCTGAGCGCAGCGAAGTCGATAGGGGGATTTGTTAGACTTTTATCCCCCTTTTATCAGCCTGCGGCTGACATTTTCCCCTAAGGGAACAACCAACAATGTTGGATTTATATGCGGGACAACCAGGCAAGCTCAAAATGACAGTCGGGGCGGCTTTTTGAGCCGCCCCTTTTTCTTTCGTTTTCCTTTACAACAACCGATTATTATGCTATACTGTATCTGTATATTTATGTGTAAAGTTGGGTTGCTATGGATAACAGTATTTCACGTTTTAAAGCCAGAGAACAGGGGTTTATTCTGGTGTTTGAAAAGATTTTTCACCCCGAGCCGATTGAGGAAATCATATCCAACGCCGAGGAGAGCCGCGATATGGTTGTGGACAGCTATGCCATAGAGCTCGCGGGCGGCGTTTATGAAAACGCGGACAGTATTGACTCTCTTATCGAGAGCAGGCTCAAAAAGGGCTGGACGATTAAACGTATCTCAAAAACCAGCCTTGCCATTCTGCGCCTCGCGGTTTACGAGATGAAATATGTCGACAACGTGCCTGACAGCGTCGCTATCAACGAGGCTGTTGAGCTCGCCAAGAAGTACACTGTTGACGAGAGAGGGTTCATCAACGGCGTTCTCGGTTCAATCGCTAAAGAATAATGTACGTACTCGGGATTGACACAAGCAACTACACTACCTCTCTCGCTTTGATTAATGAGAACAAAGAGGTTATACAGCGTAAAAAGCTGCTTCCCGTCAAGCAGGGAGAAGTCGGCTTGCGCCAGAGCGACGCCGTGTTCCATCACACACAGCAGCTTTACGGGCTTTATGAGGACTTGGTCAGGGACACAGACACGTCTTTGATTAAGGCTGTCGGCGTTTCCGGGAGGCCGCGTCCGGTTGAGGGCTCATATATGCCGTGCTTCACGGTTGGAATAAACGCGGCTCGGGTTATTGCCGCTACCTTAAAAGTCCCGCTCTTTACTTTCTCTCATCAGGAAGGGCACATAGCGGCGGCTGTTCTCAGCGCTGACTGCGATGAGCTTTTTACAAAGGACTTTATTGCTTTCCACGTCAGCGGCGGTACAACCGAAGCCGTTCTTGCCAAGCCAACGGGCAGCGGTTTTACTCTCGAGAAAATCGCCTCAACCCTTGACCTCAACGCGGGACAGGCTATAGACCGCGTCGGCGTTATGCTGGGGCTTGATTTCCCTTGCGGCAGGGAGCTTGAAAAGCTGGCGCTCTCATATGACGGACAAGTTAAGGTAAAGCCCACCCTCAAAGGCTGCGACTGCTGCCTGAGCGGGCTTGAAAATCAGTGCCGCAAAATGTACGATAATAATTCTTCTAAAGAAAATATAGCTTATTATTGCCTGAAATATATCGAGGCTGCCCTCAAAGCTATGACGGACAGGCTTCTCGGAAAATACGGCAAGCTTCCGCTCCTGTATGCGGGCGGTGTGATGTCAAATTCCATAATCCGAAAAACCTTTGAAGCAGAATACAAAGCGCTTTTTGCCGAGCCCGAGTTTTCCTGCGATAACGCGGCGGGTACGGCTTATTTAGCGCTCAGAAAATGCAGGTAAATATGATAAATCCAACCTTTGAAAAGCCTAAAATCATAACCGTTTCTCAGCTCAACTACTATGTCAAATCCCTGCTGGAGAACGATTTCAAACTAAATAGCGTAATTGTCACAGGCGAAATCAGCAACCTCACCGACCACTACCGCAGCGGACACATTTACTTCAGTCTCAAGGACGAAAAGTCGGTTATCCGCGCTGTTATGTTCGCGGGCAACGCGCGCAATCTTAAGTTTAAACCCAAGGAAGGTATGAAGGTCATCGCTATGGGCAGGGTTTCGCTCTATGAGCCCAGCGGTTCCTATCAGCTCTATGTCGAGGGAATGCAGCCCGACGGTATAGGCGAGCTCGCCCTTGCGTTCGAACAGCTCAAAAAGAAGCTCGAGGAAAAGGGTATATTTGCTAAGGAACACAAAAAGCCAATCCCTAAATTCCCGCGTACTGTCGGTGTAATCACCTCACCCACAGGGGCGGCATTAAGGGATATCGAGAATATCCTCACACGACGTTATCCCAGGGCTGAAATCATACTCTGTCCGACGCTTGTACAGGGAGAGAACGCCGCGCCCGAGCTTGTAAAGGCGGTAAATCTTTTTAACGAGTATGACCTTGCCGATGTCATAATCATCGGCAGAGGCGGCGGCTCTATAGAGGACTTATGGGCTTTTAACAGCGAGGATTTAGCCTACGCGATTTACGCTTCAAACATCCCCGTCATTTCCGCTGTAGGGCACGAGACGGATTTTACAATCTGTGATTTTGTTTCCGACCTGCGCGCGCCTACTCCATCCGCGGCGGCTGAACTCGCCGTCCCCGACACAGAGGAGCTCAAATCCTACTACAAGTCTCAAATCCACTATCTGTCCACAATGATGGACAAAAAACTCATCAACGCCAAAGCCGCTCTGAGAAGGAAGAAATCTCTCGTTGAGGCGGCTGTGTCCGACAAGGCTTCCGACGGGCAAAAGCTCAGGCTATTGAATAAAATCAAAAAAATCCAAAACATAGTTAACTCCCGTATGGCGGCTGAGTCCGAGAAAAACTCCGAGATTGCCGCTAAGCTCGAGGAGGTTAATCCCTTATCCGTTCTCAAGCGCGGCTATACGGTAACCGAGAAGGACGGCAAAATCATCACCTCATCAAAAGTACTGAAGCCCGACGACGAACTGACCGTAGTATTTAATGACGGAAAAGTAGTAACAAAAGTAAAAGAAGTATAAAAGGATTATAAAAAATGTCATTCACTCATTTACACGTTCACAGCGAGTACAGTCTGCTCGACGGCGCGTGCAGGATAAACGAACTGCCAAAAGCCGCCAGGGAGCTCGGACAAACATCTCTCGCGATAACCGACCACGGCGTAATGTACGGCGTGGTGGATTTTTGGCGCGCGTGTAAAAAAGAGGGGATAAAGCCCGTTATAGGCTGCGAGGTGTACGTCGCGCCCCGCACGCGCTTTGACAAGAGCTTTGATTTTGACAAGCAGTATTATCATATGATTCTCCTCTGCGAGAACAACACGGGCTATCAGAACCTTATCAAAATGGTTTCTCTCGGCTTTACCGAGGGCTTTTATAACAAGCCCAGAATAGACGACGAACTGCTCGAAAAGCACCACGAGGGTTTAATCTGCCTGTCCGCCTGTATAGCGGGCGAGATTCCGCGGAATATCTTAGGCGGCAACTACCTTGCCGCCAAGGAAAAGGCGCTTTATTATCAGAAAATATTCGGTAGGGACAACTTTTTTATTGAGCTTCAGGATCACGGTCTTGAAGAGGAGCGCCGCGCAAACCCCGAGCTCATCAGACTGGCGGACGAAATCGGCGCCCCTCTCGTTGCCACCAATGACGCGCACTATATCAGTAAGGATGACGCTCAAACCCACAGCATTCTGCTCTGTATCCAGACCAACAAGACCATTGAGGACGAGGACAGAATGCAGTTTGAGACCGAGGAGTTTTATCTTAAATCCGAGGATGAAATGCGTTCGCTCTTCCCCGAACACCCCGAGGCGTTTGATAATACCGCCAAAATTGCCGAGCGCTGTAATGTTGAGTTCGTGTTCGGCGAGCGTAAGCTCCCGCGCTTTCCGCTGCCAGAGGGCACGGACCATTTTGAGTATTTCAGGAATGAGTGCTATAAAGGACTCAGCCGTCATTACGGCTCAAACCCCGACCAAGGCATAGTCGACAGGCTGGAATATGAGCTCGAGACTATCGGCAGAATGGGCTTTGTCGATTACTATTTAATCGTAAACGACTACGTTCAGTTCGCCAAACGTTCGGGCATATCCGTCGGACCGGGGCGAGGCTCGGGCGCGGGTTCTCTGTGCGCCTATTGTATCGGCATTACAGATGTAGACCCGATTAAGTACGACTTGCTCTTTGAGCGCTTTTTGAATCCCGAGCGCGTCAGTATGCCCGATTTTGATATCGACTTCCACACCGTAGGACGCGCGAGAGTTATCGACTACGTTGTCGAAAAGTACGGCGCCGACCACGTTTCTCAGATTATCGCTTTCGGCACAATGGCGGCGCGCGGTTCAATCCGTGATGTCGGGCGCGCTTTGGCCGCGCCTTACGCCGCTGTGGATAAGATAGCAAAGCTCGTTCCCAACGAATTAAATATAACTATCGAAAAGGCGATGAAGCTTTCGCCCGAGTTAAAGAATCTGTACGACACCGACGCGCGCACAAAGAACATTCTCGACATCGCGATGAAGCTGGAGGGAATGCCCCGCCACGCCACAATGCACGCGGCAGGCGTGGTTATCACCGAGAAGCCCGTTTCCGATTATGTTCCGCTCTCGTCAAACGACGGCAACACTGTCACCCAGTTTACTATGACAACCTTGGAGGAACTCGGGCTTTTGAAGATGGACTTCCTCGGACTTCGCAATCTAAACATAATCGACGATACCGAGAAGCTTATACACACAAAAAATCCAGATTTTGATATAAACAAAATCCCCGATGATGACAAGGCGGTCTACAGGATGATGTCCGCGGGCAGCACCGAGGGCGTTTTCCAGTTTGAGTCGCAGGGTATGCGCAACGTGCTCACCCAGCTCAGACCCGACCACTTTGAGGACTTAATAGCGGTAATCTCGCTTTACCGCCCTGGTCCTATGGACAGCATTCCCACATATATCGAACGCCGTCATAACCCGCAAAAAATCCGCTATAAGCACCCGCTTCTGGAGGATATACTCAAAGTCACCTACGGCTGTATTGTCTATCAGGAGCAGGTTATGCGGATACTCCGCAAGCTCGCGGGCTATTCTCTCGGCAGAGCGGATATTGTGCGCCGCGCTATGAGCAAGAAAAAGCACGACGTAATGGAAAAGGAACGTCAGATTTTTATAGAAGGTCTTACGGACGACAGAGGAAATATTGTCGTTGACGGCTGTATCAGGCGAGGCGTGAGCAGGCAGATAGCAGTGTCCATCTTTGATGAGATGGAGAGCTTCGCCTCCTACGCATTCAACAAATCCCACGCCACAGCCTACGCCAAGATTTCCTACCAGACGGCGTATCTGAAGTGCCGCTATCCCAAGGAATATATGGCGGCTCTGATGTCCAGTGTGCTCGACAGGCAGAACAAGCTCGCCGTCTACATTTCCGAGTGCCACTCAATGGGCATAAAGGTTCTCCCGCCCGACGTGAACACCAGCCTTTACGGCTTTACCGTGTCCGGCAAGGATATAAGATACGGTCTGCTCGCCGTCAAGAACCTTGGCAGACAGTTTATAGATAACATTATCTCCCAGCGCAAGCTTGGCAAATATACGAGCTTCTACGACTTCTGCAAACGCAATTACGGTCCGTCAATGAACTCCAGAGCGGTTGAAAGCCTGATTAAATGCGGAGCGCTGGACAGTATGGGGCTCAACCGCCGACAGATGCTTATGATGGTCAGGGATGTACTTGACGACCTGGAGTTTGAGAGCAAAAAGAATATGCGCGGTCAACTCTCGTTTTTTGATATAGACGAGGATTTAAAACCTGACGGCGCGACTCCCAAAGCTCCCGATATACCTGAGTTCTCAAAGGAGGATTTGCTGTTTATGGAGAACGAGGTTGTCGGAATGTATCTCAGCGGACACCCCATTGACGAGTACGAGGACTACATCAAGTCCGTCCGCTGTGACAGGATAGGGGACATCATAAACCGCGAAACGAGCGCCTATAAGGACAAGCAGAAGGTTCGTGTGGTGTGCATCGTGTCAAAAGTCAAAACCCAGATTACCAAGAACAACCTGATGATGGCTTTCGTTACGGTGGAGGACAGGTACGGTATGACGGAGTGCATAGTTTTCCCCAATGTTTTCTCAAAGCGCGGCGCTCTGCTTTCGCAGGGCAGCGTTGTTGAAATTTTCGGTACGCTCAGTTTCCGCGAGGATGAGGAGCCCAAAATCATAGCCGACGAAATCCGCGCGGTTGACAAGAACGCTCAGCCCGAGCCCGAGCCCGTCAAAACTAAAAAGCCCTCTGACAAGCCCCCGACGCTTTATATAAGAGTGGACAACCTCGAGAGCGAGGGCTACAGGAAAGCCCGTCAGGTTACGGATATCTTCGACGGCAGAACGCCTGTAATCTACTACCTCAACGATACAAAAAAGTCGTTTATGGCTCCCGATACAATGTGGGTGAGCCTCAACGACGTTATGATAAACGAACTCAAAAGAAGATTGGGCGACGAGAACGTGGTGGTGAAATAAAGGCTCCTTTGGCTAAAGGAGCTGTCGAGCAACGCGAGACTGAGGATTGTATAAATGCGGCGCAGCCGCCACATTGTTCTGATACTATGTTGATTTCCCAAGGAACTTGTGAAATCAAAACCCATCCTCAGTCGCCTACGGCGACAGCTCCTTCACCACGAAGGAGCCTGCCGATGTTCTGCTATCCAACTAATTCCTATTGACTCAATCGACATTTAGTGCTAAAATAATACTTTAGTACGGTAAAATTTTTAATTATATAGATAAGGTGATTTTATGAAAGAATTATTAATCGGCAACGCCGCTGTCGCGCGCGGACTTTACGACGCGGGCTGCAAGGTTATTTCCAGTTACCCCGGCACTCCCAGTACCGAAATTACTGAGACCTTCGCCAAGTTTGACAACGCCTATTGCGAGTGGGCTCCCAACGAGAAGGTTGCCGCCGAGGCGGCTTTCGGCGCGTCTCTTAACGGCAAGCGTTCATCATGCTGTATGAAGCACGTGGGCTTAAACGTAGCCGCCGACCCGCTGTTCACAATGTCTTACACAGGCATTAACGGCGGAATGGTAATCTGCGTAGCCGACGACGCGGGTATGCACTCGTCCCAGAACGAGCAGGATTCCCGTCATTACGCTATAGCCTCAAAGGTTCCTATGCTCGAGCCCTCCGACTCTCAGGAGGCTTACGACTTCGCGCGCGCGGCTTTTGATATTTCCGAGGAGTTCGACACTCCCGTACTGCTCAAGATGTGCACCCGTGTTGCTCACTCACAGAGTATTGTAGAGACCAGAGAACCCCTCACAGATACAGACAAAGAGTATCAAAAGCTTCCTCAAAAGTACATTATGGCGCCCGCTAACGCAATCCGCCGCCATCCTTTTGTGGAGGAGAGAACTCAGAAGCTCACGGAGTACGCCGAAACCTCACCCCTTAACAGAGTTGAGGAAGGCGACGGCTCCAAGGACTTCGGTATCATCACGTCCTCCACATCCTATCAGTATGTTAAGGAGGTTTTCGGCGATACTGTTTCCGTGTTAAAGCTCGGTATCATCAACCCGCTTCCCGTCAAGCTCATCAGGGACTTTGCTTCAAAGCTTGACAAGGTTTATGTTGTTGAGGAGCTCGACCCGATTGTCGAAACCCACTGCAAAAACATAGGCGTTGACGTTGTCGGCAAGGATATATTCTCAATCACAGGCGAGTTCTCGCAGAAAACCATCTCCAAAGCCTTGGGCTTGGAGGATAAATTCAGCGTAAAGCTCGACGAGGATATCCCCGTTCGTCCTCCTATGATGTGCGCGGGCTGTCCCCACAGAGGTATGTACTATGTGCTCGCCAAGAACAAGGTCACCGTTCTCGGCGACATCGGCTGCTACACGCTCGGTATGGCGCCGCCCCTCAACGCTCTCGATATGACGCTTTGTATGGGCGCTTCCGTTTCGGGCATCCACGGCTTCAATGTAGCGGGCGGTGAGGAGTGTGAGAAGAAAACCGTCTGCGTAATCGGCGACTCAACCTTTATGCACTCCGGTGTTACGGGACTTATCAACATTGCTTATAACCAGTCAAATTCGACTGTAATTATTTTAGATAACTCAATCACGGGTATGACAGGCCACCAGCAGAACCCCACCACGGGCTACTCAATCAAGGGCGACCCCGCGGGCAAGGTTAATCTCGAGGATTTGTGCCATTCCATCGGCATCAACTCCGTAAGAGTTGTAGACCCCTACAACCTTGCCGAGTGCGAAAAAGTGCTCAAAGAGGAAATGGCTAAGGCAGAGCCATCGGTAATCATTTCCCGCAGACCTTGCGTACTGCTCAAGTATGTCAAACCTAAGAAACCGCTTCACGTCAACCCCGAGAAATGCAAGAGCTGCAAGCGCTGTATGAAGTTCGGCTGTCCCGCAATCAGCTTCAAGGACAATCACGCCGTTGTAGACCCGACGCTCTGTGTTGGATGCGGAGTTTGTGAACAGCTCTGCGCTTTTGACGCTTTCGAAAGTGAGGTAGACTGAGTATGGAAACAAAGAATATTATGATAGTAGGCGTAGGCGGACAGGGTTCGCTGCTCGCCAGTAAGCTTTTGGGACGTCTCCTCGTGGATGAGGGTTACGACGTTAAAGTAAGCGAGGTTCACGGAATGAGCCAGCGCGGCGGTTCGGTTGTCACATATGTCCGCTTCGGCGACAAGGTTTATTCTCCCGTTATCGAGGACGGCGAGGCTGACTTTATCGTAAGCTTTGAGAAGCTCGAGGCGGCTCGCTACGCGGACAAGCTCAAAAAGGACGGTACGGTTATCGTCAACACCCAGCAGATTGACCCTATGCCCGTAATTATCGGCGCAAAAACCTATCCCGAGGATATTTTAGACACAATGGCTCAGAAGGGCGTGAACGTGGACGGAATAGACGCGCTCTCGCTCGCCAATGAGGCGGGTTCCTCAAAGGCGTGCAACATTGTGCTTATGGGCAGGCTCGCCAAGTATTTTGACATCCCCGTCGAAAAATGGCAGGCGGCTATCGAAAAATGCGTAAAGCCTCAGTTTGTTGAAATAAATCATAAGGCGTTTGAGCTTGGATATAACTTTTAAAAACAAAGTCCCCCTTTGCTAAAGGGGGAAAGAAATCAACTTGTTGATTTCAAGGGGGATTGAGTTATATATCAGAGCGATATTTGTTATATGTAAAATCCCACCGTCACGCCTGCGGCGTGCCACCTCCCTTAATAAAGGGAGGCTTAAAAAGTATCAATTTTAATGGGAAAGGAATGATACCAATGGAAAACTATTTTCAGAAAGACATTGAAACAATGCCTGTCGAAAAAATCAAGGAAATGCAGGCTGAAAAGCTCGTAAATATCGTCAAGTACGTTTACGACAACGTTGAGTACTACCGCGACAAGATGAACGAGAAGGGCGTAACTCCCGACGACATCAAAGGTCTCGAGGACCTGCACAAGCTTCCGTTCCTCTCAAAGGCGGATTTACGCGAGGGCTATCCCTACGGGCTTCTCGCCACAGACCTTAAGAACTGCGTGCGTATTCACTCGACCTCAGGCACAACAGGCAAGCGTGTTGTAGCGTTCTACACTCAGCACGACATCGACATCTGGAACGAGATGTGCGCCAGAGCTATCGTTGCGGCTGGCGGTACTGACGAGGACGTTGTTCAGGTTTGCTACGGCTACGGTCTGTTCACGGGCGGCGCGGGACTTGACGGCGGCTCGCACAAGGTCGGCTGCCTGACTCTTCCGATGTCCAGCGGCAACACCGAGCGCCAGATTATGTTTATGAACGACCTCGGCGCTACAATCATCTGCTGTACTCCGTCATACGCCGCTTACATAGGCGAAACCCTCAAGGAAATGGGCTATAAGCCCGAGGACAACAAGCTAAAGGCTGGTATCTTCGGCGCTGAGGCGTGGACAGAGGAAATGCGCCGCGATATCGAAAAGGCTCTCGGTATCAAGGCTTACGATATCTACGGACTCACGGAGACCTGCGGACCGGGCGTCGCTTTCGAATGCTCTGAACAGACAGGTATGCATATAAACGAGGACCACTTTATCGCCGAGATTATCGACCCCGACACGGGCGAGGTTCTCCCCGAGGGCTCCAAGGGCGAGCTCGTGTTCACCGCTCTCGACAAGGAAGCTTTCCCGCTGCTCCGTTACAGAACACGCGACATCTGTGTACTCACACGTGAGAAATGCTCCTGCGGACGTACATTCATCAAGATGTGCAAGCCTATGGGACGAAGTGACGATATGATGATTATCCGCGGCGTTAACGTATTCCCGAGCCAGATTGAGGCGGTGCTTCTCAACGAGGGCTACGCTCCCAACTACCAGATTATGGTTGACCGCGTAAACAACAGCGATACTCTCGACGTTTATGTAGAGGCTAAGGAAGGCGACTTCTCCGATAAGGTCAAGGATATGGCTGAGAAGGAGAAGGCTCTCGCGGGCGCCATCAAGGCTATGCTCGGCATCAACCCCAAGGTTCACCTCGTCGCTCCCAAGTCAATCCAGCGCAGTGAGGGCAAGGCTGTCCGCGTTATAGACAAGCGTAAGAGACTTGGTATCAATGTATAAGGAGAAATAGTGTGATAAATCACACTATCAAGATTTATATTGTCCGCTCAGTTTGTTCCTGCAAAACAACGAGCGATGACTGAAATTTCCATACACGCCTTATCTGCCCACGATAAGGTTGTGTACACAATTTTAATAACAATCTTGTGGGCGGAAAGGCTATGGAAATTATTATGGCTATTAAACAATTATCTGTTTTTGTTGAAAATATCGAAGGCTCTCTGGCGACTATCACAGACGCTCTCGCCGAGGAAAACATAGACATCCGCGCTATGTGCGTAGCCGATACTCAGGAGTTCGGCATCGTAAGAATGATTGTTGACGACGCTCCCTCAGCCAAGCAGAAGCTCGCCGACAAGAACCTTTTCCTCTCTGTAACCGAGGTCGTAGGCGTAGCGGTTGACGACGAGCCAGGCGGACTCGCCAAGGCTGTAAGGCTTCTCGCCGACAACGGTATAAACCTGGACTATATGTACGCTTTCATTTCTGTTTCAAAGAAATACGCTTACGTTGTACTCAGAGTTGACGACAACGACGCCGCCGAAAAGCTTCTCAGCTCCAAGGGCTTCAAGATTATGACCGACGACGACGTTAAGAAAATGTAATACAAATTGTAGGGGAGTCCGTCTCGGGCTCCCTTTTTTTAGTGGTAAGTGGTAAGGTAAGTGGGAAGTGGGAAGTGGGAAGTGGTAAGAAAGCCCTCCCTTGGGAAATTCCCCTTTTAGGGGAAATGTCGGCAACGCCGACAAAAGGGAGTATCGCGAAGCGATTTTAAACAACGTGTGATATGTAGGAAGTGAGCGGACAGCCGCGGAGAGCTGTCCCTGCGCGGGAATATAAATCGGTTATATACAAATTTTTATTTTTGTAAGTCAAAAAAAGTCAAAATTCACTTGATTTTTTTGGAAAACGCGCTATAATATATTTAGCACTCGGGATAATTGAGTGCTAATTAATTGTAATTTTATTTAGGGAGGAATCATATATGACTATCAAACCATTGCTCGACCGTGTGGTTTTAAAGGTTGAGGAAGCCGAGGAAAAGACCGTCGGCGGACTTATCCTCACATCATCCGCTCAGGAAAAGCCCCAGTTCGCTACAGTAGTGGCTGTCGGACCCGGCGGAGTGGTAGACGGCGAAAAGGTTGAGATGTACCTTAAAGAGGGCGACAAGGTAATCGCCTCAAAGTACGCCGGTACAGAGGTTAAAATCGACGGCGAGGAATTCACAATCGTTCGTCAGTCGGATGTTTTAGCGACAGTGGAGTAAGAAAATAAAGCCCTCCCTTGGGGGAGGGTGGCACGTCGAAGACGTGACGGGAGAGGGTCCCCACGACAAAATGCTCGCTAAATCTTACGTTAGAAATAATACATTTAGCAAGTGGACCCTCTATCGACCAAATCGCAAGCGATTTGCCCACTTTTTCCCTAGCGGGAGACGGTTTCCCTTTTGTCGGCGTTGCCGACATTTCCCCTTGCAGGGGAATTTCCCAGGGGAAAGCTTATAAGGTTAGAATTTATATTCGGAGGTAATATTTTATGGCTAAACAGATTGCATACGGCGAGGACGCTCGCAAAGCTTTGAAAAGCGGTATCGACCAGCTCGCCGACACAGTTAAAATTACACTGGGCCCCAAGGGCAGAAACGTAGTGCTCGACAAGAAGTTCGGCGCTCCTTTAATCACTAACGACGGCGTGACTATCGCCAAGGAAATTGAGCTCGACGACGCTTTCGAGAATATGGGCGCTCAGCTCGTTAAGGAAGTATCAATTAAAACAAACGACGTCGCGGGCGACGGCACAACCACAGCGACTCTGCTCGCTCAGGCGCTCATCACAGACGGTATGAAGAACGTCACGGCGGGCGCAAACCCGATGATTCTCAAAAAGGGTATCGCGGGCGCGGTTGACGTTGCCGTAAAGGCTCTCGCCGACAACAGCAAAAAGGTAGAGGGCACTGAGGATATCGCTCGTGTAGCGACAGTTTCTTCCGCCGACGAGACTATCGGCAAGCTCATCGCCGAGGCTATGGAGAAAGTCAGCACAGACGGCGTTATCACCGTAGAGGAAAGCAAGACCGCCGAAACCTACAGCGAGGTTGTTGAGGGTATGATGTTCGACCGCGGTTACATCGCTCCCTATATGGTAACAGATACAGAGAAAATGGTCGCGGAGCTCGACGAGCCCCTCATCCTCATCACAGATAAGAAAATCAGCTCTATTCAGGAGCTCCTTCCGATTCTCGAGCCTGTAGCTCAGAGCGGCAGAAAACTCCTCGTTATCGCCGAGGACGTAGAGGGCGACGCTCTCACAAACCTCGTTCTCAACAAGCTCAGAGGCACACTCAACAGCGTTGCCGTTAAGGCTCCGGGCTTCGGCGACAGACGCAAGGAAATGCTTCAGGATATCGCCATTCTCACAGGCGGTACCGTTATCACATCCGAGCTCGGTCTTGAGCTCAAGGACGTTACCCTCGACCAGCTCGGCACAGCCCGTCAGGTTAAGGTTGACAAGGAGAACACAATCATCGTTGACGGAAACGGTGATCAGGAGGCTATCAAGGCTCGTGTCGGTCAGATTCGCTCTCAGATTGAGACCACAACCTCTGACTTCGACCGCGAAAAGCTTCAGGAACGTCTCGCCAAGCTCGCCGGCGGCGTAGCTGTAATCAAGGGAGGCGCCGCTACAGAGATTGAAATGAAAGAGAAAAAGCTCCGCATCGAGGACGCTCTCGCGGCTACAAAGGCAGCTGTTGAGGAAGGTATCGTAGCGGGCGGCGGCGTTGCGCTTATGAACGCTATCCCCGAGGTTGAGAAGTATATCGAGACTCTCTCAGGCGATGAAAAGACAGGCGCTCAGATTGTGCTCAACTCTCTCGAGGCTCCCGTACGTCAGATTGCTATGAACGCGGGCGTTGAGGGCTCCGTAATCGTAGAGAACATCAAGAAGTCCGGCAAGAAGGGCTACGGCTACAACGCTCTTACCGAGGAATACACCGATATGGTCAAGGCGGGTATCGTTGACCCGACAAAGGTTACACGCTCCGCTATCCAGAACGCTTCTTCCGTAGCCGGTATGGTGCTCACCACTGAGTCGCTCGTAGCCGACATCAAGGAAGAAAACCCCTCTCCAATGCCTAACCCCGATATGGGCGGAATGTATTAATCAGTGAGCTGCGCTCAATGATTAATAGTTGAAAGTTGATAGTTGATAGTTGAAAGTTGCAGTCAGGCGAATAAGTAAATAAAAAAAACAACGGAACTTCTCCCGAGAGAGGTTCCGTTTAATTTATTTTAAAATTTTGTTAACGTATTAACTTTCAACTATCAACTGTCAACTTTCAACTGAAATGTAAAATCAGAACTCTGATTTTACATTTCTCATAAACAGCTTGCCCAGCTCGTCCTTGATTTCCTTGTTCTCAAACAGGACGTTATATACGCCCGTAACGATGGGAACCTCGACGTTGTTTTCGTCGGCTAGCTTTTTGAGAGCCTTTGAGGTCATAACGCCCTCGGCGAGCTTGTCGAATTTTTTGCCCTGAGCTAAATCCTCGCCGTACTTGCGGTTGTGGCTCCAGGGCGAGAAGAGTGTAGCCTCATAGTCGCCGAGGTGACAAAGCCCGTAGGCGCTCATTTCGTTGCCGCCTATAGCCTTGATAAGCCTGCCGATTTCACGCGTTCCTCTGGACATCAAAGCGCCTTTTAACGACGTCATATGAAGCCCGTCGAGAAATCCCGCGGCAATACCTACAACGTTCTTAGCCGCCGCGCCTACTTCGCTTCCGATTAAGTCCGTACCTATGTAGAATCTGATAAGGTCAGATGTAAATTCCTTAACAAGCTTTTCTTTTACTTCTATATTGTCGCTGTCAATTACCATACAGTTCGGAATACCCTTGACATAGTCCTGAGGGTGCCCGGGTCCTACCCATACGGCTATCGGAGTTTTGCTTTCGTCCACAAATTCTCCGACAACCTCACTGAGCCTTTTGCCCGTGTCGGCTTCGACGCCCTTCATACACAGCACAAAAGTCTTGCCGTCAACGTTGTACTTTGTAATATCCTTCATAAACGAGCGCAGGTGCTGAGAGGAAATTGATATTACAATAATCTCCGCTCTGGTGACCGCGTATTCAAGGTCAGGAGTTACTTCTATGCTCTCGGGGAAGGTGAGGTAGTCGTTCTTGTGATTGTTATAAAGCGCCTGAAAATCGGGCGCGTCCTTCAGCCCGAAAGAAGCGACCTCGTTGCCGATTTTGTCAAGATACCAGGCAATGCAGCTGCCCCAGCGTCCTGTGCCCAAAACAGATATTTTCATATTAACCTCCAGTGGTAAGTGGAAAGTGGTAAGTGGAAAGTGGTAAGTGAAATAGCGGTGTTTTCTGATTTTGCGGTACGCAAAGTAAGGAAAAACAACGTAATGGATAAGTAAATAAAAATTCCCGCCTGAGCGTAAGCGATAAACAATAACCTGCCTACCAAAGGACAGGTGGGCGCCGCCTTTTTACTTTAGTACTCCCAGCGTCCGCGATCAGCGGGAGGTCTGCACACCATAAAAAGAGCTAAGCTCCCAAATAAAAAGTTGTAGGGTTATTTTGATCGCATACACGCGTCAGGCAGGAGAGTTTGAAATGAGAAATGAGAAACGAGAAAGGAGAAATGAGAAAGGAGAAATGAGAAATGAGAAAGGAGAAAGGAAAAAGGAGGAAGGAGATTCTTCGCCGCTTTGCTCCTCAGAATGACAGCGTGAACAACTGACTGCTGACTGCTGACTGCCGGTTACTAATTCTCATAGAACATATCGTTGAAACGTTCTTCAAATATCTCTGAAAGTCTGTTCTTCAGCTCTCTGTCCTCAACCTCAAGCAAGATATCCTCGCCGTTGTCGCTGGTGTTTTCGAGGATGATATACTCGCCGCTTGAGTAGAGCATATCCGAGCTGTTTTCGTACACAGGCATCAGCGCGTAATACTGAGTGTCGTTTTCTTCGATGATGTCAAGTATTTCAAAGTTGTGTTCCCGATTATCGTCATCAAGCAGTGTGATAAGGTCGGGAGAGTATTCGTTGTTCATATACAAACCTGCTTTCATATATAATATTACAACAACTAAACGCTCACGTCAAGCATTATAATTTGTCATTTTTACCAAATTTGATATAAATTTATAAAAAGACTAAAAAAAACTGTTGACATTTTATAGTTTTGTGTTAAAATAAGATTAAGCTAAAAAGAGAGAGAAAGTTTTGATTACTCCATAAAATTACCTAAGAAAGCCGACGGTTAACCCCGTCGGTTTTTTCGTTGTATCTGAAAACGGCTTATTTTATATAATTTAATATATTTATAATAATATGTAAAAAAGTCTTGAATTATTTATTATTTTGATATATAATCTGTTAGAATATTTTTTAGAATATTAATGTGGAATAATATTGTATATTCCGGAGGATTATATGTTGCTGCCTTTTGAGGAGCTCCCTGAGGAGTTCCAAAACGACGCTGTAAAAAAATATTATAATATACTAAAAAATAAAAAGAGCAGTCTGAGAGCAAAGAGAATTCTGGACGTTACAATCTCACTTATTCTGCTTGTTATTCTTATAATCCCGATTATCATTATTTCTCTTTGTGTAAAGCTTACTTCTAAAGGTCCTGTATTGTACAAGCAGGTCAGGGTTACCACCTATAACCGAAAGTTTAACATCTACAAGTTCAGGACTATGGTTGTAAACGCTGACAAGCTCGGCGCGCTAGTCACCTCGGCAAAAGACCCGAGAATCACGGGCGTTGGCCATTTTCTCAGGAAGTACCGCCTTGACGAGCTGCCTCAGGTGTTCAATGTTCTCAAGGGCGATATGAGCATTGTCGGAACACGACCCGAGGTTCCCAAGTATGTCAACTCCTACACCCAGACTATGTACGCCACTTTGCTTATGCCCGCGGGTATAACGAGCCTCGCCAGCATAAAGTTCAAGAACGAGGACAGAATGCTCGAAATGAGCCAAAGTGTCGACGAGGATTATGTGGGAATAATCCTCCCCAAAAAAATGCACTACAACCTGCTCTATTTAAAATCATTCGACTTTAAAACCGATATATATTTAATGCTGAAAACAGTCAGTGAGGTTCTATTCCACTAATCACGGGGCATAAATATTTGTAATAACAGTAAGGAGGGAGAACGGATGAAACAAAAAGCGTTGAAGAACGACCCGTCGTTTTTCAGGTTCTGTTATATTGCTGTTCTTTTCTTTACAAATCTGTCTTTTATACAAATCCCCGCGTATCTTGTTTTGGTGTTTATGTTTTTCTGGGGATTAAGGCTCACTTTCCGCAAGCTAATCAGCCAGCATTGCCTGAGGAAGATGAGGTTTTCCATCTGGCTTCTGGCGTTTATGGGACTCAATATCATCACCATTATGATTCACCTTTCGCTGGGTACGATTTACAGCATAATTATGTTTTTCCACGTCGGCATATGCTTCTTCATCTTCTACGGTATGCAAACAGAGGAGGGCTTAAACCCCAAGGCGGAGCTGTACAAGGTCTGCAAGTTCATCATTTACGCCACTTCCATAGTCGGTGTAATCGGCTTTATTCTCTTGATGTGCCGCGTGAAGTTTGAGTTCTCGTGGCAGAACATCTACATCATCAAGTTCATCATTTTTGAGAACCGTTATACAGGACTGTTTATGAACCCGAATATGCTCGGCTTTGTTTCGGTTGTGTCTATTGTTTGCTGTCACATTATCTCAAAGCACGACTTTATCGCTCAGGCTAAAAAGCCCAGAGTCAGCCGTATTGTTCTGGCGGTGTGCCTTACGGTTAACCTGTTCTCGCTTCTTCTTTGCGATTCCAACGCTTCGTTTGTATTGTTTATCTGCTATGTGATTTTTACAATTGTGTTCTATTTTTTCTCCAACCCCGCCCGTATGAACTTCAAGCAGATTATGGTTAAATCTCTGGCGCTTCTGCTGGCGTGCGTATATATTGTCGGCGCGGCTTATCTTACCCGTGTTGTATGCCAGAAGGCGGTGTCTTCGCTCATCTCCACTTCTCAGCTTTCTGACGAGGCGCTCAGCGCTCAGGAGGATATTACATTCGAGCATCAGAACGCTAATCTGGACAGCGGACGCGCCAAGCTGATTAAGGAAAGTATTGAATTGTTCAAGATTTCGCCGCTTTTCGGTATCGGCAGCGGTAATATCATTCTGTTCAGTCAGGAGTATCTCAGCGGTACGCTCGCGTTCAACTACCACCATCACGATTTGCACAACGGCTATCTGACGATACTGGTGTCGTCGGGTATTCTGGGTTTTGTACTCTTCGCTATATTCGGAGTGCGCTTCGGCAAACACACGGTTTCCAATCTGTTCAAAAGACAAAAGGCGGATTCTCAGGATATTCTGCCCTGCCTGTTCGCCTTCTGCTGCGGATATCTTGTGTATTCGCTCTTTGAGAAAGCGCTGCTGTTCGACATCAGCTTTATGGTAATGTGGTTCTGGTATATGATAGGTCAGACGGGTATGTACCTCAACAAATACGAGCCTATGGAGGATTCGTATTACAACATTAACAAGCACCGCATTCCTAAACATATGATTTAACTATTGTATATTTAATAATTTTGATTTATAATGTATCATAGAGGAATCTGTGATACATTTCTTTTTTCGCTTAAATAATAGCGTTTATTTGCGCTTATAATAATAGCGGTGATTTTTATGAAATTATTTATAAAAAGGGACAAGACGGTTGACGGGGCAATGTTCGCGGTGCTTGATGAACTCGGCAAAAACAAGTACTATGTCAAAAGCGCAAAAAGTCACATTGTTCTTTGCGACTTGAAGGGCAAAACCTTACTTAAGATAAAGAGGATACTTTTGCCCGCTCTCAGAACCTATACCCTTGTGTCGTGTGAGAGGACAATCAGGTTTCTGATTAACCCCAAGAAGTCCTACTGCTGGTTTTACGGAATGTCGTGGCATATAAGAGGCGACTTTTTCGCAAAATCATTTGACATTATGGAAGCCGACAACTCCGTCGCGGCGACCTTCGCGAGACGCTTTAATGACGACGGCTATGAGCTCATCGTCAACTGTGAGCACAACGAGCTGTTGTGTATAGGCGTAGCGGTATGCGCTTGCCTTGAAGCTAAAGTTGACAATCACGTCTTACAGACGGTATAATATCAGTAGTCAGTGGTCAGTGAATGTGGCGGCTGCGCCGCAATTTATAAGAGCACTATATGTTTTGGAGGATAAAATGGACAAATTACTTGAAATACTCAGAGAAAACTCAAGCTTTACCACCAAGGAGCTCTCTCTTATGCTCGGCGAACCCGAGGACTATATCACAGCTCAGATTAAAGAGTATGAGCAGACAGGCGTCATAAAAGGCTATCAGGCTATTATCGACTTTGATAAGGTTCCCGACGCGGGCGTTACGGCGATAATCGACCTTAAGGTTACACCCGAGAGAGAGACAGGCTTTGACTCCATAGCCACAAAGATTATGTCTTTCGAGGAAGTGCGTACGCTCTATCTTATGGCGGGCTCCTATGACTTTGCCGTAATCGTAAACGGCGAGACTATGCAGGACGTCGCGTCGTTCGTCGCGCGTAAAATTTCCTGCGTAGACGGAGTTGTGGCGACAGCTACACACTTTATGCTCAAAACCTATAAGCTGGGCGGAGTCTCGCTCGTTGACGAGGACTCCACCGACAGAAGGAGTATGGTTCTGTGATAGATTATCAGAATTTTATTAACGATAAAATAAGCAGCGTCAAGCCTTCGGGGATACGAAAGTTTTTCGATATAGCCGTCGAAATGGACAACGTAATATCCCTGTCCATCGGCGAGCCTGATTTTCAGACGCCCTGGCATATCCGCGAGGCGGGTATTGTCTCGCTCGAGCGCGGCAAAACCTGGTACTCGCCCAACCGTGGTTTTATAGAGCTGAGAAAGGCGATTTGTGATTATTACAAAAGACGCTTTAATGTTGAATATAACCCCGACAGTCAGGTTCTCGTTACCGTAGGCGGCAGCGAGGGTATCGATTTGTGCCTCAGGTCTGTTGTGAGCGAGGGCGACGAGGTGCTTATTCCTCAGCCCGCTTTCGTGTGCTATGAACCGCTCACAACTATGGCGGGCGGCAGACCCGTTATCATCGAGACCAGGCAGGAGAACAACTTCAGGCTTCTGCCCGAGGAGATTGAACAGGCTGTAACAGATAAGACCAAGGCGCTTGTTCTGCCTTTCCCGAACAATCCCACAGGCGCTATTATGGAGCGCGGGGATTTGGAGAAGATAGCCGAAGTTATCATAAAGCACAACCTCTTTGTGATTTCCGACGAGATTTACGGAGAGCTTACATACGGCGGAAAGCACCACGTTTCCATAGCCGAGATTGACGGTATGAAGGAGAGAACTCTCGTTGTCAGCGGTTTTTCAAAGTCGTACGCTATGACGGGCTGGCGTCTTGGCTATGTGCTCGGTCCCAAGGAGATAATCGACCACATTACCAAGCTTCACCAGTACGGTATAATGTCGTCGCCCACAACAGCCCAGTACGCGGCTATCGAGGCGCTCAAAAACGGCGATAACGACGTAGCTATGATGCGCGACGATTACGATATCCGCCGCAGGCTTATTGTCGGCAAGCTAAACGAAATCGGCTTGACCTGCTTTGAGCCTCTGGGCGCTTTCTATACATTCCCGTGCATCCGCTCCACCGGGCTGTCAAGCGACGAGTTCGCCACACGTCTTGTACAGGAAAAGCGCGTAGCCGTTGTGCCCGGTACGGCTTTCGGCGAGTGCGGAGAGGGCTATGTACGAATCTCCTACGCTCAGTCTTTGAAAAATATCAAAACCGCGTTAAAGCGCATTGAGGAATTTGTAGAGGAGCTTAAAAGTGAAGGTTAAAGTTCAGGCTCCCGCCAAGATTAATATGTCGCTCGACGTTCTGCGCCGCCGTCCCGACGGTTATCACGACGTGAGTATGGTAATGCAGGCTGTAGGTCTTTATGACTATGTTACGGTTGAGACCACTGACTCAAAGGATATCGAAATCCGCTGTGACTACGAGGGCGTGCCTTGCGACGAGAGGAATATCGCGTACAAAGCCGCCGCGGCTTTCTTCAAATACACTGAAACAGAGAACCGCGGCATTATAATTACCATAGAAAAACACATCCCGACTCAGGCGGGACTCGCGGGAGGCTCAGCTGACGGAGCGGCTGTTATCGTGGCTCTCAATAAGCTGTTTTCTACACACCTAAAGGAAAAGGAAATGTGCGAGATAGGCGAGCGCGTCGGCGCGGACGTGCCTTTCTGCATAATCGGGGGCACAAGGCTCGCCAGCGGCACAGGTACCAAGCTCAAAAAGATGATTTCCATACCTCGCTGCAAAATTGTAATTTGCAAGCCCGAGGTCAGCGTGTCCACCGCCGAGGCGTATTCTAAAATTGACTCCGCCAACCTCACTCATCCCGAGTTCACCGCCGAGATGGTCAAGGCGATTTACGCCCGTGATATCTGGATGGTAACCTCCTGTATGCTCAACGATTTTGAGATAGCGCTCGACTTGGAGGAAATCAAGGACGTAAAGAGAGTAATGCTCAAAAACAAGGCTCTCGGCGCCTGTATGAGCGGTTCGGGCTCGGCGGTGTTCGCAGTTTTCAACAGCGAAAAGAAAGCCGGGAAGTGCCTGCAAGCGCTCAAAAAGGATTACAAGGAAGTGTTCCTCTGTGAACCCGTCAAAGAGGGCTGCGCGGTAATTGAATAAAAAGTTTTATCCTGCCTATACTCAGTGTGTAGGCAGGTTTTTTCTTTTTGTTGAGAAGTAAGCCCTCCCTTGGGGGAGGGTGCCGACCATCGGGAGGCGGGAGAGGGTCCACTTGTAAACGGGCTTACAATTTGACGTGAGATATACCGAGCATTTTAATAATGGACCCTCTATCGACCAAATCGCAAGCGATTTGCCCACTTTCCCCCAAGGGAAAGCTTGGTGCTCCTTTCAAACGTCAGTTAGTATCCCCTCAAGGGAAGGCTAATATAGGAGGCTGTTTATGAAACTTTTTATCAAATCACTATGCGCGGCTATGGCTGTGTGCTTATTATTCTCAATTATTCCGTTCTCCGCGGAGTGTTCAGACATCAGCACTGAGGTGTTCAGGCTCCATATCCTCGCTAATTCCGACAGCAAGGCTGACCAGAATTTAAAGCTTAAAGTCCGCGACAAGGTGCTCGAATACACCGAGAGCCTGTACAAAAGCGCCGACAGTCTTATAAAGGCTGAAACTCTAACTAACGACAATCTCCAGACAATAGCCGACGTCGCCGCGCGTGAAGTTAAGCGCAGCGGTTACAGCTATCCAGTCAAAGCGGAGATTAAAAGAATGTATTTTAACACCCGCCACTACGGAAAAATCACAATGCCCTCAGGAATGTACAACGCGCTGAGAATTACCATCGGTAAAGGCGAAGGTCACAACTGGTGGTGCGTAATGTACCCGTCAATGTGTGTGGGAGTGAGTACCGACTACGACGCGCTCAAATCAAAGACTACAGATAATCAGTACCGCATTATGACCGACGAGGGCTATGAACTGAAATTTAAGATAGTGGAGTATTTTGTTAAAATTTCGTCATTATTCTCATAGACCTTTTTATGGGACATCTTGTGTGTTATTATAATTTCAATAAAACTAATTGAGGTCTGTTATGTTACAAATTATTCTCGGAAAAAGCGGCAGCGGTAAGACAACACGAGCCGTAAATATACTCTCTGATTTGAGAAAACAAGGCGACACAAAGCTTTTAATGCTTGTGCCAGACCAGAACTCATTCGAGACCGAAACAGCGTTCCTGAACATACTGGGAGCGGGGGCTTCCCGCGACGTAAAAGTGTTCGGCTTTAACCGCTTGTGCGACTTTGTGTTCAAGCAAACGGGCAACATCCCGCGCAACGTAATCGACGACGGCGTCCGCAGGATAATCCTCACCAAGGCTATTAAAGAGTGTCAGGATAACCTCAACTTTTTCGCTTCGGCTAAGACGCGCAAGTCCGTGCTGGAGCTGATGCTTCACTCACTCTCGGAGTGGAGGAAGGACAACATCACCCCCGAAATAATAGCCGAGGCGAGCGAGAATATAGAGAGCGAAACCCTCAGGCGAAAGCTAAGTGAAACCTCACTGGTGCTTGAGGCGTATGACGCTATTCTCTCGGGCACATATATCGACCCGCTCGACAACCTCAACAGCCTGAACAGAATCCTCAGCGAAAATTTTTTGTTTGAGGATTATACAGTTGTTGTGGATTCTTTCAGCGGATTTACATATCAGCAGCTGGAAATCATCTCTACTCTTATGCGTCGTTCAAAGGACTTTTATGTCACGCTCAACCTCGACATTGAGTTCAAGGACAGCGACGTTTTTTCCACAACCGAGCGTACATATAAGCTGATTAAACGCATAGCCAAGCGAAACTCTATCGAGGTTAAACCCGATATTATTCTAAGCAAGATTAAGCGTTCTGATTGTGAGGAAATTTCTTTTATAGAAAAATACGCGTTAAAATCAAACGACGCGGTTTATACCGAAAAGACCGACCGAGTCGAAACCTTCATAGCTTCCGACATCTATCGCGAGGCTTCATTCGTCGCGCGTAAAATCAAGAGTTTGATTGTGGACAGCGGCTGCAATTACAGTGATATCGCCGTAATCTGCCGAAACATCGCGCCGTACAGCGGTGTTCTCGACACGGCTTTCGACAAGTTCGAAATCCCTTACTTTATGAACGTCCCCAAGGATGTTTTTAATCGCCCCGTTATCCGCTTCATCTGCTCCGCTCTCGAGTGCGTAATCTACGGCTTTGAGCGTGAAAAGCTCCTCTCAATGCTCAAGACGGAACTGCTTGACTTAACCGAAGTTGAGATTTCGGATTTCGAAAATTATCTTTTCACCTGGAACGTTGACCGCTCCGCTCTCAAAAAGGAGTTTTGTTCCAATCCCTCTGGCTTTGAAAAGCTCACGAGCGAGGACGAGAAAAAGCTCAAAGACATTGAAGCTACACGAAAATACGCTGTTGAACCTCTTATAAAATTTCAAAACGCCTGTAAGAGCGCAACTGTCAAAACAATCTCACAAGCTCTCTATGAATTGATGACCGACTATAATCTCGAGAGCTCGGTAGACAGGCTCTACGACAAGCTCCAAAGCGAGGGCTATTTAGCCGAAGCTGACGAGGAAGTCCGCGTGTACAACCTTTTCACTGCGGCTCTTGACAAGCTCGTGGCGACAGCGGGCGAGGATATTGTAGATTTAAAGGAATACAAGCAGTACCTTGACTATCTCATAAGCGATATACAGTTCAGCGACATTCCGTCCTATCAGGATCAGGTCAATGTCGGTGTTGCCGACCGCGTGCGCCTGAGCGACGAAAAGGTTGTTTTTGTAATCGGAGCTGTTGACGGATTGTTCCCGTCTATCCCCAAGACGGCGGGCGCTTTTTCCGAGACGGAGCGCCGAATTTTGGTTGAGAACAATATTCCTCTCACCGACAGTCTGGAATATCTTGCCGCTCACGAAAAGTATCTTGCTTACTGCGCCCTGACTTCTCCGAGCGAAAAGCTCATAGTCAGCCTTTACACAGGCAGCTTCGCGGGCGAAAGCTTCCGTCCGTCCGAGATTTACAACGAGATTGAAAGGCTGTTTCCGAATCGCGTTCACTCAACCTCAATGGACGTTAACGAAGCGTTTGAGCTCTACAGCGAGAGCCAGGCTTTCGATTATCTCGCTGAAAAATTCAGTGAGAACTCCGCCGAGATTTCCGCCTTAAAGGACTATTTCAGCGGGCTTGATTTCTACAGGCTCAATATCAGTCGTATCGAAAACGTGCTGAGCAAAAAGCCGTTCAGAATCGAGAATAAACAGAATGCCGAAAACCTCTTCGGCAAAAATATGAACATATCCGCCTCACAGCTGGAGAAGTACAACCTCTGCGCTTTCCGGTATTTCTGCAACTACGGGCTGAGGGTGAGGGAGCGCAAAAGCGCCGAGATTGACGCTATCCAGGTCGGCAACGTAGTCCACTACGTGCTAGAGAATTTTTTGAAGAAACATAACAAGTCCGTACTTAATTCTTTATCCGACGATAATATAAAATCTTCCGTAGACAGTATTGTAAGAAATTATACCGATGAATTCTACGGCGGACTCGAGGATAAACCCGCTTCGTTCCTCAACCTTGTAGACAGGCTCAAGCAGAATGCTTTCGCCCTTATAAAACAGCTTATCATCCAGCTCTCGCACAGTGATTTCAAGCCAGTTGACTTTGAGCTTCAAATAGGCGCGGATGGAGAAATCCCCGCCTACAAGATTGATATTGACTCTGAGCACAGCGTTTCTGTCAACGGCTTTATAGACAGGGTAGATGTCAGCGAGAAGAGCGAGGACGAGTATTATATAAGAATCGTTGACTACAAAACAGGCAAAAAGGTCTTTAAGCTTCAGGACATCCTCCACGGCATTAATATGCAGATGCTGATTTACCTGCGCGCCGTAGGACAGAACGGTGAGAAGTATTACAACAAGAAGCTGATTCCCTCGGGAATTCTCTATATGCCCGCTTTCGCTCCCATAATCAACAGCAGCGAAAAGGATATCCCCAAAAAGTTCAGCGATTCGCTTAAAATGAACGGTCTTGTGCTCAACGACGAGGACGTCATCAACCGTATGGATAACAGCGGGGATTATATCAAGCTCAGCAAAAAGCTCATTGACGACAAGTACAGCGAAACTCTCGCCGACAAGGCTCAGTTTAACCTTATTTTTGAACATATAGACAATACCATTCTTCAAATGGGCAAAAATCTGCTTGACGGCAGGGTAGAGGCGAGCCCGATAATGGGTATCGAGAACGGCTGCAAATACTGCCCATACGACAGCGTGTGCCTGAGAAAATACGGCGACAGCTACCGATATTTCGACAAGGCTGACGCAAAGGAAGTTTTTAAGACACTGGAAGGAGCTGAGAGCGTTGAGTAATTTACAATTTACACCCGCTCAGCAGGACGCTGTTGACGCGCGAAGCGGAAACGTCTTGGTTTCGGCAGCGGCAGGCTCGGGTAAAACCGCGGTGCTTGTTCAGCGTATTATAGAGGCTGTTACCGACAGGGTCAACCCTGTCTCCATAGACAAAATGCTTGTTGTTACGTTCACGCGCGCCGCGACTCTTGAAATGCGTACAAGAATAGAGAACGCGATTGACAGCCTGCTCAAAGACGACCCCTATAACAAATATCTCCTTACACAGAAGCACCTGCTTTACAGCGCCAGGATTTCCACAATCGACTCGTTTTGTATAGAGTTCGTGCGCCGATACTTTTACAAACTCGGAATTCAGCAGGATTTTAGCGTTCCCGAGGAGGGAGAGCAGAATATCCTCATCAACAACGCTATTGACAACACCCTCGAGTATTTCTATCAGCAGAACGACGAGGATTTTCTCAACCTTGTTTCCGCGGTATGCACTCACCGCGGCGACGATAATCTCAAAAAGTATATTTTACAAATCTACAGATTCCTCACGGCTTTGCCGTTTCCCGAGGATTATCTCGACAGTGTTCTCAGCTTTTATGCTTCAGGGACAGGCGGTTTTGCCGCTTCACCGTATTTCAACTACATAATGGACTACGCCCGTGACTGTCTGCTCTATTGCCTCGAGCTAGTCGATACCTGTCAGGGCTATCTCGGCACCGACACTCTTCTTGACGCGGACAAAATCGAAAAGGTCCGCGATGTTCTGCTCGATGATTTCAAGACGCTCGACAATATCAACGCCGAGATTATGAGTGATAACTGGGACGGCGTTTTTGAGCGCCTGAACAACCTCAAATTCAAGAGATTTACTACGCTCAGGAACATTGAGGATAATATTGTCGATATCATCAAGAGCATTCGTGACACCTACAAGGACGAAGTCAATCGCCTTAAATCCGTTTTTATCTCCGATATTTCCGATATCAACGCTGAAACCGACAGGATCTACCCTGTAATAAAAGCTCTTTTTGCCTGCGTTAAGAGGTTTATTATTGAGTACGACAACCTCAAGGCGGACAGGAATTTCCTCACATATTCCGACATAGAACATCTGACCGTAAAGCTCCTCTGCGATAAAAGCGGCGATGAAATAACTTTCACCGATATTTCCGAGGAAATATCAAGGGAGTTTGACCTCATTATGGTCGATGAGTTCCAGGACATCAACGACACTCAGGACCTCATCTTCAAGGCTATCAGCAACCGCAGAGACAACCTCTTTGTTGTGGGCGACGTAAAGCAGAGCATTTACGGCTTTCGTCAGGCAAAGCCCGAGATTTTTATTGATTATAAGGACAGCTGCAAGCGCTACGACAGGGACAACCCCGACTATCCCGCCAAGATTATACTCGACAAAAACTTCAGAAGCCGACTAGGTGTAATTGAAGCGTGCAACTTTGTTTTTTCAACCTTGATGTCAAAGGAGCTCGGCGGCATAGAGTACAACGATGAGGAAAAGCTTGTGTGCGGCGCGTCTTATCCAGAAAGCGGCGCCCCGAATATGGAGCTTATGCTTATTGACACCTCGGGCATAAACAAAGAGGAGGACGAAAAGAAGGAAGCCTTTGAAGCCGCTCGGATAGCCGAAAAAATCCAGAAGCTCGTTCTTGAGGAAAAGCTTCAGGTCACCGACAAAGAGGGAACAAGAAACATAGAATACGGCGATATAGCAATCCTGCTCAGGAGCGCCAAGGGCGACACCCGCCGCGCCGTAACCTTTGCCAATACTCTTGGGGAGTATATGATTCCCGTCATTTCCACCGAAAAGAACAACTTCTTTGAGGAGAACGAAATCAAGGTTATACTCAACCTGCTTCGGGTTATCGACAACCCAGTTCAGGATATTCCTCTGTTATCCGTGCTTATGAGCCCGATGTTCGGTTTCACCTCCGACGAAATGGCTGAGATCCGCTCTTCAAAACGGCGTGTTCCGCTTTATATTGCGGTTAAGGAATACGGCGGACAAAATGAAAAGTGCCGCGAGTTCATCGCCTTTATCTCCAAAATGCGCTCGCTTGCCGCGACCATTTCAGCGGACAGGCTGATTAACATTATTCTAAGCGAAACAGGCTTTGACTCGGTTTATTCCGCGTTGAATCAAAAGCCCTCAAAGAACCTGTATCTTTTGCGCGAGTACGCTTCTAAGTACGCGGGCAGCGGCTACAAGACGCTCACCGCCTTTATTAACTTTGTGGATAAGATGAAGGATAACGGTACGATTATCAATTCGGGCGATGAGCCCGGGCTTGATAACCTAAACGCTGTGCGTATTATGAGCGTTCACGCCAGCAAGGGGCTCGAGTTCCCCGTGTGTATTCTTGCTTCGACTTCTACTCAGTTCAATTTGCAGGATACTTCCTCCGACATCGTAATCAACAGCCGCGGCGGTGTAGGTTTACGTTATGTTGACAACCTTATTAAGTACGAAACCGTTCAGCGCAAAGCGGTGTCGCTTATGATGACAGACTCTCAGCTCTCCGAGGAAATGCGTGTGCTTTACGTTGCTCTGACAAGAGCCAGAGAGCGTTTGATTATCACTTCCGCTCAGCAGAACCCCGAGTCTTACATAGCGAAACTGGAGTCGAAAATTCCGTCCTACCCGATTTCGCCCTATGTATTAAAGCGGTTCAACTCCTTCTCGGATTGGCTCTTTACTGCGGCTTTGGCTAACCCGTCCTGCACAGGACTTAGAAAGTTCATTGAACCTGACTACACCAATTTCAGCCATGAATACCGCCCTTGGAGCGTGAGCGTTGTCGGCTTGCCATCGGATGAAGAAACCGACACGGACGCTGTATCAACTCAACAGGAAAAACCTGCGATAAAACCAAATCCCGAGTTTATAAGCAAGTTCAAGGAAAGGCTGTCATTTGAGTATAAAAACAAGCCCCTCATAAACTTGCCTCAAAAGGTAAGCGCCTCGGAGCTTTCGCATAAGGATAATAAGATTTTCAACAAACTTTTGCGCAAACCCGAATTTCTGGAGGACAAAAAATCAGGCGGCGCTCAAAGGGGCGAGGCGTTCCACAGCTTTATGGAGCACTGCGATTTCATTAAGGCAAAAGCAAATCCCGAGCTCGAAGCCAAAAGGCTTGTAAACGCCGGATTCTTACAGCCTGAAGAATATGACCTGCTCGACTTTAGTTCTATAAAAGAATTTTTAAGCAGTAGCCTAATAGGTCGTGTTATAAACAGCGAGGAGTACTTCAGGGAATACACCTTCACGGTAAAGATTAACGCCTCAGATTATGACGAGAACATTTGTGACGAGTTCAAAACTCACAAAATCATAATGCAGGGCGCCGTTGACCTCGCGTTTATCGAGAACGGCGAAGTTGTCATAGTTGACTACAAAACCGACAGGGTAAAGGATATCGAAAAGCTCGGCGCTATGTACCGCAAGCAGGTTGAGCTCTACAAAACCGCCCTTGAGGAAACAATGAACCTGAAAGTAAAGGAAGTCATTATTTACTCGGTTTACAATAACAAGGCAATAAAAATATAAAAAAGCCCTCCCTTGGGGAATTTCGCGAGGGAAGCCTTTTTAAACTTCATAGTCGCAGTAATCACAGAACACTCTGTCGTTCTTTTTGTAGAAATTCTTGGGCAGATAGAACTGCTGCGGGTCGTTTGTAATACACTTGGGATTCGGGCACTTGTGCTGTTTGCTTTCAATCGGGTCGGGAAGGTCAAACACAAACGCGCCTTCCTCTCTGAGCAGGAGCACAATCAGCGCCATTCTGCCGTACATTCCGTACTGCGCCTGTTTAAAGTAGCACGCTCTCGGGTCGTCGTCAACCTCAATCGCGATTTCGTCAACTCTCGGAAGCGGATGAAGAATTATCATATCCTCCTTGGCAAGGCTGAGCTTGTCCATATCAAGCACAAACACGCCCTTCTGCTTTTCGTATTCTTCCTCTGTGGCGAATCGCTCGCGCTGAATACGAGTCATATAAAGCACGTCGAGGTCGGATATTGCGTCCTTAAGGTTGTTGATTTCCGTATATTCGCAGCCCGATTTATTGAGGATATCCTTTATGTAATCGGGAACGGTTAATTCTTTTGTGGAAATTAAAACGAAGCTGTTGCCTTCAAAATGGCTCATTGTCTTAATCAGCGAGTGGACTGTTCTGCCGTTGAGCAAATCTCCGCACAGACCTATTTTAAGGTGGTCGAGCCTGCCTTTCTCAAAGCTGAGAGTCACAACGTCCGTGAGCGTCTGGGTGGGGTGGAAGTGACCGCCGTCACCGCAGTTAATCAGCGGAACATCACTGTAAAGCGAAGCCGCCTTTGCCGAACCCTCCGTCGGGTGGCGCATAGCGATAATGTCGGCGTAACCGCTCACAACCGCGATTGTGTCCTTCAGGTTTTCGCCTTTGGCGACGGAAGAGTTCATCGGGTTGTCAAAGCCGATAGTCTTGCCGCCGAGGCGCATCATAGCAGTCTGGAACGACATCTGTGTTCTTGTTGACGGCTCATAAAACAGCGTAGCCATAATCTTGCCGTCGCAGGCGTGCTTGTAGACGTCGGGACGCTGCTTAATAACGCCCGCGAGTCTTATAGTCTGCTCCAGCTCGTCTTTTGTCATATATTCGAGGTCAATCAAATTCTTGTGCTTCATATTTCCTCGCCCTTCACAAATTTTTATCATTGTATCAAATTTTTATTATTATTGCAAGGGCAAAAAAGCCTTCCCTTGGGGGAAGGTGTCGCGCCGAAGGCGTGACGGAAGAGGGTCAATTATTAATAAAAAGAATCTTGCTTTGGTTGTAAAATAGTAATAGGGAGTTCCAGAATGGTACTCCCTATTACTATGGTGCCGGTGACCGGACTCGAACCGGTACGGTATCGCTACCGGCGGATTTTGAGTCCGCTACGTCTGCCAATTCCATCACACCGGCTTATTGCCCTGATATTATACAACAATTCCTATTAAAAATCAAGTAATAATATTATTGTCAAATAATATAAAAATTCAGGCATAATGCTATAAAATCTAAACAACCTTCCAAAGTTGCGTATTTTTCTATATTAGAATTGTTTAACGCCTCTTTTTTTATATAATGTATGTGTAAAAATATTTATATTGCCATGGGAGGTAATTATGCAGAAATTAGAGCAAATGTATGAGGGCAAAGCCAAGAAGGTTTTTGCCACAGATAACGAGGATTATTGCATTGTTTCCTACAAGGACGACGCCACAGCCTTCAACGGCGAAAAGAAAGGCACAATCGTGGGCAAGGGCGTTGTGAACAACCGTATGTCCAACTTTATGTTCAAGCTTCTTGAGGCTAAGGGTGTTCCCACTGATTTTGTTGAGGAGCTCAGCGACCGCGAGACCGTTCTCAAAAAGGTCGAGATTGTACCTCTCGAGGTAATTATCCGCAACAAGGCGGCGGGTTCTTTCTCCAAGCGTTTCGGCGTTCCCGAGGGTACTGAGCTTAAATGCCCCACACTCGAGTTCTGTCTCAAGGATGACGACCTCGGCGACCCGATGATTAACGAAAGCCAGATTTACGCTATCGGTGCGGCTACAAAGGAAGAAATCGAGAAGATTTCCGAGTACGCCTATAAGGTGAACGACGTTATGGTTGAGTTCTTCAAGTCCGTCAACGTTGACCTTATCGACTTCAAGATTGAGTTCGGACGTTTCCACGGCGATATTCTCCTCGCTGACGAGATTTCTCCCGATACCTGCCGTTTCTGGGATATGGATACCCAGGAGAAACTCGACAAAGACCGTTTCCGCCGTGATATGGGCGGTGTAGAGGACGCTTACGCTGAAATGATGAAGCGCGTAGGTCTCGCGTAAAACAGAAGTAAAGCGGGTTGCCAAGGCTCCCGCCTCAGATATTTTGATGTTAAAAGATTTTAAAAATAGGTTTATATGAATTATTCTTTTGATAACCTTCCAAAGGAAGGGCTCCACGAGGAATGTGGAGTTTTCGGTATATACAGCGACGGTTCAGTTAATCCTGCCTACGCGTGCTACAACGGGCTTCTTGCTCTCCAGCACCGCGGACAGGAGAGCTGCGGCATAGCCGTATCCGACCGCGGTGTTATGGACTACCACAAGGATATGGGCTTGGTTACCGAGGTTTTCAACAATTCTGTATTAGATTCTTTAAGCGGACAAATGGCGGTTTCCCATGTCCGTTACTCAACAGCAGGCGGCTCTGTGCTTGAAAACGCACAGCCGCTTGTTATGCGTTATGTAAAGGGTACTCTCGCTGTTGCTCACAACGGAAATCTGACTAACGCGGTCGAAATCCGCCGCAATCTTGAACAGCGCGGAGCTATCTTCCAGACCACTATCGACTCCGAGGTAATCTGTTACGTTATAGCCCGCGAAAGACTTAAATGCCGCTCGGCTGAGGAAGCTATTGTTCAGGCTGTCAAGAAGCTCGAGGGAGCCTATTCGCTACTCGTTATGAGCCCGACAAAGCTCATAGCGGCTCGCGACCCGCACGGCTTCAGACCGCTGTGTATGGGCAGGATTAACAACTCCTACGTTTTCTCAAGCGAGTCCGCAGCGCTCGACGCTTGCGGAGCCGAGTTTGTTCGTGATGTTGAACCGGGCGAGATTATCGTCGTTGACAAAAACGGCGTCAGGAGTATTCTCCCCGAAAAGAAATGCAACAAGAGCCTTTGTGTGTTTGAATATATCTATTTTGCCCGCACCGACAGTCAAATCGACGGTCTCAGCGTTTACGAAACCCGCAAACAGGCTGGGCGAATATTAGCCCGTGAGTTCCCTGTTGAGGCTGATTTGGTCATAGGAGTGCCCGAGTCGGGTATTGACGCCGCCATAGGCTACAGCGAACAGTCGGGTATTCCTTACGAAAAAGCGATAGTCAAGAACGGCTACATCGGCAGGACTTTTATTAAGCCCACTCAAAAGGACAGAATGAATTCCGTCAGGATTAAGCTTAACCCGATTTCAGACATCATCAAGGGCAAACGTGTTGTCGTTATCGACGACAGTATCGTGCGCGGCACCACAATCGACCGAATCACCAATATGCTTAAGAGCGCGGGAGCCAAGGAAGTACATATGCGAATCAGCTCGCCGCCGTTCTTGTGGCCGTGCTATTACGGAACCGACATTCCGTCACGCGGAGAGCTTATAGCGGTCAATCACACGATTGATGAAATCTGCAAGCTCAGCGGAGCAGACACTCTCGGATATCTCCCCGTAGAGTATCTCGACGAAATGCTCGGCGGAAAGTTTAAGGACTACTGCGACGCATGCTTCACGGGATATTATCCCGCGCCCGTTACCAAGCTCACCTTCAAGGGCAAGGAACGCGGCGGAATGAATTTTCAAAATAAACAAAACTGCGCCTCAAAGGAGGAAACATAATGAGTAAAAACGCTTACGAAAGCCCGTTATCTTCAAGATATTCGAGCAAAGAAATGAAATATATCTTTTCACCAGATAAGAAGTTCAGAACCTGGCGAAAGCTGTGGATCGCTCTCGCTGAGTCTGAGATGGAGCTCGGTCTGCCTATTACACAGGAGCAGATTGATGAGCTCAAAGCTAATCAGGACGACATCAACTATGAGGTTGCTCAGGAGCGTGAAAAGCTCGTGCGTCACGACGTTATGAGTCACGTTTACGCTTACGGTCAACAGTGTCCTAAAGCGAAGGGTATTATTCACCTCGGCGCGACCTCCTGCTATGTCGGCGACAACACCGACTTGATTATTATGCGCAAGGGCTTGGAGCTTGTGCGCAACAAGCTCATAACCGTTATCCGCAATCTTTCCAAGTTCGCGGATGAGTACAAGGCTCTGCCGACTCTGGCGTTTACCCATTTTCAGCCCGCTCAGCCCACAACAGTAGGCAAGCGCGCGACGCTCTGGATTCAGGAATTGCTCCTCGATTTGGAGGATGTGGAATATATGCTCTCCAAGGCTAAGCTTCTCGGCTCTAAGGGTACAACAGGTACTCAGGCGAGTTTTTTGGAGCTCTTCGAGGGCGACCACGAAAAATGCAAGAAGATAGACAAGATGATTGCCGAAAAGATGGGCTTTGACGGCTGCTTTGCCGTTTCGGGACAGACATATTCGAGAAAGATTGACTCTCAGTACCTCAACGTTCTCGCGGGTATCGCTCAGTCTGCCGCTAAGTTCTCCAACGACATTCGCCTTTTGCAGCACCTCAAGGAAGTTGAGGAGCCGTTTGAGAAGAACCAAATCGGTTCGTCCGCTATGGCGTACAAGCGCAATCCTATGCGCAGCGAAAGAATCGGCTCGCTCAGCCGCTATGTTATGGTTGACGTGCTCAACGGTTACTTCACAACCGCCACGCAGTGGTTCGAGCGCACGCTTGACGACAGCGCGAACAAGCGTCTCAGCGTTCCCGAGGCTTTCCTTGCGATTGACGGTATACTCAATCTTTACGCTAACGTAGCCGACGGACTTGTTGTGTATCCCAAGGTTATCGAGAGCAGACTCCGCAAGGAACTGCCCTTTATGGCGACCGAGAACATTATGATGGACGCCGTCAAAAACCGCGGCGCTGACCGTCAGGTTCTCCACGAGAAAATCCGTCAGTACTCTATGGAAGCCTCCAAGGTTATCAAGGAAGAGGGCGGAGAGAACGATCTTCTCGAGCGTATCGCGGCTGACGAAGCCTTCGGCGTAAGTCTAGACGAGCTTCAGGTTATCCTTGACCCCGGGAAATACACGGGCAGAGCCAAGGAACAGACCGCCGATTTCCTCAGTGAGCAGGTTAAGCCCATTCTCGAAAAATACAGCTCGCTAGAGGACGAAAAACCTGAAATTAACGTATAATAAATTTATCATTCTGAGCTAACTTTCCCCGTCATTCTGAGCGTTAGCGAAGAATCTTATAAAAAGGAGAAAATTATGGTTAAAGCTATAGTAGGCGCCAACTGGGGCGACGAGGGCAAGGGTAAAATCACCGACGTGCTCTCAAGCGGCAGCGATGTCGTAATCCGCTTTCAGGGAGGCGCTAACGCGGGACACACCATTATCAATAATTACGGAAAGTTCGCGCTTCATCAGCTGCCCTCAGGTGTATTCCATCAGAACATCACCAACATCATCGGCAACGGCGTAGCGTTCAGCGTTGAGAATTTTGTAAAAGAAATCAGGGAACTTGAAAACAGAGGCGTTCCAAAGCCCAACGTTCTAATTTCCGACAGAGCTCAGATTGTAATGCCTTATCACGTAGCTTTTGACTGCTATGAGGAAGAGCGTCTGGGCAAAAATTCCTTCGGTTCCACAAAGAGCGGTATAGCACCGTTTTATTCCGATAAATACAGCAAAATCGGCTTTCAGATTAACGAGCTTTACGACGACGTAGACACTCTCAAAGAAAAGATAGCCCATGCTGTTGAAATCAAAAACGCGACCTTAAAGAACCTTTATAACAAGGATGAAATTACCGTTGACGAGATTTTTGACAAGCTTATGGAGTACAGAGATGTTCTCGCTCCCTATGTGGGCGACAGCTTCCAGTTTGTCAGAAAAGCAATCTCCGAGGGCAAGAACATCCTGCTCGAAGGTCAGCTCGGTTCCTTAAAGGACACCGATTTCGGAATCTATCCTATGGTTACGTCCTCAAACACTATCGCGGGTTACGGAGCTGTAGGCGCGGGCATACCTCCCTATGAGATTAAAGAGGTCATCACCGTCGTAAAAGCCTATTCAAGCGCGGTCGGCGCGGGCGAGTTCGTTTCCGAAATTTTCGGCGAAGAAGCTGACAAGCTCCGCAACTTCGGCGGAGACGGCGGCGAGTACGGCGCCACCACAGGCAGACCGAGACGTATGGGCTGGCTCGACTTGGTAGCGAGCCGCTACGGTTGTCAGGTTCAGGGAGCTACAAGCGTAGCCTTCACCGTTATAGACGCTTTAGGTTATCTTGACGAAATTCCCGTCTGTGTAGCTTACGAGCTTGACGGCGAAATCATAGATTATTTCCCCAGCACAACAAAGCTCAAAAGATGCAAGCCTGTGCTCAAAAAGCTCAAAGGCTGGAAGTGCGATGTTACAGGCATCAAGAATTATGAGGATTTACCCAAGGAGTGCCGCGATTATATCGAGTTTGCCGAGAAGGAAATCGGCGTACATATTGGTATTGTCAGCAACGGCCCCGCCAGAGAGGATATAATTTACAGATAATCGAGGTTTGTTATGAACCAAGTTAAAGAAAAAATCCTGGTGCTTGACTTCGGCGGTCAGTACAATCAGCTTATCGCCCGTCGCGTGCGTGACTTCAACGTTTATGCCGAAATCAAGCCTTATACAGTTCCGATTGACGAGATAAAAGCTGAGAATTACAAGGGTATCATCTTCACGGGCGGTCCCAATTCTGTCTACGATATGAGTTCTCCGCATTATGACAAGGAGATTTTAACTCTCGGAATACCCGTTCTCGGAATTTGCTACGGCTGTCAGCTTATATGCTGGATGCGCGGCGGCAAGGTCGAAACCTCCGACACGCGCGAGTACGGCAAGATTGATATGACGGTCGACAAAAAGAGCAGTCTTTTATTCAGGGATATTCCCGATAGCGTCGTGTGGATGAGCCACACGGACAAAATCGTAAAAACTCCCGACGGCTTTGAAGTTACCGCTCACAGCGATAACTGTCCCATAGCCGCTATGGAAAACGTAAGCGAGAATATCTACGCCGTTCAGTTTCATCCCGAGGTCACTCACTCAGAGTACGGCAATGAACTGTTAAAAAATTTCATATTCAACATCTGCAAGTGCGCGGGCGACTGGAAGATGGAAAGCTTTATTGACAATACCGTCAACACTCTTCGCAAGCAGATAGGCGACAAAAAAGTCGTCTTAGGTCTTTCGGGCGGCGTCGATTCCTCAGTGGCAGCGGCTCTTTTGAGTAAGGCTGTAGGCAATCAGCTCACCTGCGTATTTGTTGACCAAGGGCTTATGCGCAAGGATGAGGGCGACTTTGTTGAAAACACTTTTACTTCGCTCTTTGATATGAAGTTTGTACGCGTAAACTGCGGCGAAGAGTTCATCAAAAAGCTCAAAGGTGTTACCGACCCCGAACAAAAGCGCAACATAATCGGCACAGAGTTTTACAACGTTTTCTGGAACAAAATCCGCGAGGAAGCAAACGGCGGATTTTTCGCTCAGGGTACAATCTATCCCGACTGTATCGAAAGCGGCAAGGGCGACGCCGATAAGATTAAAACCCATCACAACAAGGTAAAAATGCCCGACGACATCAAGTTTGACGATGTAATCGAACCTTTAAAAGACTTGTTCAAGGACGAGGTCCGCAGGGTAGGGGAGCTGCTCGGAATTCCCAAGGAGCTCGTATGGCGTCAGCCGTTCCCGGGTCCCGGGCTCGGCGTCCGTATAATCGGCGAAATCACCGAGACTAAAATAAAAGTGCTCCAGGAAGCCGACGCGGTTCTGCGTGACGAAATCGCAAGGAGCGGACTTGATAAAAGCTTAAGCCAGTATTTTGTAGTCCTGCCCGACGTAAGAACTGTCGGCGTTATGGGCGATCACCGCACCTACGACCACCTGGTGGCTATCCGCGCCGTCACAACCGACGACTTTATGACAGCCGACTTTGCCCGCATTCCTTACGATGTTCTGGCTCGTGTGTCAAACCGCATCGTAAACGAGTGCCCCAACGTCAATCGAGTGGTTTACGACATTACCTCAAAACCCCCGGGTACTGTTGAATGGGAGTAAAAAAACAGCCTCCATAGGTAGAAAACCTGTCAGGAGGCTGGTTGTTTATGTTATATTTAACCAATCGCAAATTGTCTCCGCGTCTTTGGCGGTGAGTCCGTGGAAATCATCGTCGCGCAAAACAAAGGTGCAGTCGGTAGTTTTTTTCAGTTTCTTATACAATTCTTCCGCCTGCTTATATGAAACCTGTTCGTCCTGCTTGCTGTGAATTATCAGCACGTGGATTTTGATTTCATCATACCAGTAAATCGCCGAACGTTTTTTGTATTCCGACGGCTTTTCCTTTGGCGTAAAGCCTATGGTATCTTTCAGGACTTCGCGCATATCCTCACGGCTTTCGTACGACTGGAACAAATCGCTTACAGCCGAAGCGGCGATAATCCTTTTTATCCTTTTGTCTTTTTTCGCCGCCATATACGTCATCATTCCGCCGCGTGAAACACCCGCGACGCAAAAATCATCCATATTTATAAACTTAAAATCTTTTTGGCAAAAGTCAATCAGTTTGATTACGTCGTCAAGGTCTTTGCCGCCGAACTGGTCCTCGCCGTCAGAGCCGTCCGCGCCTCTGTACTGTGAACCGATTACGATATAGTCGCAAAAAGCGCAGATATTAGCGGTTGTATCATCTTCCATCTTGCCAAAATCCCGATTTCCACCGCGGTTATACATTATGCATTTCGCGGGTTTCTGTGATTTGATTGATGTTATAGGAATGGAAATATATGCTTTGATTTTGTTTCCGTCCGACATATATGTAAATTTATATGTAACGCATTTTTGCGCGAGCATACCGCTCAGACTGATTTTTTTGATGTCAAATATATCGTTGCTTTTGTAGCTTTCAAAATTATATATATCCTTTTTTGACGACGGTTTTGATTGTGTTTTCGGCAAATTACAAGCAGTTAGGGAAAGGACAATCAAAATCGCCGCCAACAAAACCGCAAATGTGTTTTTAACTAACTTTTTCATAATTTCTCACTTTCGTTCGATTTTTTGCTCTGAAAGTTATAATATCACTATTTCAACATAAAAACAATAATGTAATTAAACTTGATTTTACTAAGCAAATATTTTATAATATAATATTGGTTTAAGGAGGTAGAATATGCAAGGAAATGTAAGACCCGAAACTATGGAAAGAATAACAACTCCCGAACTTGCCGAGGCTTTTATAGCCGAGCAGGTGAAGGAATTACAGGAACAAATTGGTGATAAAAAAGTTTTGCTCGCTCTCTCGGGCGGTGTGGATAGCTCTGTTGTCGCCGCTTTATTAATCAAGGCGGTAGGGCAGCAGCTCGTTTGCGTTCATGTCAATCACGGTCTTCTCCGCAAAGGCGAGCCCGAGCAGGTTGTAGAAGTTTTTAAAAACCAGATGAACGCCAACCTCATTTATGTTGACGCGGTAGACCGTTTTCTCGACAAACTCGCTGGTGTAGCCGAACCCGAAAAGAAAAGAAAAATCATCGGCGCTGAGTTTATCCGTGTGTTTGAGGAAGAAGCCAGAAAGCTCGACGGAATTGAGTTCCTTGCGCAGGGTACTATCTATCCCGATATTCTTGAGTCAGACGACGGCGTAAAGGCTCACCACAATGTTGGCGGACTTCCCGAGGACTTACAGTTCGAGCTCGTAGAGCCCGTAAAACTCCTCTTTAAGGACGAAGTCAGAGTAGTCGGCAAGGCGCTTGGGCTCCCCGATAATATGGTATTCCGTCAGCCTTTCCCGGGTCCCGGTTTAGGCGTTCGCTGTTTAGGCGCTATCACACGAGACAGGCTCGAGGCTGTTCGCGAGTCCGACGCAATACTGCGTGAAGAGTTCGCTAAGAACGGCCTTGAGGGAAAAGTATGGCAGTACTTCACCGCGATTCCCGACTTCAAGGGCGTAGGTATAAAGGACGGCAAGCGCACATTTGAGTATCCCGTATTTATCCGCGCGGTCAATACAAAGGACGCTATGACGGCTACTGTAGAGGACGTTCCCTTTGAGCTTCTTCAGCACATCACTAAGCGTATTACAACCGAGGTTGAGAACGTAAACCGCGTCCTCTACGACCTCACTCCCAAGCCCTCAGCCACTATCGAGTGGGAATGATTCAGCAAATACACGAAAGGATTTCGTTATAATATGAAAGCTTTAATTCTAAATTCAGGTCTCGGAAGCCGTATGGGTGTCCTCACTTCGGAGCATCCCAAGTGTATGACTGAGATTCTATATTCCGATACTATACTCAGCAGACAGCTCAAGCTGATTGCCGAGGCGGGCATTACAGACGTTGTAATGACCACAGGCTATTACAGCGATGTGCTTGAGGATTATTGCCGCAGTCTTAACCTGCCTTTGAACTACAAGTTTGTCAACAATCCTCTTTATGACAAGACCAACTACATCTATTCAATTTATTGCGCGCGTGAGTATCTCGACGACGACGTAATTCTTATGCACGGCGACCTCGTTTTTGAGAACTCCGTGTTTGAGGATGTAATCAACTCTGAAAAAAGCTGTATGACAGTCAGCTCAACTCTCGACTTGCCCGAAAAGGATTTCAAGGCGGTTGTTGAGAACGATAAGATTACTAAAGTAGGTATTGAGTTCTTCAACAACGCTATGGCTGCGCAGCCTCTCTATAAGCTCAACAAAGAGGACTGGAAGGTGTGGCTTGACAGCATTGTCGCTTTCTGCGAGAGCGACAACACAGGCTGTTATGCCGAGAACGCGCTCAACGCCGTTTCCGATAAATGCGAGATAGTTCCCTTTGACTTTGAGGACAGGCTTTGCGCCGAGATTGATAACCCCGAGGATTTAAAGGTTATTTCCGAAAAGCTCAAAGAGATTGAGAACCGCACGGTTTATATGTGTTTCTCCACAGATATTCTGCACAGCGGTCACTTTTCAATCATCAAAAAGGCGGAAAAACTCGGCAAGCTGATTATCGGCGTGCTTTCGGATGACGCTGTTGTTTCTTTCAAGCGTTTCCCGCTTGTTCCTTTCTCCGAGAGAAAGTCTATGCTCGAGAATATCTCAGGCGTTTATAAGGTAGTTGAACAGACTGCATTAAGCTATAAAGAAAACCTCGAAAAGTTTAAGCCCGACTATGTTGTCCACGGCGACGACTGGCTTATGGGCTTCCAGAAACCCATAAGGGACGAGGTTGTTTCCATACTCGCGTCTTACGGCGGCAAGCTTGTGGAGTATCCTTACGCTAAGGACAATAAATATGAAGACCTTGAAAACAGAGCCCGCGCTGAGCTCGCTACTCCCGATGTTCGCAGAGCAAGACTCAAAAAGCTCCTCGCTATGAAGGGTACAATCTCCGCTATGGAGGCTCACTCCGGTCTTACGGGACTTATTGTTGAGAACACCACAGTCGAGGAAAACGGCGGTCTGCGCCAGTTTGACGCTATGTGGGTCAGCTCCCTGTGCGACTCCACCGCCAAGGGTAAGCCTGATATCGAGCTCGTTGATATGACTTCCCGTTTCAGAACGATTGACGATATCTGCGAGGTTACCACCAAGCCTATTATCTTTGACGGAGATACAGGCGGACTCACCGAGCATTTTGTATATACAGTACGTTCACTCGAGAGAATGGGCGTTTCCATGGTAATTATCGAGGACAAAACAGGTCTCAAGAAGAACAGCCTTTTCGGCACAGAGGTGCAGCAGACACAGGCGGCTATCCCCGAATTCTGCGATAAAATCAGAGCGGGCAAGAAAGCTCAGCGTACAAAGGACTTTATGATTTGCGCCAGAATCGAGAGCCTTATTCTCGAGCAGGGTATGGACGACGCTCTCGAGAGAGCCTTCGCCTTTGCCGAGGCGGGCGCCGACGCAATTATGATTCACAGCCGCAGAAAAGACCCCGACGAGATTTTCGAGTTTGTGGCTAAGTTCAGGGAGAAGGACAGCGCTACTCCTATAGTTGTTGTTCCAACCTCGTTCAATACCGTTACCGAGGAAGAGTTCAAACAGCGCGGCGTTAACATCGTTATCTATGCCAACCAACTCACAAGGACAGGCTTCCCCGCAATGCGCAACGCGGCTGAGACTATTCTCAAGAATCACCGCGCCAAGGAATGCGACGATATTTGTATGCCCTTCAAGGAGATTATCAGTCTTATTCCCGAAGATGTTTAATGAGGTAACTGTATGAACCAGAGAGAAATTATCATTAATGATAATTACAGCGAATTTGATGAGCTTTTCAGCGGGAAAAAGGTTTTTCTCGTATGCGACAGCTCATACGGATTTCTTAATATAGGCAAGCACATCGATTCTTTAATCGAATCGGGCGCTGACATAATAAAATTTTCTGATTTTGAGCCGAATCCCGATTACCTCTCCGTAAAAGAGGCGGTTCACCTCTTCAAGAAGAGCGACCGAGAGCTGATTGTCGCCGTTGGCGGCGGCAGCGCTATGGATTTGGCAAAGTGTGTCAAGCTCTACTCGAATATGGATGACAGCGAGGAGTATATCAATCAGGATATTGTTCCCAACGATATTCCCTTAATCGCCGTTCCCACCACAGCGGGTACAGGCAGCGAGGCTACAAGATACGCCGTAATTTACTACAACGGCGTCAAGCAGTCGATAGCTGATTTGAGCTGTATTCCCTCGGTGGTTGTGTTCGATTCGTCTGTTTTAAAAACGTTGCCGATGTATCAGCGCAAGGCGACTATGATGGACGCCTTCTGCCACTCGATAGAGTCCTTCTGGTCGGTCAACTCAACCGATGAAAGCAAGGAGCTCTCTAAAACGGCAATCACTATGATTCTTGACAATATGGACGCTTACCTTGGTAACGAGGACAAGGCGAACAAGGCTATGCTCAAGGCCGCCAATATCGCGGGAAAGGCTATCAATATAACTCAGACAACAGCGGGCCACGCTATGTGTTATAAGCTCACGAGCCTTTACGGAATAGCCCACGGTCACGCGGCTGCGCTTTGCGATTCGGTACTGATGCCGTATATGATTGAGCACACAGAGAATTGCATTGACAGCAGGGGAGAAGCTTACCTCAAAACCGTGTTTGAGGATATAGCCAAAACTATGAGCTGCGACAGCACTTCGGCTTTGTGCGAGAAGTTCAACGCTGTTGTTTCAAGGCTTGAGTTCTCAATTCCCGATTGCAGTGACGAGGATTATGAGGTTCTCAAAACCTCTGTCAATCCCACACGATTAAAAAATAACCCCGTAAAACTCAGTGAAGATACAATCGATATGCTGTATCATCAAATATTTAGTAAGAGGAAATAAGTATGAAGATAGAAAAACTTTTGGAAATAATCGGAGCCGATTTTTACACCGGCGTTCCCGATTCACAGCTAAAGTCCCTGTGCGATTACCTTATGAATACCTACGGTATCGACAAGAAGCGCCATATTATCGCTGCTAACGAGGGCAACTGCGTAGGCTTGGCGGCGGGTTATCACCTCGCTACCGGCAAAACTCCCGTAGTATATATGCAGAACAGCGGCGAGGGTAATATCATCAACCCCGTAGCGTCGCTTCTTAACGATAAGGTTTACGCTATTCCGATGATTTTTGTTATCGGCTGGCGAGGCGAGCCCGGTGTTCACGACGAGCCACAGCACATCTATCAGGGCGAGGTTACAGTTAAGCTGCTCGACGATATGGACATAGCTTCCTTTGTCATCGGCAAGGACACCACATCCGAGGAACTCTGTGCTAAAATGGACGAGTTCAACGAGATTTTAGCTCAGGGCAAGCAGGTAGCTTTCGTAATCCGCAAGGGAGCTTTGGAATATGATGAAAAAGTTGTATATAAAAACGGCTGCGATATGAACCGTGAGGATATCATCAGACATATTGCTGCCGCGACGGGCGATGATTTGATTGTATCCACTACGGGTAAGGCGAGCCGCGAGCTCTTCGAAATCCGCGAGGCAAACTCTCAGGGACATCAGTACGATTTCCTTACAGTAGGCTCAATGGGCCACAGCTCATCAATCGCGCTCGGAGTAGCTCTCAACAAGCCCGACAAAAAGGTCTGGTGTGTTGACGGCGACGGCGCTATGCTTATGCATATGGGCTCTATGGCTGTTATGGGCGCCAACGCTCCCGAAAATCTTGTTCATATCGTAATCAATAACGGAGCTCACGAGACTGTCGGCGGTATGCCCACAGTTGCCGCAAAGGCTGATGTTGTTGCAATCGCCAAGGCTTGCGGCTATCCCAACGCTGTGAGCGTGGACAGCTTTGACGCTCTTGACAGAGAGCTTAAGGCTGCAAGAGAACGCAATGAACTCAGTTTAATTGAGGTTAAATGCTCCATCGGTGCGCGCGCCGACCTCGGCAGACCTACAACTACAGCCTTAGATAATAAAATCGGATTTATGAATTATATCAATTCTTAATATGGAAGATAGCGAATAAATAGGGAGAATGGAGGATATTTATTATGAGATTATATATTGACCCGGGTACGGGTAGTATGCTTTTCGCCATTCTGATAGGTGTAATCGGCGCCGCCGGTTTTCTTATCAGAAACGCGATTACAAAAATCAAGTTTCTGTTGTCAGGTGGTAAGTCTAAGAATTTGGGCGACGGCAAAATTCCGTTTGTCATCTTTTCGGATGACAAGCGTTACTGGCAGACCTTTGAGCCTATTTGCCGCGAGCTTGACAAACGCGGTTTCGACGTAAAATATATGACCGCGTCCGAGGATGACGCCGCGCTCAATAATCCTTATGAGCACGTTCAGGCGGAGTTCATCGGCGCGGGCAACAAGGCGTTCGCGAAGCTTAATTTCCTTGAGGCTAAAATCCTTTTCGCGACTACCCCCGGTCTTGATGTTTACCAGTGGAAAAGGTCCAAAAAGGTAGATTACTATGTGCACATTATGCACGCCCCCAAGGACATAACAATGTACCGTATGTTTGGTATAGATTATTATGACTCCATTCTTCTCAACGGTAAATTCCAGATTAAGCAGGTGCGCCAGCTCGAAAAGCTCCGCGACCTTCCCAAAAAGGAGCTCGTTCTCGCGGGTATTCCTTATATGGATGATATGGTAACCAAGTTTGAGAGAGACAAGGTTCAGCCCAACGAGGTCAAGAACATTCTTCTCGCGCCTTCATGGGGCGAGAGCGCTATCCTTTCCCGATTCGGCGGAAAGATTATCAGCGCGCTTCTCAAATCTCAGTATAATATAATTATCCGTCCTCATCCTCAGTCAGTAGCGTCCGAAAAGGATATGCTCGACAAGCTGATGGCAGAGTTCCCGAATTCAGACAGACTCGAGTGGAACTACGACAGCGATAACTATCAGGTGCTCAAAAAATCGGACGTTCTGATTTCCGACTTCTCGGGCGTACTCTTTGAGTTTTCACTTGTTTACGACAGACCCGTACTTTTTGCCAACACCAATTTTGACTCGTCGCCTTATGACGCCTGGTGGCTTGAAGAAGAGCCGTGGACATTCGATGCTATGGCTCGTTTAGGCGCTGAAATCAAAGAGGAAAACCTGGAACAGCTCCCAGAGATTCTTGACGATTGTATCAACAATCCCAAGTTCTCCAAGAATCGTAAGGCTGTCAGAGAAGAAATCTGGGTTAACTACAGGCACGGCGCGGAGGTTGTCGCTGATTACTTTATCAAAAAATACGACGAATTAATGAAAAAGGAATCTGAAGAAAAGGATTCCGGTGATAAAAACTCCAAAGCTAAGAAATCAAAGAAAAAAGATTCAAAGAATAAGAAATCCAAAAACCAAAAATCTAAAAGAAAGGGGAATAAATAATGTCAATACTATCAATGATTTATTCATTCTTTCTTATGCCAATTCAGCTGATATTTGAAGTTATATTCAGCTATGCGTACACATTCACATCGGAAAACACAGGATTATCGATTATACTCCTGAGTTTAGCTTTTAACATTCTCGTATTGCCCCTGTACCGTCGTTCCGACGCGATTCAGGAGGAAGAGCGCAACATCGAGGCTAAGCTCCACGACGGCGTCCAGCACATCAAAAAAACCTTCAAGGGCGACGAGCGCACTATGATGATTCAGACATATTATCGCCAGAACAACTACAGCCCCCTGTATGTTCTCAGAAGCGCTATCTCTTTGTTCTTGGCGATTCCGTTCTTCATCGTAGCTTACCGTTTTCTCTCGAGCCTCCCGCAGCTCAGCGGCGCGGCGTTCGGTCCTATTTCCGACCTCGGTGTACCCGATGGTCTGATTTCAATAGGCGGTTTTTCAATTAACCTGCTTCCCATCATTATGACAGCCGTCAATGTGGTATCTACCGTTATATTCACAAAAGGTTTCCCGCTCAAGACTAAAATCCAGCTTTACGGTATGGCGGCGTTCTTTCTTATTTTCCTCTACAATTCACCGTCAGGTCTTGTATTCTACTGGACGCTCAACAATGTATTCTCGCTGATTAAGACTATCTTCTATAAGATTAAGAATCCCAAGAAAGTGCTCAACATAATGCTTCTGTGTATCGGCATTTTCCTGTTTGGCTTCAGCGTTATCAAGGGATTAAACGGCGATTCCGTTAATTTGATGATTGCGCTTGGAATCCTCGGATTGGTACTGTGCGTACCTTTCATATACGCTCAGGTAAAGGCAAAGACAAAATTCTCTTTCCCCGAGATTACAGCCAAGCCCAACTCAAAGCTGTTCATAGGCGGCGGGCTGTTTCTTTCGATGTTAACGGGGATTATGATTCCCTCGTCGGTTATCACGTCTTCTCCGCAGGAGTTTGTTAATTCTTCATATTTTATGCACCCTGTATGGTATATTATCAACTCTTTCCTTATTGCGGCAGGTTTCTTTATTCTTTGGTTTGGGGTATTCTATTGGCTGTTCGCGCCTAAAGCCAAGGTTGTATTTGAAAGAATTATTATTGCCGCCTGCGGTGTAGGCATCGTAAATTATTTACTGTTCGGCAATAATCTAGGCGTTCTGTCTACCGAGCTTGTCTATGATAATACCCCGCAGTGGAGTATCGGCTTCATTCTGCTCAATATTCTTGCTATAGTTGTCATAGCTGCAGGTTTGATTGTACTGACAAAATTCAAGCCCCAAATCGTATTCCCGATAGTAATGGTCGCGTCTTTGACAATGCTATGTATGGGCGGAATAAATACGGTTGGTATTTTTAATTCCGTTTCACAGCTTAAACTTGATTCAACATCTTCAGATCAGCCGACCATCAGCCTGAGCAAAGAAGGCAAGAACGTTGTCTTTATTATGCTTGACCGAACCTTGGGAGAGTATATTCCGTATATTATGCAGGATTATCCCGACCTTAAAGAGGATTTCGCGGGCTTCACCTATTACTCAAACGTAATGTCCTTTGGAGGTCATACAAACTTCTGTACTCCGTCGCTTTTCGGCGGATACGAATACACTCCCATCGAGATAAACAAGAGGGACAAAGACACTCTTGCGAGTAAGCAAAACGAAGCTCTTAAGGTATTGCCTGTATTATATGATAGTGAGGGGTATGAATCAACTGTTCTTGATCCTCCTTTCGCGGGTTACAAGCAAATCCCCGATTTGTCAATCTATGACGAATATCCCAACATCCACGCGTATAACGCCACCGGAGCTTTCACGGATAAAGAATCTGTTGAACAGCTTATCGACAACCGTAAACGTAACTTCTTTATGTTCGGTATCACAAAGATTTCACCGCTGTTTGCCCAGTCCACAATTTATAACCAAGGCAACTATCATCATATGACAAAAGCCGAAGAAACCGAAAAGGACGCCTTTGATGACGAGTATGAGGTTCTGAAAAATATGCCCGATATGACCCAGGTTAACGATAACAAGAAGGGCAGCTTTGTTATGATGACGACCGAGGCTACTCATAACTCGAAGATTTTCAAGGATAAAGATTTTCTCGTTGTTGACAATGATTTAACCAAGGAACTTGAACATCAGACCAAAACTATCAACGGCGTTACTCTCGAGCTTAATACCAGAACGCAAATAGGAACGTATCAGACAGATATCGCCGCGTACAAACGTCTTGCCGAATGGTTCAATTATCTTAGGAGCGAGGGATTATACGACAACACCAAGATTATCCTTGCTTCCGACCACGGTTTCGGTTTGAATCAGATAAAAGATTTGTTTATTGATGAAACTGTTAACGCCAGTCATATCGATGACCGTTACGGTGACGGAGAATTCTATTTCCCAATGTTTATGGTTAAAGACTTCAACAGCAAGGACGGGTTCAAAACCTCTGACGAGTTTATGACAAATGCCGACGCCGCTACAATCGCGGTAAAAGACACTATCAAAAACCCCGTCAATCCGTTCACTAAGAAGGAAATCAACAACAAGGAAAAAACCGCTCACGACCAGTATGCAATTGCTTCTAAATGGTTTTCTATCTCAAGCTACAAACCCACCGATACTACTTTCTATGCGGGAAGATGGTATTCAATCCACGATAATATCTGGAAAAAGGAAAACTGGAGCCTTGTAGCGGAAAACGCAATTTTAAAAGAATATAAATAACTTAAAGGGGGCTGGCTCAAAAGTCTATTTGAGCCGCCCCCCGAGTTTTAAATGTAAAAAACCGCAGAGGCAGTTTAGCTGCTTGCCTGCGGTTTTTGATTTTGTTATTTATTCTTCCAGTAATTCAGCTTTGACAGACATTCGTCAAAATACTTGCGTCTCTCATCATCGGGGGTGTTGTCGGGGTTGGGCATATGACTTACAATGAAATCGAGCAGCGGTCCTTTTTCCTCGTAGGTAAATTTTCCGTCCGCGTAGCACCATTTGCAGTATTCATCATTCAGAGCGCCGTCGGGCTCACGACTTATAATATCTTCCTCGCTCAGTGGCATTCCGCAGCACTGGCAAATTTTTACGTCCTGTGTACTCATAAAGATTTCCTCCTCGATTTTATACTCAGATTATATCATATATTACCGTATTTTGTCCATAAAATTGTAATTGTTAATTCTTAATTGTAAATTACAATTACAGTTGTGTTGCAAATATTTACACCCACAAGATGTTGTGATATATTATAATAGTTAAATTGTGCAAGTGTGTCACCATATATATTTTTCGGAGGTAACTATGGAAAAGTATAAACAGGAATTTATTGAGTTTATGGTTGATTGTAATGTACTCAGATTCGGCGACTTTGTTACCAAGAGCGGACGCAAAACTCCGTTCTTTATCAACACGGGTTTTTACCGCACAGGCTCTCAGCTCAAAAGGCTTGGAGAGTATTACGCCGAAGCGATTAATACCAAATTCGGTCTTGATTTTGATGTGCTTTTCGGACCAGCCTACAAGGGTATCCCGCTTTCCGTAACCGCTTCAATCGCAATTGCGGATAAGTTCGGAAAGGACGTTAAATATTGCTCCAACCGCAAAGAGGTCAAGGACCACGGCGACACGGGAATTCTCCTCGGAAGCCCCATAAACGACGGTGATAAGGTTATCATTATCGAGGACGTCACCACGGCGGGTACATCCATTCAGGAAACTCTGCCGATAATTAAAGCTCAGGGCGATGTTTGCCCTATAGGACTTGTCGTCTCCGTAGATCGTATGGAGCGCGGACAGGGTTCAAAGTCCGCCCTCACCGAGATTGAGGAGAACTATGGGCTCAAGACTACCGCTATCGTAACAATGGCGGAAGTAGTAGAGCATTTGTATAATAAGGAATATAACGGAAAAATTATCATTGACGATAAACTCAAGTCAGCAATCGACGCTTATTACGAACAGTACGGCGTAGAATAATCCATATGGATTCAAAGCAGGAGGTGTAATTATGGCGGATAAAAACAGTCACAAAGGCCACAGACAGCGTATGCGAGAGAGGTATCTCGAGCACGGAATCGAGAACTTTAAGGAGCACGAGGCTCTGGAGCTTTTCCTGTTTTACGGTGTGCCATATAAGAACACCAATCCTTTAGCTCACAAGCTTATCGAGGACTTTGGTTCTCTCTCCGCTATATTTGACGCTCCTCCGTCACTGCTCAGGGAGTACGGGCTCTCCGATAACCTCATTGCCCACATCAAGCTTATGCCCGATATGGCTCGGCTCTATTTGATAGACAAAGTTGACAACAAGAAAAAAATTGTTGATATGACAAATATGTGCGGCTTCTTTCAACCTCTTTTTTTCGGCAAGACTGAGGAAATGATGCGCCTGCTACTCCTCGATAAAAAAGGAAAGATGCTTTACTCGGGAGTTATCTCAAAGGGTTCAATCAACTCTACCGATGTTTCAATCAGAAAGATTTGCGAGCTCGCGCTTTACTATAACGCCAAGTTCGCCGCGGTCGCTCATAATCACCCCAGCGGTCTAGCTAAACCATCAAAGCGCGATATAGATTGTACCAACAAGATTTTTGTCTCTCTGCAACTTGTAAGTGTACGACTCTTAGACCACGTTATCGTTGCCGATGATGACTCAATTTCTTTGGCGTACTCGGGCTGCGGGGTTTTCGGCAAAGACGTAACAGATTTGTTTAATAAGTTTTTAAGTTGATATGGAATTTAAAATTCACTCGTCATACAAGCCCACGGGTGACCAGCCCGAGGCAGTAAACAAAATAGTAAAAAGCATACAAAGCGGCAACCGCGAGCAAACCCTGCTCGGAGTTACGGGGTCGGGAAAAACCTTTACGATGGCGAATATCATTGAAAAGGTTCAGAAGCCCACGCTCATTCTCGCTCACAACAAGACTCTGGCGGCACAGCTATGCTCCGAATTTCAGAGCTTTTTCCCCGAGAATGCCGTAGAGTATTTTGTCAGCTATTACGACTACTATCAGCCTGAGGCGTATGTGCCGACGACTGACACTTATATTGAGAAGGACAGCTCCATCAATGATGAGATAGACAAGCTTCGCCACAGCGCCACGCTTGCTCTTTCCGAAAGGCGCGACGTTATTATTGTTGCCTCAGTCTCTTGTATTTACAGCCTGGGCGATCCGATAGATTACCGCAATATGGTTATATCTTTGCGGCCCGGGATGGAGAAAAGCCGCAACGATTTGATAAAAAAGCTTGTCGAGCTCCAGTACGAGCGCAACGACGAGAACTTTATACGCAACAAGTTCCGCGTCAGGGGAGACACTCTCGAGATTTTCCCCGCGGCTGCGAGCGACCGTGTAATACGCGTCGAGTTTTTCGGCGATGAGATTGACAGAATAACCGAAATCAACCCTCTCACAGGCGAGCTCATAGCCACACTGCGCCACGCTGCGATTTATCCCGCGTCGCACTATATTGTGTCAAGAGATAAGATGCTTGAAGCTGTAGAGGAAATCCGCCGCGAGCTCGCCGAAAGAATTGAGTTTTTCCAGTCAAAAGGCAAGCTTCTTGAAGCCCAGAGGATTGAGCAGCGTACTAATTACGATATAGATATGCTGCTCGAAACAGGATTTTGCAGCGGCATCGAGAACTATTCAAGAATAATGTCGGGCAGGAAACCGGGTTCATCGCCCTACACTCTGCTCAGCTATTTTCCCGATGATTTTCTGCTCTTCGTGGACGAGAGCCACGTCACATTGCCTCAGGTCAGAGGTATGTACGCGGGCGACCACGCCCGCAAAAAGAGTCTTATCGACTTTGGATTCAGATTGCCCTCGGCGTACGATAACCGCCCGCTCAGTTTTGACGAGTTTTACAAAAAGATTAACCAGGCGTGCTTTGTGTCCGCTACTCCCGGAGACTTTGAGCTTGAAAAAAGCAAGGTAGTAGCCGAGCAGATTATACGTCCCACAGGACTTCTCGACCCCGAAATTTCCGTCAGACCGACTGAGGGACAGCTCGACGACCTGATTTCCGAGATAAACATCAGAGTCGAAAAATCCCAAAGAACCCTCATCACAACCCTGACCAAAAAGATGGCGGAGGACCTATCCGCTTATCTTGTTGAAATGGGTATCAAGGTTAAATATATGCACCACGACATCGACACGGTTGAGCGTATGCAGATTATCCGTGATTTGCGTCTCGGTGAGTTCGATGTGCTCGTCGGAATCAACCTCCTGCGTGAAGGTCTTGATATTCCCGAGGTGAGTTTAGTAGCTATTCTGGACGCAGACAAGGAAGGTTTTCTCAGAAGCGAGCGCAGCCTTATCCAGACTATCGGGCGCGCCGCGCGAAACTCCGAGGGTATGGTCATTATGTACGCCGACAGCGTTACCGACTCAATGAAGAACGCCATTGTCGAGACCAACCGCCGTCGTGAAATCCAGCAAAAATACAACGAGGAACACGGCATTGTTCCCAAAACCATAGTAAAAGACGTCAGTGATATTATCGAGATATCAACTCATACTGACGATGAATTTAAGAATATGAAGCAGATGTCCCGCGCCGAGCGTGAACAGCTCATCAAGAGCCTAACGCGTGAGATGCGCGCCGCCGCCAAGCTGCTTGAATTTGAGCACGCGGCGTATCTGAGGGACAAAATCAAAAAGCTCAGAGGTGATAGGTAGTGCCCAGAAAGAAAGTAAACAACTATAACGATGACAGCATTTCCGCCCTTAACGGCGCCGACCGAGTCAGGAAAAGACCCGCGGTAATCTTCGGCTCTGACGGAATCGAGGGCTGTCAGCATTCCGTATTTGAGATTGTTTCAAACTCTATAGACGAAGCCAGAGAGGGCTACGGAAAGCTCATTCAGGTCACACGCTACTCCGACGGTTCCTACGAGGTAGAGGACCACGGACGCGGTATTCCCGTAGGCTACAACAAAGCAGAGGACAAAATGAACTGGGAGCTTCTGTTTTGCGAGATGTACGCGGGCGGTAAATACAATAACGACGATGGCGAAAACTATGAGTTTTCGCTCGGCTTAAACGGCTTGGGACTTTGTTCCACCCAGTACGCTTCCGAGTTTATGGATGTCGAAATCAAGCGTGACGGCTATAAGTACACTCTGCACTTCGAGCACGGCGAGAACATCGGCGGGCTCAAAAAGGAGCCCTATCCCCGTAAGGACACGGGCACCAAAATCCATTGGAAGCCCGACATAGAGGTCTTTACGGACATAGACGTCAGCGCGGACTATTTCCTAGATATTATGAAGCGTCAGGCTATAGTCAACGCGGGTGTACAGTTTGTTTTCCGCAATCAGAACGGAAGAAAATATGATGTGACCGAGTTCAATTACATCAACGGTATCGAGGACCACGTCAAAGAGGTTGTCGGCGAGGACGGACTTTCCTCCGTTCAGTATTTCGAGACCGAGAAAAAGGTTCGCGACAGAGCCGACAAGCCCGAGTATAAGTGCAAAATCTCCGTTGCGGTAGCGTTTTCAAACAAGGTCGCCCAGACCGAGTATTACCACAACTCAAGCTGGCTCGAGTACGGCGGCGCTCCCGAAAAAGCCGTAAAGAACGCTTTTGTCTACAGCATAGATAATCTTCTTAAAAAGAATAATAAATACAATAAAACCGAAAGTAAAATCAACTTCAACGATGTCGAGGACTGCCTTGTGCTCTGTATGTCCTCGTTCTCAAACGTGACTTCCTACGAAAACCAGACCAAAAAAGCCATTACCAACAAGGGTATTCAGGAAGCTATGACCGAGTTCCTTCGCCACAGCCTCGAAATTTACTTCATAGAAAACCCGATTGAGGCTGAGAAAATCGCCACTCAGGTGCTTATCAACAAGCGAAGCCGTGAGGACGCGGAAAAGACGAGGCTCAACATCAAGAAGAAGCTCACGGGTAATATCGACATCACAAACAGAATCGCTAAGTTTGTTGACTGCCGCAGCAAGGACGTCAACGAGCGCGAAGTATTCATAGTTGAGGGCGACTCGGCTCTCGGCGCGTGTAAGCAGGCACGTGACCCCGACTTTCAGGCTATCATTCCTCTGCGTGGTAAAATCCTCAACTGCCTCAAAGCTGACTACGACAAGATTTTCAAGAGCGATATCATCACCGATTTATTAAAAGTTCTCGGCTGCGGGGTAGAGGTAAAGGCAAAGTCCAACAAAAACCTTTCCAACTTCGATATCAACAATCTCCGCTGGAACAAGGTTATTATCTGTACCGATGCCGACGTCGACGGCATCCATATACGCACACTGGTGCTCACCATGCTTTACAGACTTACGCCGACTCTCATCAAAGAGGGCAAGGTCTATATCGCCGAATCTCCGCTTTACGAGATCACCACCAAGGACAAGGTCTATTTCGCATATGACGAGGTTGAGAAGGACAGGTACTTAAACGAAATCGGCAATCAGAAGTTTACCATCCAGCGCAGCAAAGGTCTCGGCGAGAACGAGCCCGAGATGATGAGTTTCACCACAATGAACCCCGCCACAAGAAGGCTCATCAAAGTTATGCCCGACTCAGTCGAGCAGACAGCCGCGATATTCGACACCCTGCTCGGCGACAACCTCCAGGGCAGAAAAGACTTCATCGTTGACCACGGCGCCGAGTATATCGACCAATTAGACGTTAGTTGAGAATAAAAGAGATGTTTCTTGTACCCCTTTTTAAAGGGGTCAAAATCATTACTGCAAAGCAGTTGATTTTGGGGGATTATCTTTCCTTTATATCCTCACGTATGGATAAAGAGGACCGCTACGCTAGACGACCCCCGCAAATCAAAGATTTGCACCCCCTTAAAAGGGGGTACAGTTATACGAGGTAATTATTATGGCTAAGAAAAAGAAAAACTCAAAAAAGCCCAACTTGCCCCAGGTCAACGGCGTAATAGAGGGCGCGGGTGAAGTTGCCGAACAGCATATAGTTTCGTCAATTCAGGAGAATTTTATGCCTTACGCGATGAGCCTCATTTTATCGCGAGCGATTCCCGAGATTGACGGTTTTAAGCCCAGCCACAGAAAGCTCCTGTATATGATGTACAAAATGGGGCTGTTAAGCGGCGCGAGGACAAAGTCAGCCAACATAGTCGGCGCGACAATGAAGCTCAACCCTCACGGCGACGCCGCAATTTACGACACTATGGTTCGTATGTCCCGAGGCTACGAGGCGCTTTTGCACCCCTATGTGGACAGCAAGGGTAACTTCGGTAAGTTCTACAGCCGCGATATGGCTTGGGCGGCTTCCCGTTATACCGAGGCTAAGCTCGATAAGATTTGTACCGAGCTCTTTAAGGATATCGACAAGGACACAGTCGACTTTGTGGATAACTACGACAACACAATGCAGGAGCCCACGCTTTTGCCCGCAACTTTTCCGTCTGTACTTATAAACTCAAACACGGGTATCGCCGTAGGTATGGCTTCCAACATCTGTTCATTCAACCTCAGGGAAGTCTGCGAGACCACAGCGGCTCTGATTCGCGACCCCGACCATGACGTTATGTCCACAATGCCCGCTCCCGACTTTTCGGGCGGCGCTTCCATAGTCTATGACGAGGAAGTTATGAAAAAGGTCTACGAGACAGGCAGGGGCAGCATAAAGCTGCGCGCTAAATATTCGTATGACAAAAAGGCGAACTGCATCGACATAACCGCTATCCCGTATTCCACAAACAGCGAATCCATCATAGACAAGGTCATAGAGCTCGTAAAGGGCGGCAAGGTCAAGGAAATCTCCGATATCCGTGACGAAACAGGTCTCGACGGCTTAAAGCTCACCATCGACCTCAAACGCGGAGTTGACGCGGATAAGCTGATGAAAAAGCTTTACAAGCTCACGCCGCTCGAGGACACCTACGCCTGTAACTTCAACGTGCTCATAGGCGGCACGCCTATGGTTCTCGGCGTTAAGGAAATTCTTGACGAGTGGATTGCGTTCCGCATAGAGTGCGTGCGCCGCAGAACCTTCTATGATTTGAACAAAAAGAAAGACAAGCTCCACCTTTTAAAAGGTCTGGAGAAAATCCTGCTAGATATAGACAAGGCTATCAAGATTGTCCGCGAGACCGACGAGGAAGCCGAGGTTGTACCCAACCTTATGATTGGCTTCGGAATCGATGAAATCCAGGCTGAGTATGTCGCGGAAATCAAGCTCCGCCATCTCAACCGTGAGTACATCCTCAAACGCACCAAGGACATCGAGGATTTGGAGAACGAGATTGCCGACCTCGAGGCTATTTTAAAAAGCCGTTCCAGAGTCAAGACAATTATCGTGCGCGAGCTCAAACAGGTTGCCGAAAAGTACGGTCAGGAGCGCAAGTGTTAGATTATCTACACAAATGATGAGGAAGAGGACGACGATATCGAGGAAATCCCCGACTATCCCGTACATCTTTTCTTCACCAAGGAAGGCTACTTCAAGAAAATCACCCCGCTCTCGCTCAGAATGGGCGGTGACCAGAAACTCAAAGACGGCGACGAAATCGCCGAGGCTATCGAGTTTACCAACAACTGCGACCTTTTATTCTTCACCAACAAAGCCCAGTGCTACAAGGCTAAAGCTCACGAGTTCGCCGACACCAAGGCGAGCGTTCTCGGCGAGTATATCCCCGCCAAGCTCCAGATGGATGAGGGAGAGGTAGCCGTCAAGATGATAGCCACCAAGGACTACAAGGGCATAATTCTATTCGGCTTTGAGAACGGTAAAGTCGCCAAGGTTCCGCTCAGCGCCTATGAAACCAAGACAAACCGCAAAAAGCTCACCAAGGCTTATTGCGAAAAGTACGATATCGCCGATATCGCTTTCGCGACTGAGGACAGGGAGTTTATAATCTCCGCATCCTCTGGCAGAATGTTACTTCTCCACTCGGCTCTCTTGAACCTCAAAACTACCCGTAATACTCAGGGCGTTGCGGTGCTCAGACTCAAGAAGGGCCACAGGCTGTTCTCTATTGAGGAGTACACAGAGGGCAGATTCAGCAAACCCTCACGCTACCGCACAAAGTCTTTGCCCGCGCTCGGCGCTCTGCCGTCACCCGACGACACCAGCGAACAACTCAGCATAATATAACAAACGAAAGGGCTGACGAAAGTCAGCCCTAAGTTACAAATGCATATTCAGCCTCCCTTTGTTAAAGGGAGGTGGCACGCGCTTGCGCGTGACGGTGGGATTGATTTTTTTAATCCCCCTTGAAATCAGTAAATCTGATTTCTTTCCCCCTTAAACTAAGGGGGACGTATTATTTTACTTTAATCTTAACGGTTTTTGATACGGTTTTTGCCTTATATTCCGAATTACCTTTAGCGGTGATTTTGAGCTTGACCTTATATGTGCCTTTTTTATACGTTCCTTTCTTAAAAGTTATCGCGCCTGTCTTTTTATTTACAGTAATCATTTTATAAATTGATTTTGTTGTTCCGCTTTTTATTTTAACAACACTTACCGTACCTTTCGCTTTGCTTATTGTCAACGGTTTTACTGTTTTTTTAGATTTTTTTAGCGCTGAGGCTTTAACAGATTTGACAGCAGTTTTAACAGTAAGTGTATTTGCCTTTTTAGGGTCTAGTGATACAAATTTAAAACTATGCCATTTTGCGTATTCCTGAGCAGCGGTATTATTGTATCCATAAATTGTAAAACCGTTTATTTTTTTTAAATAGTTTTGACTGTCAATATAATACCCAAATGTACAAACATTAATAGCAAGGTCGGTTACAGAGCGCGGAATAGTAATACTTTTTAACGCGGCGCAATCGTTAAATGCCTCATCTCCTATACTTTTTAGAGTGTTAGATAAAGTAATTTTCGAAAGTTTTTTGCACCCTTTAAAAGTTCTGAAACCAATATCTTTTACTTTATCCGACATTGTTGCGTTTTTAAGAGAAGTACAATAGTAAAAGGCAAAATCCTCTATTTCGGTTACTTTCTCTGGAATAATAATGCTTTCCAGAGATGAACAATCACTGAAAGTACTGCTGGTTATTTTTGTCAAATTATTAGACAGTTTTACCGATTTCAGTGAAGTGCAGTTATAAAAGGCATCGGCTCCTATAGCTTTTACCGAATCAGGAATAACTATTGAGTTTAATGCGGAACAATTTGAGAAAGCACATTCTTTTATTGTGGTAACTGATTCGGGAATTGTAATATCAGTAAGTGAGTTGCATCCCCAAAGCATCGAATCGCTGATAGTTTTTAAAGAATTAGATAGTTTTACGGTTTTTAGTAATGGACATTTTCCAAATGCGTTATAGCCAACACTGGTTACAGAGTTGGAGAGTGTAACGTTTATCAATTGATTATGTTCGCAAAAAAGGTTTTTTCCAATATATGTTACACCGTTTTCAACAACAACATTTTTGATTAAATTTCTAACATTCTCCCATGGAGCATCAGGACGGTAAAGCCCTGTTAATTCATTATCCTCTGTTCTTCCGCTACCGCTGATTATTAACGTTTTAGTTGAATCATCATATTCCCAAATGCATTGCCCTGTTGTGCCGTTTGTGTCTTCGTCTGTAAATGCATTGGTTGAAATAGGCGTCATAGCGAAAACTCCTATGAGCATTAGCAGTACTAACGCTATACTGATTGATTTTTTGATTTTTGACATTTTTGTTTCCTCCTTTGTGATATCACGCTTCGTTCGCCTCCGCTTCTCCTCTCTTAACTCCCACTCGTCTAATCTGTTTTGAACACCTTGTGTTCTTCACAGCTTAGTCCTCGCCAGTCGTTAATCGAGGGCTACGGCGCTCAGCGCATAAATTAAAAAAAGCGCACAACCGAAGTCGTACGCCAAAAAACACACGCTCGATTGTCGCCAAACAAATAAACAATATTCATAGCAAATTCCTGATACAGGGTAGTTGAATAAGGAGCTAGTGTTTTTATGTAAAAAAACACTACCTCTGACAAATCAGAAATTTGCTTAATAGCTAAAAATTTAATTGTTTACTTGTTGGCAACATTATTTTACCACAATTAATATAGTTATGCAATCCAAATTTTACCGCTTCCATTTGGCTAAATTGCACATACTGTACCCATTATGCCGATATTCTGACAAATATTACAAAAAACACTTGCAAAATAATTTTTAATGTGTTATTATATTTAGGCTATGCAAGTATTAGTATAATTAACTGAAAGGATAGATATATAAATGAGTGTTTGGCACATTATTTTAGGAGCATTACTTATTATCATCGCTATTGCTATTATTGTTGTAATCATTTTACAGGAGGGCAATCAGCAGGGCGTAGGCGTTGTAACAGGCGGCGCTGACACATTTTTCTCAAAGAACAAGGCTCGTTCAATTGACGCGTTTCTCTCTCGTTGGACTAAGGTGTTCGCGATTGTATTCGTGGTAGCCGTTATAGGACTTAATGTTATGTCATATTTCTTCAAATAAGTTCTAAATCAATAGTAAGAATCATAATTATAGACCGTAGGTTGTCCTGCGGTCTATTTTTCTTTTGGATGTGAAATTATGACTTTTACTCTTTTCTTTATCATTCTCGCCGTTTCATTCGTCGCGTTTATAATTATTCATAAGCTCTCAAAAAATAAAAGGCCCGTCAAACGAGCCTTTTTGTCTTTATTGTCGGGTGGGTTAACCCTAGTTCTTGTGAATTTATTGAGCGTATTCACGGGGGTGTATATCCCGATTAGCCTTTTGTCCCTTACGGTTTCGCTGGTGGGAGGAATCCCCGGGGTGACAACTCTGCTTGCCCTGAATCTCTTTCTTTAACGGCTGTTTTTAATCTCCTCGAGGCACTCGGTTATAACGCTCTTGTTTTTAGTCAGCGAGCCCATAATCAGCTTGTAAACAAGCTCGGGATTACGGTGAAAGTTTTTCTTCATTATCTTAGCCTGTTTAATGTCGGGCGCGTATACGTCTATGGATACCAAATCCATATCACCGCCTGAAATTCTTAGGTTCACGTTAAATCCATTATCGGTTTTTTCTATGCTGACAGGCGACTCCTTTTCAATCCGCTTTTCGTTAAGCAGACTGATGGCGCAGGTGTAAGCCTTTTCCTTGACGGATACAGGCAGCGTATTCTCAAGCTGATTCGCTACCATATTGCCGTTGGGAGTCAGGAAATACAGCTTGTTCTTCTCATCAACAAGCTCAATATTTTTGTGTCTGATAAGGTCATCAAAGCACGAGCTTGTCTCAAAGTAGTTGGCGAGCCCATGGTTCTGAACAGCTTCAATAATGGTGCCCTTGTCCATCGGTTTGTTGATTGACGCGAACAAATAGCAGATTAAAGTTCGTATTTCATTCTTTGAACGTACTCCGCCGTAGTTGATTCCTTCGTCAAATGTATCAAAAGCCATATTCCCGCCGCCTTTCAATTTATTATAATCTAAAGATATTTTACCATAATTATTCAGAAAAGTACAGTACAAAATATGTTGACTTGGTAAAAAAATAATATTATAATATTATTTGTGATTATCCATGGGATAATTTGGAGGTTTGTATGGAAAACTATATTGTATTTGTATGGATTATTTTTGCCGTATTTATGCTGGTTTGCGAAATCCTTACTACCCAGCTTGTGTCAATCTGGTTTGTACTGGGCGGTATAGCGGCAGCGATCACCTGCATATTTACTGACAATTTGCTTATTCAGACGCTGGTGTTTGTTCTTGTTTCGTTAATTGCCTTGCTCGCGACGAGACCTCTTGTCAAAAAGTTCCTTAAAAACAAGAAGGAACCTACTAACTCCGACCGTCTTATCGGCAGAGTTGCCATTGTTACAATGGATATCGTCAATCAGACAGGCGAGGGACAGGTTAACGTAGACGGCAAAATCTGGAGTGCCAAAAGCTCCGACGGCTGTGAAATAAAGTCGGGCGCAAATGTAAAGATAACCTCAATAGAGGGCGTCAAGCTCGTTGTTGAGATTTTGTAAGGGGAGGATATTATGATAGGTATTAACTTAGGATACATCGTTATCGCGATTATTGTGTTTATAATTCTTCTGGTAATCATCAGAAACATCAAAATTGTACCCCAGGCTCACGCCTATGTAATCGAGAGACTCGGCGCGTACCACAAGACCTGGGACACGGGACTTCACATCAAAGTTCCGATTATGGACAGAATTTCCAAGAAAGTTTCACTCAAAGAGCAGGTTGTGGATTTCCCGCCTCAGCCCGTAATCACGCGCGACAACGTCACAATGCAGATAGACACTGTAGTTTACTTTGAGATTACCGACCCCAAGCTCTACACCTACGGCGTAGAGCGTCCGCTCTCGGCTATCGAGAACCTCACGGCTACCACTCTGCGTAATATTATAGGCGACTTGGAGCTTGATTCCACACTCACATCGAGAGATACTATCAACGACAAAATCCGCATAATCCTTGACGAAGCCACCGACGCGTGGGGCATCAAGGTTATTCGTGTTGAACTCAAAAACATTCTTCCTCCGCGCGAAATTCAGGACGCTATGGAGAAGCAGATGAAAGCCGAGCGTGAGAGACGCGCGCGTATCCTCGACGCTGAGGGTGAAAAGCGTTCTCAGGTGCTTGTTGCCGAAGGTATGAAGGAGTCCGCAATCCTCAAAGCCGACGCTGTAAAGGAGCAGAAAATTCGCGAAGCTCAGGGTGAGGCCGAAGCTATTATGACAGTGCAGAAGGCTAACGCCGACGCCATCAAAATGCTTAACGAAGCGGCGCCCTCAGACCCCGTTGTAGCTCTCAGAAGTCTTGAAGCGTTCGCCAAGGCTGCCGACGGAAAGGCAACCAAGATTATCATACCCTCCGATATACAGAATATGGCGGGATATGTGTCCTCCTTAAAAGCGCTTTGGACTGACGAAAAATCTAATAAAGAATAATAATAATCGGCTGTATAAAACAGCCGATTATTTTTGTAAAACTTTTACAAAATAATCTACATCTTATGGGCTAATTCAGCTTTAAAACTATTGAATAATTCGATGTTTTTCGATATAATAGAACTGTATTTTATAATTTCTATAAGGAGTAATCTGTTATGAAGAAAGTAGCCGTAATTATGGGCTCTGACAGCGATTTCAAAGTTGTTCAGAAAGCAATATTAAAACTTAAGGAATTCTCCGTTCCTTATGAGGTTCATGTTATGAGCGCTCACCGTACGCCCGACGCCGCGGCAGAATTCTCCAAGAACGCTAAGGCAAACGGTTTCGGCGTGATTATCGCCGCGGCAGGTATGGCGGCTCACCTCGCGGGAGTTTTAGCCGCTCACACCACAATCCCCGTAATCGGTATTCCGATAAAGTCCGCTAACTTTGACGGTATGGACGCGCTTTTAGCTACCGTTATGATGCCTACAGGCATTCCTGTGGCGACAGTTGCTGTTGACGGCGCGGCTAACGCGGCAATTCTTGCCGTACAGATTCTGGCGCTAAGTGACGACGAGCTTTCAAGTAAGCTTGAAAATATGAAGTCCGATATGGCTGCGGGCGTAGCCAAGAAGGACGAGGACATTATAAGAAAGGCTAATGAGCTTTGATACATTCATATGACAATTTACCCGACAAGCCTCACGACGAGTGCGGCGTATTCGGGTTCTATAACAACGACAATTTTGATTTGGCCTCGCTCACACGCGACGCCCTGTACGGACTTCAGCATAGGGGACAGGAGAGCGCAGGCATAACGATAATAAAAGACGGCGAACCGTATACAGTCAAGGATTTGGGTATCGTTTCCAATGTCCTGACAGACAAGGCGCTCTCAAAGCTTCCCGATGGCGGCAAGATTTCCGTCGGACACGTCCGCTATACCACGCTTGACTATCTCGAGAGAGCGGCAACCCAGCCCCTTGTAATGAGGTACATCGAGGGTTCCCTCGCGCTCGCTCACAACGGTTCAATCACCAACTTTGCTGAGCTCAGAACCGAGCTCGAAAGAGGCGGCTCTATCTTCCAGAGTAACTCCCACGCCGAGGTTATCGGCTACCGAATAGCCGTCAATCGAGTAGGCAAGGACAACTTTCAGGAAGCAGTCCAAAGGACAATGGACGACCTCAAAGGCGCCTATTCACTGGTAATCAGCTCACCGAGCAAGCTTTACGGCGTGCGCGACCCTCACGGGTTCAAGCCCTTGTGTATAGGTAAGCTCCGTAACAGCTATATTTTAGCATCCGAGAGCTGTGTAATCGACACGCTCGGCGGCGAGTTTATAAGGGACGTTGACCCGGGTGAGGTTGTAGTTATTGATGAGGACGGTGTCAAGAGCTTTCGCAACGCCACCGAGAAATTCACTTCTCTTTGCCTGTTCGAGTATGTTTATCTCGCTCGCCCCGACTCGGTAATCGATGGCGTACACGTCAACGAAGCTCGTCACAAGGCGGGCAGACTTCTCTTTGAAGAAAACCCGATAGACGCCGACATAGTCTGCGGAGTTCCCGACTCCGGGCTCGACGCGGCGCAGGGTTATGCCGAGGCTTCGGGTATCACATACGCTTCAGCGTTTATCAAGAACAAATACATCGGCAGAACCTCTGACGGAGTGGGCAGTGACAAGAAGCAAAAGCTTCTCAGGATGAGGCTAAACGTAATCAAGAATATCGTCGATGGCAAACGCGTTGTAATCATAGACGACTCCATAATCCACGGCAACACCTCCGCTCATATCGTAAAGCTCCTCAAAGAAGCGGGAGCCAAAGAGGTGCATATGCGCATCAGCTCGCCCGAGTTTGTCTATCCGTGCTATTTCGGCGTGGACTTGCCCGACGGGGACAACCTCATTTCCAACAAGCTCTCTGTAGAGGAGCTCAGGGAGAGAATCGGAGCCGAATCGCTCAGCTTTCTCAGCATAGATGGTCTCCACAAGATAGCCGAGGGCTGTAAAATCAACCTCTGCGACGGCTGTTTCAGCGGCATTTACTACGCTGATTTGCCCAAGATTATCTTTGAGGATAAATTCGCGAATAAGATTAAAAAGTAACATTGTGAGGTACATATGAAAAGTTTCAGCGAAAGCTATAAAGAGGCGGGAGTAGACATCACCGCGGGCTACAAGTCCGTGGAGCTCATCAAGGAACACGTTGCACGCACTAAAATCCCGGGGGTTATCTCGGGAATAGGCGGTTTCGGAGGACTGTTCGCACCCGACTTTTCGGGTATGAAAGAGCCCGTTTTAATCAGCGGAACCGACGGCGTCGGCACCAAAATCAAGCTCGCGTTTCTGCTCGATAAGCACAACACCATCGGCGTTGACTCCGTCGCTATGTGCGTGAACGACGTAATCTGCTGCGGCGCTAAACCGCTGTTTTTCCTCGATTATATCGCCATCGGGAAAAATATTCCCGAAAAGGTAGCCTCCATCGTTGAGGGTATCGCTGAGGGCTGTGTTCAGTCCGAGTGCGCTTTGGTAGGCGGTGAGACAGCCGAGCACCCCGGCTTAATGCCTGTAGACGAATACGATGTTGCGGGCTTCTGTGTAGGAATTGTGGACAAGCCCAAGATGATTGACGGCTCAAAGCTTTGTGAGGGCGACGTTCTCATTGGACTTCCGTCAACAGGCGTTCACTCCAACGGCTTTTCACTTGTAAGAAAGGTTTTCGGCATTGACGAAAACACTATCAACAATACATATCCCGAGCTCGACAAACCGCTCGGCGAGGCTCTTTTAACCCCGACAAAGATTTACGTCAAGCCTGTTATGGCGCTTATGAACAGGGTAGAGGTCAAGGCGCTTTCCCACATCACGGGCGGCGGTTTTTACGAGAACATTCCCAGAATGCTCACTGACGGCTTAACCGCCGAGATTGACAAGGCTTCATTACCAACACTGCCGATATTCGACGTAATTCAGCGCGTCGGCAACATCCCCGAGCACGATATGTACAACACTTTCAATATGGGTGTCGGAATGGTTGCGGCAGTTTCCGCAAAGGAAGCCGACAAGGCTCTCGAAATCCTCAGAGCAAACGGCGAGGACGCCGTCGTAATCGGTAAAGTAATCAAAGGCGGCGAAGGAGTAATTTTGAAGTAATGAAAAACATTGTTGTTTTGGTTTCGGGCGGAGGCACAAACCTCCAGGCTCTCATCGACGCCGAGAAAAGCGGAATCATCAAGAACGGTAAAATCACCTGCGTAATCTCAAGCAACCCCGACGCTTACGCTCTTGAGAGAGCGGCGAAGAACAATATTCCCACCGAGGTTATACGCCGCAGGGACTATGACGAGTTTATAGAGTACGACAAGGCTCTGACTGCTTTGCTAAAAAGCAAAAACGCCGACTTGATTGTGCTCGCGGGCTTTATGACAATCCTTGGGCACGAGGTCATCTCAGCCTTTCCCAACCGCATAATCAATATTCATCCAGCTCTTATACCGAGCTTTTGCGGCGAGGGATTCTATGGTTTGCGCGTACACGAGGCGGCGCTCAACAAGGGTGTAAAGCTCAGCGGAGCCACAGCTCATTTCGTCAACGAAGTGTGCGACGGCGGACCGATAATTATTCAAAAGTCTGTCGAGGTCAAAAGCGGGGACACCCCCGAGGTACTCCAAAAGCGAATTATGGAACAAGCGGAATGGAAGATACTGCCTCAGGCGGTATCGCTGTTCTGTCAGGATAAAATCAAAGTAGTAAATAATGTCGCAATTATCTGCGATTGAAAGGAAGTAGCACTATGAAAGCTGTAAGTTTAACCAAAGAAATCTCCTCAACCACTTACCCCGGCAGAGGAATCGTAATCGGCAGAACCGCCGACGGTCTCAACGCTGTAATCGCCTATTTCATTATGGGCAGAAGTGAAAACAGCCGCAACCGTGTGTTTGTTGAGGACGGCGAGGGAATCAGAACAAAGGCGTTTGACGAGAGCAAGCTCGAGGACCCGAGCCTCATCATTTACGCTCCCGTTCGTACTCTGGCGGAGAGCACGATTGTCACAAACGGCGACCAGACCGACACAATCGTTTCTTTGATGTCCTGCGGACGTACATTTGAGCAGAGTCTCAGCGCTCGTGAGTTTGAGCCCGACGCTCCCAACTATACACCTCGTATCAGCGGAATCGTAAACTGCCGCACGGAAGCCGACGCCAGAGGCGAAAAGCTTTCCTACACTATGTCTATCCTCAAGAGCGCCAACGGCGACCCCAAGTGCTGCCAGCGCTTTACATTCGACTACGCTCATCCGCT
>JAFSZY010000017.1 GCA_017458845.1 Ruminococcus sp.
AAACAAGAAAACAAAAGAAGTCAGCAATGCAAATTACCTCTGGATTTCATATTTCTACTCATACCTGAATGAGCATGGGCGCGCCGGGTTCGTCATGGCTTCATCGGCAACTGACAGCCCAAACCGCGACAAGGACATACGCGGGCAGCTCATCAAAACAGGGCATATTGATGTTATAGTCAGTGTAGCCAATAATTTTTTCTACACAAAATCCCTGCCGTGTTCGCTAGAGATAGAGAAAACGGACAAGCGCGACAGAAAACGCTTGAATGCTGAGCGGGACGCTAAGATTGCCTAAACTGAAGAGCTTATCAGGATAGCAGAAGAAGCTGTATGGCTTTATGACAAGTTTGCTGACGGGAAATATTGCGACATTCCCGGATTTTGCCGTATAGCATCACTTGCTGAGATTGAAGAAAAGTGCTGGTCGCTCACGCCGGGGGCTTATGTCGGTGTGGCCGCTGTGCAGAGTGATAACGTTGATTTCTCCGCGAGAATAGCTGAGATTCACCGGGAGCTTTTATCCCTTCAAGAAGAGTCCAATAACTTAATGGCTGCTATCTCGAAAAACATGGAGGAGATAGGGGTATGAGTTTTTCTACTATTAAATTTGCAGATTTTATTACTTTACAACGAGGATTCGATTTAACGAAAGAACAGTTTATATCAAGCCCTTATCCGGTAATAAGCCCTATAACGATTATAGGTTATCATAATCAATACAAAGCAAAAGCTCCTGGAGTTGTTATTGGACGTTCGGGAACTCTCGGTGAAGCTCAGTACATTACCCATGATTATTGGCCACATAACACGGCTTTATATGTTAAAGATTTTAAGGGTAATAATCCAAGATTTGTTTATTATTTTCTGCGAAACATCGGTACTGAATCAGTTGGCGGTGGGGCTGCGGTGCCGACACTCAACAGGAATAATTTACATATCCTTGATGTTATTGTCCCCGATATTGATACTCAACGCCGTATCGCCGATATTCTATCAGCCTACGATGACCTAATCGAGAACAACCGAAAGCAAATCAAGCTCTTAGAAGAGGCAGCGCAGAGGCTTTATCGTGAGTGGTTCGTGGATTTGCATTTTCCGGGACATGAGGACACAGCCATTATTGATGGTGTGCCGGAGGGATGGAAAGAAACTGCGCTCAAAGAGATTGCGGAGTTTAAGCGTGGAAAAACAATAACAAAAGAACAAACTGTAAAGGGAACAGTTCCAGTTGTTGCTGGAGGTTTGGAGCCTGTATATTATCATAATGTGGCAAATACAACCGCGCCTGTTATTACAGTAAGTGCCTCAGGAGCTAATGCAGGTTTTACGAGAATATATCATGTAAATGTTTTCGCCTCAGATTGTTCATTTGTAGACCAACAATCGACTGATTACCCATATTTTGTTTTCTGCTTCATGAAAGAGAATAAAGCGCGAATTGATATTTTACAAAAAGGTTCAGCACTGAGATTGAAATTGACAAATTAGGACATCTTGAGAATATCAATATCGCTTTGTCTGAGGATAAGCGACAGCATTTAATATTAACCGGCAAGAACGGCTCCGGGAAAACATCGGTTTTGGAACGTATCAAAGCTGCATTATCAGTACTTAATCGGACATTAGCACACGAAAAAAGTAATGCTTATAAAGTAATCGGGAAGAATATTCATGTAAATATCTTCTTTAATCAAGATAAAACACTGTCTGTCTCATACGCTCATGGAGATTTTATAACTGCCTTTTTTCCTGCTGTCCGTCCCGTAAACGATATAACAGAGCCGAAAGGAGTTGAGGAAGTTACACTAAAGCCCGTTTTCACTATTGACGATGACCCGGCAAAAGACATCGCAAAATACATGATTCACCTGAAAACACAGCAACTTTATGCTAAAGACGCAAACGACACGCTAACAGAACAGAATATAGAGGCATGGTTTAAGCGTTTCGAGGACTCGTTGAAAATCCTAATGAACGATGACTCAGTTCGCCTTAAATACAAGTATAAAAAGTATAGTTTTGAAATACAGCAGGAAGACCGCGAACAGGTTAATTTTAATCATTTGTCCGATGGTTACGCTTCTGTGTTCCGTATATTTGC
>JAFSZY010000003.1 GCA_017458845.1 Ruminococcus sp.
ATTTCGCAATCGTATTCTTCATATGTTCGCTTACAAACAACAACTTAATATCAAACAAGCGACAGCTTCTTAGCCATCGCTTGTCCTAAATACATTATTTCATTTTATTGGGTTTACCCCAACTATTGACATAGAGCCATTATTTAAGAATAAAAGATAAAACGCTCAAGTGCTAAAACACTTGAGCGTTTTATTTGGGAAAACAAAAATTCCTGAGCTGGAGGCGTCGACCAGATTTGAACTGGTGAATCAGGGTTTTGCAGACCCGTGCCTTACCACTTGGCTACGACGCCATATTTCATTGTATGCGGTGTGATAAAAAATATCACTTGAAATGAAGCTTTGCAGCTCAATCTCAAGCGATAGATGGAGCGGATGACGAGGCTCGAACTCGCTACCTCCACCTTGGCAAGGTGGCGCTCTACCAGATGAGCTACATCCGCATATGGTGCCTTCGGGTGGAATCGAACCGCCGACACAGGGATTTTCAGTCCCTTGCTCTACCGACTGAGCTACAAAGGCACATTTGGCGACCCGGAACGGGTTCGAACCGTCGACCTCTAGCGTGACAGGCTAGCGTTCTAACCAACTGAACTACCGGGCCATATAAAAGTCAGTATGCATTACATATGACATTATTAACAAGGTGGTGGGAACTACAGGGCTCGAACCTGTGACCCTCTGCTTGTAAGGCAGATGCTCTCCCAGCTGAGCTAAGCTCCCACAGCGTCGCTGATTATCAGCGACTTAGTTATAATACCATAACGCACTTTGGATGTCAATAGTTTTTTTGAATTTTTTATAATATTATCCCTTTAAAACTATGACCGTTCTTTAATAATCGCCTCAATCTCGTCTTTGGTAAAGATATATTCCTTGTTGCAGAATTGGCACTTGACCTCGGCGACGCCGTTTTCGTTCACGCAGGCGCGGATTTCGTCGTCGGGCAATCCCCTAAAGTAGTTTTCAATTACCTGTCTGGAGCAGGAGCATACGTAGTTTACGGGCATTTCGTCCAGTACTTCGACCTCAAAACCCTTGAGAGCGGTTTTGCATATGTCGAGTATGCTCATACCCTTGGCGAACATTGTTGTCACGGGTTCGAGCTCAGCGATATTCTTTTCGAGCTTTTCGATGGTGTCCTCAAACGCACCGGGGAGCAGCTGAATAAGCAGTCCGCCCGCAAGCAGAACCTTGCCGTCCTCCTTGTCGAGCAGCACGCCCAGAGCGCAGACTGTGGGGATTTGTTCGGAAGTAGCGAAGTAGCCCGCTATATCCTCGGCAATTTCGCCGCTGACAATCGGAACCTGTCCTATGTAGGGCTCGCCCAAGCCGTAGTCCCTGATTACGCCCAGAGTGCCCTCTTTACCCACGGCTTTAGCTACGTTGAGCTTGCCGTTGTCGTAGTATTCGGTGGGGCAATCGTTGTTGCCGACATATCCGCGCACGTTGCCGTTAGAGTCGCCCACAACGAACACGGTGCCGAGAGGTCCGTTGCCCTTAATGCTGAGGTTTATTTTCGCTTTGCTTTGCTTTAGATTAGCTCCCATCATTGAGCCCGCCGCCAGCATTCTGCCGAGAGCGGCTGTCGCGACGGGGGATGTCTTGTGCAGACTCTGAGCCGTAAAAACTATGTCGGAAACGTCAACTGCAGCCGCCATAACGGCTCCGTCACTTGTTATACATCTGATTATTTTGTCCATAATATTGTTCCTTTGTATAGTACCCCTTTTTAAAGGGGTACATCCTACGTTATATCTTCTTCGCGACAAATATAACGCGCTGTTCTTTTTCGCGCGGTTCGTTAAAACCCATATCGCCGTAAACCGCCTGAACCTCAAAGCCCGCCTTGTTGAGTAGCTCTGTCAGCTTTTCCCGGGTATAGGCGCGCTCTGAAAAGCTTTCGTCATATCTATAGTAGCTCTCGCCATCGGGCACAAAGAAAGTAAGGTCGATATCAACGATGTTATTTTCTTTTAAAGAATTTTGCCATACACAGTAAACGTTGTCGGTGTCGTACACAAAGGTGTTGTCCGCGAGGATTTCCCTGTGCTTATAAACAGTGTTTACGTCGAAAACAAACAGCCCGCCCTGATTCATAAACAGCGACACGCGTTCAAAGGTCTTTCGCACTTCGTCCGTATCCGTCAGGTGGTTAATGCTGTCGAGCGAGCAGATGCAGGTGTCAATCGTGCCGTAAAGGTCGAGCTCCTGCATTTTCTGGCAGAGAAAGAGCGTGTCAATATTGTTTTCCAGCGCCTTTTCCTGAGCGGCGGAGAGCATTTCCTCGGAGGCGTCCGCGCCGTAAACGTCTATGCCCAGCTTGGCAAGTTCAAGCGTAAGGCTGCCTGTGCCGCAGGCTAGGTCGAGGGTGAGCCCCGCGTGATGTCCGAATTTGGCTAAAAGAACGGCGAGGTACGCCGCGCGCCGGTCATAGCCGACGTTAAGCGTAAGCTCGTCGTAAAATTCAGCAAAAATACCGTAACTCATCACTTGTTTATATCGATTCCCATATTCGAGAACGCCAGCATATAGCCGTCCGTGTCCTCATTGAGGGAACGCTTTACGCGCGAGATTGTGGCTGTCGATGCGCCTGTCTGTTTAACTATTTCAGAGTATACTACTTTCTCCGTGAGGAGTTTCGCCACAACAATCCTCTGGCTCATAGCGTTGAGCTCAGGCTGAGTGCAAAGGTCCTCAAAGAATCTGTAGCAGTCCTCTTTGGTTTTGAGAGTTAAAATCGCGTCGAAAAGAAAATCTGTCTGGTCGTTTTTTAACTTTGAGTTCATAGCTTTCTCCTTTTTCACACACTAAATCGTTAAATTATAAAAACATTTTACCATACGAAAGTGAATTTGTAAAGGAAAAAATTATAAATTAGTTCTCAGTAGTCAGCAGTCAGTTCTCAGTTATTCCCGCAATAAAGTGTATTTAGCATCAGAAGAACATCTCCTGAGTGATATTGGTTCAAATTCCATTAATCACTTGTTAACGCTTAACTGACTACTAACTACTAACAACTGACTACTCACCCTTAATCTGCTTCAACGCCGACTTTTCAATCCTGCTGACCTGAGCCTGAGATATGCCAATCTCCTCGGCGACCTCCATCTGAGTTTTGCCATTAAAAAACCTGAGCCCGATTATCTTCTTTTCGCGCGGGCTGAGCTTTTTTATCGTGTCGCGAATTGAGATTTCGTCAATCCAGTCCCTGTCGTCGCTGATATCGCCAATCTGGTCCATAACGTATATCGTATCGTTGCCGTCCGAGAACAGCGGCTCATACAGCGATACGGGGTCGACAATCGCCTCCAGAGCGAGCACTACGGCATCCTTGGGTAAGTCCATAGCCTTGGCGATTTCCTCCACGGTTGGTTCACGGTTCATTTCGGCGGTAAGCTTTTCCTTGACCTGCATAGCGTGGTACGCCGTGTCGCGCATTGAGCGCGAAACCCTCACGGAGTTATTGTCGCGAAGGTATCTTCTGACCTCGCCGATTATCATCGGCACGCCGTAGGTGGAAAACCTCACATTGAGGTCGGGGTTGAAGTGGTCGATAGCTTTTATCAGCCCTATCACACCCACCTGAAACAGGTCGTCGGGGTTTTCGCTTCGGTTCTGAAACCGCTGAATAACCGACAGCACAAGCCTCAGGTTGCCGTTAATCATCTTGTCCCTTGCGGCTTTGGATTCCTTGTCGCTGCCGTTTCTTATTGTTTTTAGCAGCTTTGTCTTTTCGTCCTCGCTGAGAACCTTTAACTGCGAGGTGTTCACCCCGCAGATTTCTACCTTGTTGTACTGCAAAAAAAACAGCCCCTTTAATAATACTCTGTAAAAAGTATTGCCAAAAAGGCTGAGTTAAATTCAGTTATTCGCTTAATTCTTTTACGGAATTATCATCGCCGTTTATGCTCTGTACGCCCGAGAGTTTGCGCTGAATCTGTCTTGTGCGTACGCCTACCAGCTTGTCCAGCTCGGAATTTGCCTGGTTGATTCTCTGCTGAGTTGCCACAAGCACATCGTTAAACTTGTCAAACTCGACCTTTACGTCACTGAGTATCTTCCACACTTCCGTGCTTCGCTTCTGTACGGCGAGCGTCTTGAAGCCCATCTGCAGTGAGTTGAGCAGAGCCGCCATTGTGCTGGGACCCGCTACGTTAATCTTGTATTTACGCTGAAGCTCCTCGACAAGGCCGCGGTTCACAACCTCGCTGTAAAGTCCCTCAAAGGGCAGGAACATAATGGCGAAGTCGGTGGTGTTCGGCGGAGCTATGTACTTGTCGCGGATATCCTTCGCCTCGTTTTTGATTGTAACTTCCAGAGCCTTGGCGGCTATGGTAATCTTTTCCTTGTCGCCGTCCTCAATCGCGTCACGCAGGGCGGCGTAGGTGTCGCCGGGGAACTTGCTGTCGATGGGAAGATAGATGAATCCGTCATCCTCCGCGGGGAGTTTTACCGCGAACTCTACAACATTCTTTGAGCCGCGCTTTGTGGCGACGTTCTCGTCGTACTGCTCGGGAGAGAGAATCTCCGAGAGAATAGCGCTGAGCTGAATCTCACCGAGAATACCTCGCGTCTTGACGTTGGTGAGAACCTTTTTGAGGTCGCCCACGCCTACGGCTAGGTTTTGCATTTCGCCCAGTCCCTTGTAGACCTGCTCGAGTCTTTGATTTACGAGCTCAAAGCTCTTGTTCATCTTCTCCTCAAGAGTGTTCTGCAGTTTTTCGTCAACCGTCTTGCGCATTTCCTCGAGCTGCTTGTTGTTGTCCTCCTGAATGTAGGTGAGCTTGTTTTCCACGGACTTGCGGATGAGGTCAAGCTTCTGCTCGTTTTCGAGCGAGAACGTTTTCATCCTGTTTTCCTGAGACTGCGCGAACTGCTTTTGGTTCTCGGAAATCATATCGCCCATACTCTTTACGGATTGCTGAGTTGAGGCGGTGAGCTCCTGCCTGAGCAGGCTGAGCTGCTTTTGGCTTTCACCGTTGATTTCGGACACGATACTTGTCGTGTCATTCTTTTTGTTTTTGCCCGCGATAATAATGCTCACGACTGACAAGACAAGCGATACAACGCCTATTGCGATTAATATTATTAGTAATGTAGTTTCCATATTCAATTCCCTTATAGTTTCTTTAGTAATCAGCGAATATAAATGGGTGCGGGCGGAGCCCGCCGATTACTGACCACTGATTACTGACTACTGACTACTCCCTTACGACATCAGCTTCACGAACTGTTCCTGCATATAAGAGTAAACATCCTCGTCAACATCCCTGAACGTGTAGCACTTGTCAAGATAGCTGTCCGGGGGATACACGAGCTCGCTCTCGGCTACGTCCTTGTCTATGAGCTCCTTGGCGCCCTCGACGGGGGAGGCGTATGTGATATAGTCCATATTCGCGGCGGAGTTCTCGGGGTCTGTCATAAAGTTGATGAACTTGTACGCGCCCTCAACGTTCTCGGCACTTTCGGGAACACACATAGAGTCCACAAAGAGGTTTGAGCCTTCCTCGGGAAGCACGCCCACAAGGTCGTCGTTGTTTGTCATCATTGTGTAAATGTCGCCTGCGTAATACGGAGCGATTGCCGACTGGTTGTTTTCCATTTCGGTAAAGGTCTGGTCCATTACATACTTTTTTAGCAGAGGCTTTTGCTCTTTCAGCTTTTCGGTAGCCTTGTCGATGTCAGCCTTTGTGAAGCTTTCGGGGTTAATGCCGCAAAGCTGCATAGCGATGGCGTAGGCGTCGCGGCTGTTGTTGAACATAAGGATTGAGCCCTTTAAGCTCTTGTTCCAAAGGCTTTCCCAGCTGTCGGGCTTACCCTTGACCATAGTCTTGTTATAGACAAGTCCCGTTACATTCCAGCTGTAGGGAACAGAGTAGTTGTTTCCCTTGTCAAAGTCCATATTCTTGAACCTGTCAATTATTTTCTTCTGATTGGGGATTTTGGAGAGGTCGAGCTTTTTGATGAGCTTTTCATTCTTAAGCTTTTCGACCATATAATCCGAGGGAAAAACAACGTCGTAGCTTGAGTTGCTTGATTTTAGCATATTGTAGAGCTCCTCGTTTGTCTCGTAAGTTGTGTAATTAACCTTGATGTTATATTCTTCCTCGAATTTTGAAATTATATCAATGGTGTCGCTTGAACCGTCCGCTACATACTCAGCCCAGTTGTATACGTTTATTTCTCCGTCATATGAGCTCCCGCAGGACGCGAAAAGCGCCGCGACGAAGCTGAGCATTACCGCTGCAAGAGTTATACTTATTATTCTTTTCATAATATACCTCCAAATTTACTTTATTAGCCTCCCTTTGCTAAAGGGAGGTGGGCAATTCGCTTGCGAATTGGTCGGTGGGATTGAAGCTTGTATTAAATGTAGGTTAATAAGGAAGCGTAATCCCCCCTGAAATCAACAAGTTGATTTCTTCCCCCCTTAAACTAAGGGGGGCGTTTTGTTAACTGACCACTGACCACTGCCCACTGACCACTGACTTAATCTCTCACGCCTTGTCTTTTTTCAGCGCGTCTGTCCTTAATGTTGATTAATACCATAATAACCACAATCGCCGCAAACAGCAGAGCCGACAGCGCGTTGACTTTCGGCGAAATACGCTGGTGCGTCATTGTGTAAATCTGAATCGGCAGAGTCTGAAAGCTCGAACCGCGCGTGAAATATGTGATTACAAAGTCGTCCAGCGAGTAGGTGAAGCTCAGAAGGAATCCCGTAAATATCCCGGGCATAAGCTCGTGTATCACGACTTTCCTGAAAGCTTGCCACTGGTTGCACCCGAGATCCAGAGCCGCCTCGTACGCCGAGTAGTCCATATGCCTCAGCCTCGGTATAACGCTCAGAACCACATAGGGTACGCAGAAGCTGATGTGCGCCAAAAGCACTGTCCAAAAACCCATTTGAAAGTGGAACGCGACTCCCGCTATGGTGAACATAAGCATAAGCGATACGCCTGTTACAACGTCGGGGGAGAGTATGGGCAGGTTGCTCGCGTTCTGGATAAGCACCCGCTTTTTACCCGTAAAGTTGTTGATTCCGATTGCCGCGGCTGTGCCCAGTATTGTCGCGATAACCGAAGCCAGCACGGCAATGAGCAGAGTGTTCCACAGCGCGTTTATTATCATTTTGTCCTTGAATAAATCTGTATACCACCTTAGTGTAAAGCCCTTCCACACGGTGGTCTTGCCGTCGTTAAAGCTGAAAAATATCAGCACGATTATCGGCATATACATAAAGAAGAGGATGATTGCGGTATATATTTTCCAAAGCTTTTTCATGTCGCAATCGCCTCCTCATCACCGAAGAAGTTGAGGATAATCAGGAAGAACAGTATCGCAACCATAAGGATAAGAGCGATTGCAGAGCCCGTGTTCCGGTCGCTCCAGAAAATCTTGTCTATTACGTCGCCTATCATAATGTCGTTGGTACCGCCCAGATACTGCGCCACAAGGAAGGTGCTCGCCGAGGGTACAAATACCATCGTTACACCGGAGATAATCCCGGGCACGCTCAGCGGAATTACCACCTTGCGCATAGTGACAAACATATTCGCGCCCAAATCTTCCGAAGCCTCTATAAGCTGATAGTCGATTTTTGACATAACTGTGTATAACGGAAGCACCATAAACGGCAGGTATTCGTATACCATTCCCACTATGACGGCGCCCTGATTTCCTATGAGCTGGGTGTGAATACCGAGCAGGGAGAGCATTGTGTCAATGGGACCGTTGTTCTGCAAGAGCGTTACCCACGCGTAAATCCTGAGCAGGAAATTCATCCACATAGGTATCATTATCAGCATTGTTATAAGGTTCTGTGTGCTGCGTTTGAGTCTGCTCATAAAGTAAGCCAGGGGATAGGAAAGCACAAGGCAGATTACCGTGGAGATAAACGCAATCCAGATACTGTTGAGGAAAACGTTGGTGTATCCCACTGCCTTGACAAGAGGCTCAAAGCTGAAGCTGCCTGTTCGGTCTGTAAAGGAGTAGAGCAGTATCAGTACAATGGGAATAACGGTGAATACCGCCATCCATATAATATACGGAATAGTGGGGCGTTTAAGTCTCATCTTTCGCCTCCGCTTGTTTTATTGAAGCCTGAGTGAAGTCGAACTTCAGCGGCACATAGGTCGCCACCTGTTCGTCTACATCGCTCTGCATAAGCCATTTCTGCTCGTCGGATTCAAGTATGATTTCATTATGCTCACCTTTGAAGATAACCGACTCAATGTATACGTCGTTGAGGTCGCCCACGCCGTCGCCCGCGATGGAAAGCGCCTTTGGCGGGAGCTGAATCACAAGGCGCGCGCCTTCTTCAAAATAATATCCGTCAATGCGTATAGTGCTGTCCTCAAGCGAGATTTCAATATAGTTTTCGCTCTCGCTGGCGGAAACAACCTCGGCAAAAAAGGTGTTTTCCTCAGCGAGGAAGAGCTTGTTCATAATCTGTATGTTAAACGGAATGATTTTCATTCCAATTTTGGAGCCGACGGGGCTCATCTCGGTCGAGTGAATTATCCACTCGCATTTGCCGACCATAACGGTCATTTCGTAGTGAACGCCCTTGAACACGACGTCCACAACCTCGCCGACGAGCTTGGAGTCCTCGGGATCCACAATCTCAATATCCTCGGGGCGGATTACAACGTCCACGGGAGTATTCACGCCGAAGCCCTTGTCAACACATTCCAGCTCTACGCCAAGAAGCTTAACACGGCAGTCGCCGAGCATTGTGGCGTTAAGGATATTGGCATCGCCTATGAAGTCGGCGACAAAGGCGTTAACGGGCTCGTTGTATACGTCGGCGGGGGAGCCTATCTGCTCAATAGAGCCGTTGTTCATAACGACGATTGTGTCCGACATAGTGAGGGCTTCCTCCTGGTCGTGAGTGACATAGATAAAAGTCGTGTCGGTCTTTTGCTGAATAAGCTTGAGCTCATCCTGCATATTCTTTCGCAGCTTGAGGTCGAGCGCGCCGAGAGGCTCGTCAAGCAGCAGTACCGCGGGGTCGCATACAAGAGCGCGCGCAATCGCCACTCTTTGCTGCTGACCGCCCGAAAGCTTGCTGACGCTGCGTTTTTCGTAGCCTTTGAGGTCAACTATGGAGAGCATTTCCTTTACGCGCTTTTTTATTTCATCCTTTGGAGTTTTTTTGATTTTCAGTCCGAAGGCAATATTATCAAAAACATTGAGGTGAGGGAAAAGCGAGTATTTCTGGAACACCGTGTTTACGTTCCTCTTGTGCGGCGGCAAACCGTTGATTTTCTCGCCCTTAAAGTAAACCTCGCCGCACTGCGGCTCCAAAAATCCGCCGATAATCCTCAGAGTGGTTGTTTTTCCGCAGCCCGAGGGACCCAGTATAGTCACAAATTCCTTGTCTTTTATGTCAAGATTGATGTGATTGAGTATCATCTCACCGTCAAACTCTACGTATATATCCTTAAGGGATATTATCATATCGTTTTTAGTCTGTTTCATTTATCACCCTCCCAAATTCAATTCTCAATTCTTAATCCATAATTCTTTAATTATTATAGTATTTTTTGGGGGTAAAAGTCAATAAAATCATAGGGTTGATTTTGTAACACTTTTCAATATGTTCAAATTTGTCAAATTACACAAAATATTTTGTTGTTATTGGTTGAAAAAGGATATATACATCTTGGATTGTTTTTGGTATAATAGTATATGTAAAAAAACGTATATTTACGTTAAATTTAGAAAGGAGCTTTGAAATTATGAGAAAACTCAAAGTAATTTTCAGCGTTGTTCTGGCGCTGGTTATGCTCAGTACATCGTTCGCTTTTTCGACAATTGTTTCGGCAAGTGACGTAAAGGTAAGCGAGACAGGGCAGGAAGCTAACCTCCAGAGCAAAATTGAAGACGGTTGTATTCTCCACGCGCTTTGCTGGAGCTACGCCGAAATTGAAAAGAACATCCCCGCAATCGCGGCGGCAGGCTACTCGGCTGTACAGACTTCGCCCGTACAGCAGCCTAAGGATATCAGCGCGTCCACAAACGTATCGGGTCAGTGGTGGAAGCTCTATCAGCCCGTAAGCTTTTCGTTAGCTACACAGAGCTGGAACGGTACACAGGCAGATCTCAAATCTCTTTGTGAAACAGCTCACAAATACAACGTTAAGATTGTCTGTGACATCGTATCTAACCATATGGGCGCTAACAGCACACAGCAGATGCCTCAGTATCTCGCTGATGAGATTAAGACTAACGAGCCCACAATCTGGAACGCAGGCTCAACCGCGGGCCGCGCGGCTAATAACAAGTACTTCCACCAGAACTTTAACGCGGCGAGCGACGGCACCGATGTTACTACAGGTACTGTAACAGGCTGCCCCGACCTCAACACGGCTGACTCTTATATTCAGGGCAGAGTTATTTCCCTGCTCAAGTCTTGCGTAGACTGCGGCGTTGACGGCTTCCGTTTTGACGCGGCTAAGCACATCGAGACTCCTTCCGACAGTACAAACGCTTCCGATTATTGGACAAACGTACTCGGTCAGACTAACACTTACGCTTCCTCTAAGGGCAAGACATTGTTCTACTACGGCGAGGTTCTTAACACTGTAGGCGGCAACAGATCCGCGTCCAACTACACAAACCTCAACGGCGGAAAGTACAAAATCACCGATAACAAAGCTTCGGCTACAATCCGCGGCGCTGTAACAGGTCATAACGCTTCCTCCGCGGCAAGCGCCTCTTTCCCGGTAACAGGCAGCCAGGATAAATCCGTACTCTGGGCAGAGTCCCACGATACATACCTCGGCAACTCTATGAGTGAGGTAACTACAGATGTATCCGACAGCGATATCGTAAAGACATGGGCTCTCGTAGCGGCTCGCTCGGGTTCCACACCGCTCTATTTCGCGCGTACAAACAATATGCAGATGGGCGGCTCGGCCACCAACACAAACTACAAGAGCGTAGCGGTTGCTGAAGTCAACAAGTTCCACAACAACGCTGTAGGCAAGGCTCAGACATTGGGCTCCACAGGCAACTATGCTTTCGTAGCCAGAGCCAACACAGGTGTAGTAATCGTTAACTGTAACGGCACGTCAGCTACCAACGCTTCCGTAAGCGGCACAGGTCTTTCCAACGGTACTTATACAGATATGATTACAGGCAACAAGTTCACCGTTTCTGGCGGAACTGTAACAGGTAACATCGGTTCAACCGGTGTTGCGGTTGTTATGCAGAGCACAACAACACCCACAGTTTCAGCCGATAAAGAGAGCCAGACATTTGAGGGCGAGAGCATTACAACAAAGCTCACACTCAATAACGCCACAAGCGGCACATATCAGCTCGACAACTACACTCCCGTCACATTCACTGGTTCGCCCACAATCCGCTTAGGTAAGGATTACAACTACGGCGATACCTTCAAGCTTACTCTTACAGCTACTGACGGCACTAAGACAACCACAACCCAGTACATATACACCAAGAAGCAGGCGGCTTCCTCGGGCGTTTATGTAATTCTCCCTAAATCCTTGGTTGATAAGGGACAGAACGGTAAACCCTGGACAACTCCTGTATTCTGTTATGTATATGACGAGACTTCAACTTCAGCGTATCCCAAGTATAACAACGCGGCTTGGGCGGGTGAAGAAATGAAGTATGACGCTACAAATGATGTATACTACATCGAGGTTCACTCTGATTCGTGCTACAAGATTGCTAGCGCTACAAGTACACCCGAGCTCGTAAGCAACTATGACCTTGCTCATTCTTCAAGGACAAGAGTTATCATCTCCGACTCCGCTAAATCAGCGGGCGGTCAGTCTCAGGGCGCTCAGTTCCCCGCTACAAACGGCTTTAAGCTCAACGGTTCCACACATACTTTCAAAGCTCTCTCGGGCACTGAAAGTACCGCGTGGGCAACAAGTACAATGGTTCCGGGCCAGGAGGCTCCCGTAGCCGCTACTGACGTTACAAAGGGCAACGTAACAGTTCCTACTGAAACTCAGACACAAACCCAGACTCAGCCTTCAACAAGCGGTGTTACAAGATACTACGGCGACGCTAACCTCGACGGCAGTGTTAATATCAACGACGTTACAAGAATCCAGCAGCATCTTGTAGCTAATCCTGTGCTCACTGACACCGTTGCTATTGCTCTCGCTAAGGTTAATGATGACAACAGAATTTCAATTCAGGACGCAAACTGCATCCAGCGCCTGTTAGCAGGTATGAGCAATTACGGAAAAGCCGGTCAGGTTTACAATCAGTAATTGACTTAATTATGCGTTATAAGCCCCGACGCTCGTCGGGGCTTTCCTTATATTTCTTTACTTACCGCTTATCACTTACCACTGAATTATCGCGAACCGAGATAATTCTCATTTATGAAATAAATGCATAAAATTCCCGCCTTTGCCAATAATAACGGCAGAGGTGATTTTATGAAACTTTACAACGCAAATAAAAGGAAACGCAGTACAAAGGAGCGTGTGGGCTTTTACACAGCGCTCTCAATTTGTCTTGCCGCCGTAGGAATGGCGGCGTATTCAACATATACTAATCTCTCATCGGATTATAAGGCGGCTGATACCGCGCCTACAGTCGCAGTTAATAATGTGGTGACGGGCGTTACCGAAACCGAAGAAACCACCGCTTCAGAGGAAACTACAGAGTCCGAAACCAAGGGAAGTAAATCGGCTGCAAAAGCGACGCCGTTTGTGGAGGAGACAGCTCCGTCCGAAACAAAATCCGCGCTGGAGACAATGCTCTCTGTGGAGACAAACCTCATCTATCCGCTGGACAATGTCAAGATTATAAAACCGTATAATGAGGAAACCGAGTATAATCAGACGCTCAGTGTTTGGGAGGCTCATACGGGCGTGGATTTCGCCTGTAAGGAGGGCGACAGCGTGTACGCTATGGCTGACGGTGAGGTCGTAAAAGTCTATGACGACGACTTTATGGGCAAGACGCTTATAGTCAAATCCCCGACCTGTACAATCTACTACAACGGGCTGGGGAATATCACAGTCAACAAAGGGGATACCGTAGAGCAGGGCGACACAATCGCTACAGCTGAGAACGTTCCCGCTGAGTATATGGACGACAACCATATTCATATAGCTGTTAAGGCGGGCGGACAGTACGTTGACCCGCTGGAGCTCATCGCCAGCGAGGAGTAAAACGGCGTAAAATAAGGGCTGACCGTTTGGTCAGCCCTCTGTTATTACTTATTGAGTTATGCGAGAGGTTTTCCCGCTATGCTGTACTGAATGTATGTAGCGTCGTGAATATTCAGTTTGCCGTCACGGTTGAAGTCAGCGAGGTTAGCCTGCTCAACGTCGAAGTTAATCAGGAATACCAGCCTCTGCTGAATCATTGTAACATCGTTGATGTTTACAGCGTTGTCGCGGTTAACATCGCCGAACGCGTAGTCGCTGTGGAATGTTTCAGTTGCTTGAGTCTGTGTTTCTGTAGGCTGTGACTGTGTAGGCTGAGTATCAATACCGGGATAATATGTTTCAATCGGTGTGCCCGAAGCTTCGCTTGTTACGTTGTATTTCGTTGTGCCGTTGTCCGAAACAGTTGAGCTCTGCAGAGTAAATGTTGTGTCGTCGCTGATTGTGCAGTCGACAGTTTGAGGGCTGCCCGAACCGGTACAGAACAGGAGGTTGGGGACATCAGCGGGGAGTGTATAAGTATATACTCCGCCTGAGCCTTCCATAGCTTTGCCCGGCCATGTTGCGCTGGCAGTTGTTGTGCCGCCCCAGTAGTAAATCTTGGGAGTGCCCGACCAGCCGCTTACTCCGTTTGTCTTGAATGTAACCTGATAGCTGGTGGACGGATTTTTCTTGGTGTATGTCAGCTCGGCTGTTGTCTTAACCGTTGAGCCTACATAACCCTTGAGTGTTACCTTGTAGGTAGCGCCCTGTACGTCAGCGGCTGTACCGAAAGTGACCTTCTGACCGTTTACGTACTCAGTCTCGGCGCCTGTGTTAACACTGTATGTAGCGCGGTCAACATTTCTGAATGTGAATGTAGCTGTGAAAGTGTCTGTCTTGTAGTAACAGCTTGATGTACCGCCTACCATAGGCTCGTCGCTGTAAAGAACCGCGACGCCTGTAGAGCCGATAGAACCTGAAATCTTGTCGTTGCTTACTGTAAATGTGCCGCCCGATACCTTATCTGTATATGTACCGTTAGCCATTGTGTGAACGGGAACACCCGAGATGCTTCTGCTTGTTCCGCTGTTACAGTTGATGAGAACCGCGCCGCCGTTGGCAGTTTTGCTTCCGCGGCCGATAACAGCAACGTTTGAACCATTGTCAAGGTACTCGCCCTGACCTGAATATACATTGTTAAATTCATTAACAGCCTTTATTGCTGCTGATTTGCACCAAAGTGTTTCGCTTGCTACACCGAGCTTCTGGCTGTCGGACTGCGGACGAGCGAGGTACATTGATGTGATTCCGTCACGAGCTGCCATAGCCGCCCATCTCTTGTTGAGTTCTGTGTCGGAAGGCTTGTTGCCGTCAGCGTATGTATCGTGAGACTCAGCCCAGAGAACAGCCTGATTCTTCTGCTGTGCCTCTGTGGACTGTGAACCGTCGGAGCCTATTGAAAGGTTTTGAGGAACAACACTTGCGGCTGAACCGCCGTTCACATTGCCTGTGATGCTGTAGAACGCGTTTGTGTTAGTAACCTTCATATAGGGGAAATACCAGGATGTCATTCTCTTAACACCGCTGTTGTTTAAGATTTCACCGTATGATAGGAGATCCTTGCCGTAATTGTTCTGTGCGTAGGTTTTGACCTTGCCTACTGTGTTGGGCCAGAAGTTGGATTTGTACTGGGAAAGGTCGTTTGGAGTCTCGATGTGCTTGGCGGCGTCAATACGGAAGCCGTCAATACCGCAGTCAACAAGCTCTTGCAGATAGTCATAGATAGCTGTCTGAACTCTTGAATCCTCAGTAGCAAGGTCAGGCAGACGGGACGTACAGCCTCTTGTAAGGTCGTATGTACTTTCGGCTTGGCTGTATGTGTACGCATCCTCTTTATATGTCATATTGAACCAAGGGGAATGGAACAGCTTGTTGTTGTAAATCTCAGGCTCAAAGGCAGCCGCCTTAGGAGTAACGTGAGCCATCGGGTCTGTGGAGGTCTCGCTGTCCTCGTTATCCTTTGTGCCCATATGGTTGATAACAGTATCGGCTATAACCTTGATGCCCTTAGCGTGAGCCGCCTTTACCATTGCTACAAGGTTGGCCTTCTTGCCGAGGGCGTTGCCGTCGCTCTGGTTGATTTGGAAGCCCGCGGGCTGATAGAACATCCACCATCCGTTTTTGTTGTCGGACTGTTTTACAAGAGCGTCCGACGTTGTTGTTTTGATTTCGTTCGGGGGTGAAATCTGGATTGTGTTAAAGCCCTGCTTAGCAATGTTATCGAGCTCTGCGGTAATATTGTCATAGCTCCAGTTCCACGCCTGAAGGATTGTAGCGTCATCATTCGATTGAGCCATTCCGTAGGGGTTGGCGGTGATGCCCGAATATGTGTCGGGAACAGCGCCTGACTGGCTCTTGTCAGTAGATACCGCCGTTACCGAGTAGTTAGCGACAACAATGCATGTCATCAGCAAACAAACTACCAATACAGCGGAGATAATCTTTCTTTTCATAATTAGTCCTCCTGATAAAAACTTCTAACAAGGTACAAAAACCTTTTTATCACTATATATGATAATATATTTCGACGGAAAATACAATTCATTTTTTGTACAAAAATTATACTATATATATGTATATAATGCCAGTAGTCAAGTGAAAACAAAAAAGAGCCGCTCTTTGGGAGCGACTCTGCAATTTTTTGATTAGGTTTTATCTTTCACTCTCGTGCCATTCTTCATCACTAAAAATGAAATCGTCCAAATCACCGTCAATATAAATCCTGAACAGCATCGAAACGCACCTCCTTAATTATAATGAAACGGAGGCGCTGACTTTACCGTGTGGCGTTAAGGTAACCTTGCGCCACGCCCACAACCTGCTGCGTGGTGAGCCCGGTACGATTAACGCACAGGTCGTAGTTCATCGGGTCGCCCCATTTCATACCTGAATAAAAATTATAATAGTTTGCCCTTGATTTATCGGTTTTGTTTATTACCTGCGCCGCTTTAGCTTTTTTGACTCCTTTGAGCTCGACCGCTCTTTCAATCCGATAGTCCATATCCGCGCAGATAAAAAGTCTTACAATGTTCTTTTTATCGCGCAAAACATAGTCGGCGCATCTGCCTACAATCACACACGAACCCTCGCTTGCGATTTGTTTGATGATTTTGTGCTGCAGCAAATACAGTTTGTCGTTTACGGGAAGGCTGTCGCCTCTGTAATTGTTGCCGAAAGAATATAATCCCATTGACAGGGAATAGAGCAGGCTGTTTGTCGCCTTTTCGTCAACATCCTTAAAAACTTCGGGATCAACGCCGCTTTCCTTTGCGGCGAGGGATATAAGCTCCTTGTCATAGCATTTTACGCCGAGAGCTTTAGCCAGTTCTTCGCCGATTTCTCGACCGCCGCTTCCGAATTGTCTCGCGATGGTGATAATTCGCTCATTTGCCATAACAGCGGGAACCTCCTTTCCGATAAATCTCAGGGTTTTGAACTATTATATGCATTTTGCACCAAAAAATCAACTATTTTTAACAATTTCGTTAATATTGCACAAAAGAATTATAATCCCTTTGTATATAATACCCTTGAATCCGCTCAATGTGCATTATATGAGGAGTACGACGATTTTATGATAAATACTCACAAAAAACACGTAAAAAAATTTTATGTGTTTTTATCAAATTTTTTGTAAAAAACTCTTGACTTTACCTTTATAATGTAATATAATTACAATTGCGCTACCGTGAAATATTACAACTATGTAATATGTTAGCGAAACGCGCGCGAACCTTGAAAAAAGAACAACGAAAGTAAAGAAACCCGAAATTGCTTTGAGTTGATTTAAGCGATTGAATTAGCTTAAAGAAAGTGAAGAAAACACTAAAAAACGGATAACTTTAAGAACACGCAAGTGTTTGATGA
>JAFSZY010000018.1 GCA_017458845.1 Ruminococcus sp.
AGCATATTGCTTCCTCCGTTTCGTGGTTTCTCGTCAATTCCATTTTAACGGATTTGTAGCAAATATGCTCTACTTTTTTACATTTTTTTATAATTATTTTTTGTAGGCTCTATTTGTTACCCCAACTTTTATTATAGAGCCCAAATAAAAAACGGACTCACTCGAGTCCGTTTAATTATTTAAGTTTTATCTTGCTGATAGCTTTACCGACAACAAGGATTAAAAGTACCGACGGTACAAACTTAATCGCCTCGCTCACCGCTCTCGTCAAAAGATATACCCAGAAAGTGTCGCCGCTGCCTGCTCCGTAAATAAAGTACAGCCAGTATCCAGATAGAAAAAACTCGATTAATACAGCGTTCATTGCCCACGAAATCAGGACGGTTTTGAGTCTAACATTATTCTTATAAAGAAATATACCCAGAAGCAAACCTGTCAGAATTCCGTTGAGAGTAAACCCGGGGAAATACGCTCCGCCGCTGGCGGGGTTGATAAAGAACGAGAGTATATCTCCCAATCCCCCGACTAACGCCGCGGCAATCGGTCCAAACATCGCGGCGGCTACGGCAATCGGCAAAAAGTTTATACTTAGCTTTACCATATTGCCGAACAGCGCCATGGTCGAATTCGCGAAAATCCCCACGATAATCCTTATCGCCAGAAGCATAGCGATTGCGACTAATGAATATGCATTTGTTAATTCTTTTACAGAATTATAAAACTTATCTTTAATACTCATAAATAATCTTCCTAAACAAAAACGGACTGCTACACGCAGCCCGTTATCTTTTTACTAAACAGCGGGATGCGAAGTCTGTACCGCGGCGCAAGCAACGCTCTGTTGCCTAAGCCTTCGTTCCCCTGACAACTCCCCGTTCAAAGGACACTTCACGCACAAACTTCTACTCTGTGAGCGATTTAATTATATTACGATATTTTCGTTTTGTCAAATTACAATATGCCCGCGAAAACAAAAAGCACAAGAAGCAGAGTAATAACAATCACCGCTGAAATCACGATAATCAGTACAGTGTTCATCTTTTTATTTGTTCCGTCATAAGCTTCACGCTCAGGCACGAGCTTTGATTTTCTGAGAGCGGTTACAACACCTTTATACAGCAGCAAAACAAGGGCTGAGTTGAGTCCCGCTTTAATGGCGTTAAACGGAATCAGCAAAGGCAGGAACATTTCGAGCACCGCCTCACGAGGAACCCCCATAAATATCGGCGTCATAATATAATTCCATAAAAGCATTATAACTATCATTGAAAGCGAACCTGCTATCAAGCCGATGATAGCTCTTGAAAGTGTTTTTTTGCGGTAATAGATAACTGAAGCTACACCGATAAACACACCCGACGCCAAAAAATTCATCAGAAGTCCTATTACACCTGTTGTGCTTATTGTCACCATTTCGATTGCGCAAACAACAAGTGACATAATAAGTCCCGCCACAGGGCCGAAAATAAACGCCCCTATTGTAAGGATTACATCCTTGGGCTCATACGTTAAGAATCCCCCGATGTTAGGCAGACGAAGAAAAATGTCGGCGGCTACGGCAATAGCCGTGAGCATTGCCAGCGAGCATATCATTTTGATGCGCGCTGAAGATTTGTTTGTCATAAAAAGACCTCCTAAAGTTTTTAGGAAGCGTCAACGGAAAAGCCCCAAAGCGTAACGCTTTGGGGCTTGATTACAGAATATCTGCATCTTCTTTCATCCGGACTATACCGTCGGCGCCTGAATCTCACAGGCTCAGCAAGTAAAAACTTGGTCGCGGGCTATACCGCCGGTGGGGAATTTCACCCCGCCCCGAAGACAACTTCTAATAATATTATATACTTTTTTGTCTGTTTGTCAACCGCCTTGTCACAACAAAGGCTGCCGCTTTCGCGACAGCCCGTTATTAGAAATAATTATTTGAGATATGTTGTATCTCCGCCGATTTTACCGTCTATTCCTGTGAATCCTGAAGCGCAGCATACATAAACTCTCATATTCGCCTTTGAGAGAGAGCCTACGCTCAGCGTGCCGTTGGATACGGTCTGAACATCGCCCGAAACAGCGTCAATATATGTGCCGTTGGGGATATTCTTGAAGGTAGCGCCGCCGCTGATGCTTACGAGAGCGAGTGAGTCAACACCCTCTGACTTATCTGTAAAGCGACGGATATAAGCCATATTACCGCTCACATAGTTGCTGTCTGTCGTGTACTGTCCCTTCTGGAGAGCGGGGATAGCTCGGCGGATAGCGTTGAGCTTTGTGAGCTGCTTACACAGCGGTTTTTCGAGAGTCGCAGCAACAGTACCGCTCGCGGTAAAGTCGCTGAAATCCTTAGCGCTTACTTCGCCCTCGATATTATCGCCGTAATAAGCGCGGCAGGTCTCTGACAGCGGAATGTTGGGTCCCTTGTCTATAACGTTGCCCTTGCCGAACTCAATCTCATTACCATAGTAGAGACACGGAATTCCGCGGAATGTGAACATCAGGTCCATATTCTCCGCCCATGTGTCAGTGCCGCCTGTGAAGCCGACCGTCTGGCATCCGTCGGGAGAATAGTCGTGAGACTGAACATACATAACGTTCCATCTGGAATCGTTGAAGTACTGGTCCTCAGCCTTAGCCGCGCCGAACGCGCCGCCTGCCGAGTCAAACTGCCAGTGCATTGTGAAGTCGATTGCGTTCATACCCGATGCCTTGCTGTAATCAGCTTCGTGGTAATTCAATCCGTTGAGGAACGCGTTGGTTGACGTGGGCTGACTCTTGGTGCTGTCATATGCTTTATAGTGGTCAAATGTGAGGTTCATATTGTCGTTGACAGCCTTAGCGTCCGTGCCCCAGTTCCAATTGCCTGCCCAGTTGTTGTCGGTCTCAGCCCATGTATAGAACGGTACGGACTCACAAGCGTGGTCACGGTACCATGTCTGAGAGTAACGGCAGCATACTTCGCCGAACATATAGAAGTCGTCTTTGCCCGCGTCAGCCGCGGCGGCAAGCATCTGCTTGTTGTACATCATATTGAGCGAAAGTCTTGAAATATGACGAACGGTATCAACACGGAACGCGTCAACGCCCATATTCATATACTTGGAATAAGCGTTTACGGTGTATTCCGCTACAGCGGGATTCTCGGTGTTGAGGTCAACACAGTCGCCCGCGATCTGGCAATACTTACAGGTCCAGTCGTCCCAGTTAAGACTCTGGAAATAGCCTGTGTGCCAGTAGTTGTTGGCGTTAGCTGTGGGAGACTGTGAAATCTTATCCATTGAGTAATCCGTATCATCGGGATGGGAACCTGTAGAGTTGTTAGCTGAAATTTCGGTATTCTTCATCAGGTTAAGACGAGCGCCGTACTGAACCGCGGGTTTTAAGTTCCAATACTCCTGAGCTGTACTTACGCCCGCGTAGTCAAGAAGTTCCTTTGTAGGAATTAAGCTGTCCTGAAGGCTCGCGAGGTCGGCGTTGTAGTCCTTGGTGAACTCGTTGCAGAGATTTGTCTCGCCGAAGTTGCCGGTGTGGTTCCAGACAACATCCTGAACAATCTTCATACCCTTGGCGTGAACAGCGTCAATCAAATCCTGATATGTAAAGTCGGAGCTTTCATAGCGGCAATCAACCTTCTCGAAGTTCATAGCGTGATAGCCGTGGTAGTCGTAGCCCGACGCGTTTTCTACAACAGGAGTAATCCAAATTGCGGAAAAACCGAGAGCCTTGATATAGTCAAGCTTGTCGGCTAAGCCCTTAAAGTCGCCGCGCCACGCGGGGTCGGAATCGGGGTTGCCCGCCTGTCCGTCGTCCCAGCAGTGAACGTTGTTAGACTTGTCGCCATCATAAAAACGTGTGGGAATTACAAAGTAGATACTCTCCTCGCGGAAGTCAATATCCTCAGGGCTGTCCTCTTTGTCGGGGTTCTTGGAACGCCATACGCGGTTCTTGTACCACCACTCGCCCGTGTTACGGGTAAGCTCAGAGGAGAGCTGATTGCCGTCCTTGTCGGTAAAGAGGAGATTTATCTTTGTAACATCATTGAATGTATATGTGTACCAGTCGTCACCCTGAGAAGCGTCCTTGGCCATAGCCTTACCCGGGTAAGAAACCTCGATGTTCTCGGGGAGCGAGTTCCAGTAATAGATATACGGAGCAGTATCGCTCTTGTAGTGAATTATAATAGATGAGCCCTCAGCAAGCTGCTTCGCGTTTTCGGTAGCCGCGTTGGCACCGAAGGCGAACAGGGACATTATTATAACAAAGGTAAGAGCAAGTGCCGCAATTTTGTTAAATTTCTTCAAATCAGGCACCTCCTATTATAACTTGGTGATGATACCGACGAGGTACTGCTGAATCATATTAGCATCCTGAATCTTAACCTTTGTGTCGCCTGTGACGTCGGCGAGAGTAGTGTTGAGGTTATCCTTATAGTACTGAACACCTACAAGATAGAACTGGATTGCTGTAACGTCGTTGATATCAACCTTGCCGTTGCCGTCAGCATCGCCCTTGAGCTGAGCGGGCTGTGTGGGAACTGTAGCCTGAGACTGAGTAGCCTGTGTCTCAGAGCTTGCCTGAGTAACCTGTGTCGGCTGAGTATTCTGTGTAGGAGTAGTTTGGCTGTTCTCATCAATATTGTCCACACAAGTATAGGTGTAGGTGTTTGTTACAGTATTGTTGTAAGAGTTCTGCACAAACGCCTTAACAGTGTATGTACCGAGCATTGTGGGAGTATAGGTGTATGTCTTGCCCGTTGTGTAATAAGCGACATTATTATTGCCGTTGGGGTCTGTTATCTGGAACTTATAGAACAGCTTGTAGTTACCTGTCTGTCCACCGATAGCGTCGTTTGTAAAAGTAATAGCGGAATTGCGCTTGATCTGATAGCGTGTTCCGAGTGAGTTTGTGAAACCTCTGATATACGCTTCAACAAGTCCCTCTGAGCTCTTAATCTCAAAGCTCATTGAACGCGAGTTTGTGTTCACGCCGTCGCTGACTTCAACTGTGAGTTTGTAATTACCCGCTGTTGTGGGAATCCATACTACAGACGCGGAAGAACCCTGATATAATACAGTGGAGTTAGCGCTGAATTTATATGTGAGAGCACCGCCCTCTGTTGATTTGGCTGTTGCCGCGAGTGTAATGCTGCAGTCTGTATAAGACGGTGAAGCAAGACTAGCTGTAAACGCTGTAATCTTAACGGGGCTGTTCGAGAAAGCATCCCATGTGTTTGTCGCGTTGTTATAAATGTTATTGCCATTAGTTGGGACTGAGAGGTCAGAGGTCTGGGGTGAGCCGTTCTGGCTGAATATAACATTCTGGAAGCTCTTGGAATAGTTATACTCCCAAACGCCGTCGCCGAGATCGGTCATTTTAACTCCGGGCCAGCTTGCGTTTGTGTCGCTCGAGGAGTTCCACATATAGCAATATACAGTAGACCAGTTAGCAGCATTCTGGCAGTAGATTGTGCCGGCGCTTCCGCCCGACTGCGTTGCCTGGGTAGCCTGTGTCGCCTGAGTAGCCTGTGTGGGGAGAGTACTGTCGCCCGAATAATCAGTCCAGTTAACCTGGAAACGGTCGCCGTTACCCGTAGGTGTCGCGAGCTTGTTGTTGCCTGCGACGGTAAGGTCAGCAGACTGGTTGGAGCCGTTGTTGCTGAAGATAATATTATTGTCGTCGTTAGTAAGACTGTACGCCCAAATATTATCCTTTACCTTAGTCATAGGCTGTCCGGGCCAGCCGCCGTTGCCGCCCCCGCCCCATGTATAAGCATAAGGCGTTGTAAAGTTCGTAACGGAGTTATCAAAGTAAACCACGTCGCCCGCCGCGGCGGAAGCCGACACAGCGGCGACTACACAGCAGGTTGTGATAACTGCCATCACGAGAATCAAACTTATGAATTTCATTGATACTTTTTTCATAAAAGTTCCTCCTTCTAAATCTTATTCTTGTAAATCTCAAAACTTCCCATGATAAGATTTATAGCTACGATAATTATAACAAAGCCCTGTCAAGTTATTTTTCCGATATGGAATTATACTAGTCGTCAAATTGACGATTTTTGCCAATACTTTTTATGAAAGTTTTACAAGTATATGTATGATAGTTTCACCGATCATTTTCCGCATCGGGCGCCCTTATCGTTTCGGCTGCGCCGAAAGGAAAACATTCCAATAATACATACGTTTAGGAATATCGAGACGATATCCCCTACGGGAAATTCATCCCCAATGGATGGCACAAGAAAGCGCGCGCAACTAGCGCGTCCGCTTTCGTATAGCCATCGCTCGTGCGCGCGCAGCGTGCTACTGAGCGGGCAACATTAATCTTTTTTGCTCTATAGAGTAAGGATAAATGTTTTTTACAAGAGTTTGTTTAATTGCATATTTATACGAATTTTGAGTAATTTCCTATAGAGTAAGAAAAGCCCCTGAATCAGGAGCTTTCGTTATCATTTTTTATTCTATCCCAATACGCCTTAAAGCTCTGTTCATTCTTGTTGTCGCCGTACTCGTAGTAACTAACGTCTTTCAGAGCGTCGGGCAAATACTGCTGTTCCACGTAATGATTAGGGTAGCTGTGAGGGTACTTATAGAACTGCCCCTTATTGGGGTTGTCCTCGCCGTCATAGTGCTTGTTCTGAAGCTGACGCGGAATCGGTCCGCCCTTTCCCGCCTTTACGTCGGCAATCGCCTTGTCAATCGCCATAATACCAGATATTGATTTGGGAGCGTTGCACACCATAATCACGGCGTCGGCAAGGGGAATGCGGGCTTCGGGAAGTCCGACCTTCATAGCCATTTCGACACACGCGTTGACGATTGGCAAAAGCTGAGGATAGGCAAGCCCGACGTCCTCGCTCGCGCATACCATAAGCCTGCGGCAAGCTGAGGGCAAGTCGCCCGCCTCTAAAAGTCTCGCGAGATAATGAATGGCGGCGTCGGGGTCTGAGCCGCGCATACTTTTTTGGTAGGCGGAGACAATGTCGTAGTGTTCATCACCGTCGCGGTCGTATTTCATTGCCGATTTCTGAGTCAGCTCATCAACAGTCGAATACCCTACAACACGCTTTCCGTCTTTGAGTGGCGAAGCGAGAACGGAAAGCTCCACGGCGTTAATCGCCTTGCGCACGTCGCCTCCGCAAGCAGTGGCAATATGGCTCACGCTGTTGTCGTCGATTTCTATTTCACAGCCCTGTTCCTCGGACAAAAAGTCCACGGCTCTGAGAACCGCTTTCTCAACCTCGTGCGGCTCAACGCTCTTGAACTCAAAGACCGTGCTGCGAGAGAGTATGGCGTTGTACACATAAAAGTACGGGTTCTCGGTGGTGGAAGCGATGAGAGTTATTTTGCCGTTCTCGATGTATTCGAGAAGGGTTTGCTGTTGTTTCTTGTTAAAATACTGGATTTCGTCCAGATACAACAGCACGCCGTTGATCCCCATAAGCGTGTCGGTACTGGCGAAAACCTCCTTGATATCGGCGGTTGAGGCGGTGGTGCCGTTGAGCTTCTTGAAAGCTTTGTTAGTCTTGCGGGCTATGTAATTGGCGAGCGTGGTCTTACCCACACCCGAAGGACCGTAAAATATTAAGTTGGGGATTGTGCCGCTTTCGATGATTTTTCTAAGCGGCTTATCCTTTGAGAGCAGATGTCTCTGCCCCACTATGTCGTCCAATGATTCGGGACGAAGCCTGTCGGCGAGTGGAGAACTCATAGTTACCTCCTTAAAACAAAAAGGCTTCCCTCGGGGGAAGCTGTCAGGCGCAGCCTGACTGAAGAGGGTTCACTTGTTAACAGTTATATAGATAACGTTTGATATAACGAGCTTTTGTCGTGTGGACCCTCTCCCGCCTCACTACGTTCGGCACCCTCCCCCAAGGGAGGGCTTATTCAGTCATTATTCGTAAAGCGGATATTTCGCGCAGATTTCCTCTACTCCCGCTCTTACCTTGTCGGCGTTAGCCTCAAAGTCTTTTAACACGAGAGTGATGTACTCCGCGATTTTATCCATATCGTCCTCTTTGAGTCCTCTTGTTGTAACTGCGGCTGTGCCGATACGCACGCCCGAGGTTACGAACGGTGAAAGCGGCTCATTGGGGATTGTGTTCTTGTTTACTGTGATATAGCATTCGTCAAGGCGAGCCTCAAGCTCCTTGCCAGTAACGCCTGTTCCGCGTAAATCCATAAGCAGAACGTGGTTGTCCGTACCGCCCGAAACAAGCTTGTTTCCGCGCTTTGTCAGTCCGTCGGCGAGAGCCTTGCAGTTCTTGACAATCTGAGCGGCGTACTCCTTGAACTCGGGCTTCATAGCCTCGCCGAAGCATACAGCCTTTGACGCGATTGTGTGCATAAGCGGACCGCCCTGTGTACCGGGGAATACAGCCTTGTTGATGTCCTTGGCGTACTTCTCTTTCATAAGGATAAGTCCGCCGCGGGGACCTCTGAGAGTTTTGTGTGTAGTGGTAGTGACAAAGTCGCAGTAAGGAACGGGATTGGGATGGACTCCGCCCGCTACTAAGCCCGCAATATGAGCCATATCGACCATCAGATAAGCGCCGACCTCGTCGGCAATCTCACGAAGCTTCGGGAAATCGATTACTCTGGGATACGCGCTCGCGCCCGCTACGATGAGCTTCGGCTTGCACTGTTTGGCAATCTCGAGAACCTTGTCATAGTCTATGTAATGAGTTTCGGGGTCTACTCCGTAAGGAACGAAATTAAAATATTTACCCGAGATGTTTACAGGTGAGCCGTGTGTGAGATGACCGCCCTCGTTGAGGTTCATACCCATAACTGTGTCGCCGGGCTCGAGCATAGCGAAATAAACCGCTGTGTTCGCCTGAGCGCCCGAGTGGGGCTGAACGTTAGCCGCCTCTGCTCCGAAAAGCTCGCAGGCTCTGTCGCGCGCGATGTTCTCGACAACGTCAACGCACTGACATCCGCCGTAATAACGCTTGCCCGGCAAGCCCTCGGCGTATTTATTTGTAAGCACGGACCCCATAGCCGCCATAACAGGCTCGCTGACGATGTTCTCGCTGGCGATAAGCTCAAGGTTGCGTCTTTGGCGGGCAAGCTCCTCTTCCATAGCGTTACCGATTTCGGGGTCGTACTGCTTTAAAAGCTCAATGTTTTTCATTTCCTTCATTTTAAACTCTCGTTTTATTACCTATCTATATGTATGTTTATTGATTGCTCTTTAATACCCTCTCGATAAGGTCGCACATATCCTCAAGCGTGCACAGCCTGCCCGCTTCATTACGAAACTGAGCTGCGCCCTTAAAGCCCTTAAGATACCACGCAATCTGCTTTCTTGACTGAAGCATCCCCATATGCTCGCCCTTATATTTTACAACCAGCTCAATATGCTCACGCATAATCCTGAGCTTGTCCTCACCGGTTAATTCGGGAGTTATAATTCCTTTATCAAAATATTTTGTAATAGTATTAAAAATCCAAGGCTTCCCGAGAGCCGCCCTCGCCACCATAATGGCGTCGCAGCCCGTGTAGTCAAACATCCTCTCGGCAGAACGAATATCCCTGATATCGCCGTTGCCTATAACGGGGATTTTGACGTTATCCTTAACCGCTTTGATTATATCCAAATCGCACTGACCGGAGTAATACTGATCGCGGGTGCGCCCGTGGATTATTACCGCGTCAGCTCCGTTTTCCTCGCAAATCTTTGCCACTTCAACAGCGTTGGGCTCAACAAAGCCCTTTCGGATTTTGACTGTTACGGGGACACCGACCGAATTTTTAATCGCGCCGACAATCTCGCCGCAGAGAGCGGGATTTTTTAAAAGCGCGCTTCCACAGCCGTTGTTTGCCACCTTGGGAGCGGGACATCCCATATTGATATCTATAATATCAGCGCCCGACTCAACCGCGAGCTTGGCGGATGAAGCCATAATCCCGGGCTCACTGCCGAAAAGCTGGATTCCGCAGGGGTGCTCGTCCTCAGCGATTTTCATAAGCTCAAAGCTCTTTTTGTCGCCGAAGCTCAGCGCTTTAGCGGAAACCATCTCGGTCTCGGCGTAAGCCGCTCCGAACGACCTGCAAACCCGGCGGAAAGCCATATCGGTTATGCCCGCCAAGGGTGCCAGAAAGACGTTGGATTCAAACTCAATATTCCCGATTTTCATCGGTAATTATCCCTGTCCTGATAGCTGTTATACTTTCTTGTAGTATAGTAATCGTCGCTGAGAAGCCGTTTTTGACCTGTGATTTTGTTTCCCTCGTCATAGCGCTGTTTACCGCTTCCGCCGTAATAACCCGTCTTATTGCTTAGAATAACAATAATAACCGTAAGCACGCCTACAATCACACAAGCCCAGCTGATAATGCCGTAGGTCATATCGCCCGCCTGTTTAGCCTTCTTGGTTCGGGGAGCTGTGGGGCGGGGAGCAGTATCCGCCTCGGGCAAGTCATCGAGATCGTTGTCCAGAACAGCAAAGGTCTCCTGCTGAGCCTGAGTTTCCTCCTGGACAGGCGCTTCGGTTTCGGGCGCCTGAGTCTCAGGCGCCTGGGTTTCATAAGTAGGCGCTTCGGTTTCGGGAGCCTGGGTTTCGTAGGTAGGAGCTTCGGTTTCAGGCGCTTGAGTCTCGGGCGCTTGGGTTTCCACATACTCATCCCCGCCGATTTCATCCTCCTCGCCTACAGCGGAAACGCTGAACGCGGAAAATATAATTATTAAAACTACGAGAGAAAAAACTAATAATTTACTTCCTGTTTTTTTCATCTTCATTAGGAAAACCTCATTACTTAGTAGTAAGCAGTTATTGCCGCGATTATTCCGCGACATCTCATAGATAAGTGTATTATATCAAACTAATTAGCTTTTTGCAATACTTTAGCAAGAGCTTTACCTAATAATTTACCAGAGTACTCCGCTTCCGACAGGGTATTCGCCTCCGTACCCACTTCTATAAGCAGGGAACCCGTATTTACATTCATATTATACACAAAGTCCCCGAAGTTGAGAGGACGAGTCATTCCGCTGAAGTTATCCTCGCAAGATTTTTGAAGCCTTAATGCGAATCTCAGGTTATATTCCCAGTCGGGAAAACCGTACTCGCCGTTCGGGTCATAGCCCGACATAATCATAATCTGCGCGCCTTTTTTGCCTTTATAGGTAAAGGTAGGTTTCACCTTGTACTCGTCCGCGCCGATTGAGTCTCGGTGGATGTCGAGAGTTACCTTTATTTTGGGGTATTTTTTGAGATAATTCTGCACGGTCTGGTAGCTTCTGTCATAGCTGCCGTTGTATGTATCGTCGTGAGAGGTTATATCGTGGATTACTCCTATCCCCTCTTTCCTCAGCGATTTAGCGATTTCCTCTCCCACGCGGGTTACGTTGTAGCGTGTGTCGGAAGTTCGGGGATAAAAGTCCGAGTAATAATAACCGACGTCGCAATCTAGATAGCTCTCGCTGGTGTGGGTGTGGTAAATAAGCACCTGTACGTCGCTGCCCTTTTCGAAGTTAAAACCAAGCTGGGATTTAAGCTCAGCGCCGATATTCAAATCAAACCACGTGTTGTTTTTGACATAAAAATTCTTATATTTGTCGCCGCCTTCTTCATAATGCTTGGTATATACAGGATACTTTTGGGCGTTTTTATGCCCCTTGTAGGTGTTGTAATAACTGGTCGAAAACGAAGAAGAAACGGGCTTAGTCTCTTTGACGGGTTTAGCGGTCACTGTAGGTTTTTCAGTGGGCTTTTCGGTAGTTTTCTCGGGGGATTTTACATCGTAGTTCCCTTTGGAAACAGTCAGAGCCGCTGCCATCAAAGCCGCGTTATCATTGCTCAAATATGACGGTATCCTGACCGAAATACAAATGCCCGCCAGCGATATCAACAGCAGCGAAACGACTATAGAAAAGAACTTTTTGAGCCTTCCCTTATTCAAATTATCACCTTCCTGTGCTTTATATATCTATAAAATATATTCAGGTAACCATTCGATTATTCACATAAGACTTTCAAGCACTGAGGGTTCAACATTTTCCTGAAGCGCGCAGTTTAAAGACATTGAAATCAGCCTGCTCGCCCTGTCAATCAGCAAATCAATTTCCTTGGGTGTTACGACCATAGAGCGGTTATCGGGAGAAAGTGATTCTTTGAGCTGTTCGTATGTTTTCGCGTCGCCCACACCGAGCGAGTCGCACACGAGCGTGACGGCGTCGACAACCGTTGGAACTCCGAGTGAAATGACAGGCACACCGACAGATTCTCTGTTTATGCTTTTGCGGTGGTTTCTTACGCCTGAGCCCGGTGAAATACCCGTGTCGCTGATTTGAAGCGTACAGCCGAGCCTTTCAAGCCGTCTTGACGCAAGCGCGTCAATAATCACAACGGCGTTGGGACGGACTTTGGAGACTATGCTCTCTATATACTCAAACGTCTCTATGCCCGTCTGTCCCGTTACACCCGTACTGAGCACCGCGACAGGGCGCAGACTGTCAAGCCCCGTACTACGCGCGAGCTCGCCCGTAATATGGCGTGTGGCAAGCACTCGGGACACGCTCTTAGGCCCCAGAGCGTCAGGAGTTATCTCAACATTACCGAGTCCGCACACGAGCACCAGACCGTTCACGGGGAGCAGTCTGCGTATTTCTTTGCCGATTGTCAAAACTCTTTCGTCCGTGCTAAGAAAATTATCGGTCATAGCGGGAACGTCTATAGTGATATATGTTCCTATTTCTTTCTTCAATTTGATACCCGCGTCGTGGCTTTTAACAGTCATACGCGATATCTCCATTCCGCTTTCCTCGCGCGTTTTATACTCGACTCCGCTTATATCCTCCCCCGCGAGCTCACGCGCCTCGACGGCAAGGTCTGTTCTTCGTTCCATATACCAAAAGCCTTTCTGTTTTATCTGCGATATTATTATTGAATAAAATGGTATTTTTATACATAATATGGGGGTTTACTTTATTTTTCATTACTGATATAATAGAAGTATGAAAAAGCATATTATTACCTTCACCACAATTTTAATAATAAGCTTAATCTCGTTATCGGGATTTTCGGCAAACGCCGCTGTCGTAAATAAATTCGGGACGACAGTTGATAAGGATTCCGATAATGTAACAAGCCTGAACGAACAAAACCCACAAACCGATTCTGACGGAGACGACTTACCCGCAAGATACAGTTCAAGAGATTTGGGCTATACATCCTCGGTGAAAAGTCAAGTCGGGCTAAGGTGCTGGGCTTATGCTTCTATGTCCACATATGAGTCACTTCTGCTCAAGGACAACCTCTTTTACGGCGACCTCAACGTAGACACGCTTGATGTTTGGGGAAGCACCCGCGACAACGGACTCGGATGGCAAAGAGAAATATTAAACGGAGGTTTTACATCAATAGCCACAGGATATTTTACAAGCTGGGCAGGTCCCGATACGGAAGAAGACCCTGTCCCCCGCTACGGCACTACCGCCCTTAGTTTTTATAACAAAAGCGAAAGGGACGATATCAAACGCGCTTTAATGAGGACAGGCTCCGTAACAGCAAACTATAACGACAACAACGCAGGCAAAAGTATTGACAAATGCGCGTACTATCTGCCCGAAAACGCTGTGAGCACAATCTCGGGACACTCAATTTCCATAGTGGGATGGGATGACGAATACAGCAAAGATAATTTTACAGGTAGCTATATGCCCGAGAGCGACGGCGCTTGGTTATGTAAAAACAGCTGGGGAGAATACAACACTCTCGGCGGTTATTTATGGATTTCATATGAGGACTATTTCCTTATGAACAATGAATACTTTGACGAAGGGTTCAGCGTGGAAGGGTATCAGCAAATCGAAAGCAACGACTACTTATATCAGAACGAGGAATTCGGCGCTACATACGAATTTCAGCAAGAAAGCGCTTACAAGCAGACGTTCTTCAATGTATTTGATTTCTCCGCGCACGGAAATATGCTTGACAAAGTTATTTTTGAAACGCTGTCCGCGGGAGCGGATTATGATGTGTACTATGTTCCGCTTGACAGCGAAAACAAACCCAACCAAGACCGCTCCAAATGGATGAAGCTCAGCGAGGGCACTACAGACTACCGCGGATATATCTGCGCTGACTTTGAGGATGTTCTCGTAGCTTCCAAGAAAGCGGCAATCGCTGTGGAACTTGACACATCCAGCACTCAGAACCAGTGCAGTCTCGGCGTTTGCGAATGGCTCAGAAGCGAAGAAACTCAGGAGATGCTCTTCCTCAACGAAAGCAAATACGGCGATTCCTTCATAGAATATAACAGTGAGCTTATCGACCTGAAAGAATACTATCAGAATAAACTGGGCGACGACATCGGCGCCACATTTGTTATAAAAGCCGTCACAAACAAAAAAGTTAACACCAACATCAAAGGCGACGTTAATATTGACGAAAAGATAGACATAAATGATGTAACTTACATTCAGCTGCATCTGGTGAATAAGATTCCAAACCTCACCGATTACCAGCGCGAAAACGCGGACTTCAATTCTGACGGCGTTATCAACATAAACGACGCTACGGCAATTCAGATAAGACTGGCGACAGGCAACTAAACTCAAAAACAGGCAGGCTCAGAAATGAGCCTGCTTTTTTGATATTATTTAACATAATGTATAAAGAATGTTTACAAACACCTTTTGTTGCTTTATAATTATGTTGAGGTGTTAATTATGAATATGGATAAATACTGGAATATAGGGCTGGACTTTTTAATTAAAATCGGAGGAGCTTTACTAATCGTTGTAGTAGGCTTACTTGCAACACACTTGATAGCCTATTTTTTCGGAAAAGCTATGAAGAAAACCAATGTGGATGCTTCGCTGATTAACTTCTTTAAACGTGTAATACGAATTGTTTGCTATGTTATTATTGTAATAAGCGCGCTGTCAAATCTGGGGATTTCCACAACTGGCATTATCGCCAGCTTCTCGGCTGTCGCCGCGGGCTTTGCGTTAGCTTTGAAAGACAGCTTGTCCGATATAGCGAGCGGCGTCGTAATACTCTTTACACGCCCGTTTAAAACCGATGATTTCATTGAGTTTGACGACCATAAGGGCTTTGTTGAAAAAATCGATTTAATGCATACATATATGCGCACGTACGACGACACGAACGTTATAATTCCAAACAGTAATATCACAACAACGAAGGTTACTAATTACACTACCAATCCTGAGGTAAGAGTTCAGGTTTTCATCCCTATCGCGTATGAGGCTGACTTTGACAAAGTCAAGGAAATAGTTGTAGACAGAATGAAGAAAACAGATAAGGTAATACTCAACAACGAGAAGTTTACGCCCGTAGTACGGCTTGAAAGCTACCAGGAAAGCTCACTGGAAGTTATCGCGAGGTGCTGGGTAAACTTCAAGGATTACTGGGCTGTGTATTACAGCTTGACGGAAAACATCAAAAAAGACCTTGAAGCAAACAATTTGGTCATTCCGTTCAACCAGCTTGACGTTCATTTAAAAAATGAAGAATAAACAAAAAAGCGATGGGATTTTTCTCATCGCTTAATTAATATTCAGTTCTTTCATAAGTCCGGTGACAAACTCGGCGTCCTCTCCCTCAAGGTTCTTTCTGCGGTCGGCAAGACCTTCCTTAAAGTTCAAATCGCGGCGAACAACTATTCTTGCAAACCAATAATGCGCCCAGGAGAACGGAAGCAGAACGGGAGCTTTTTCAAGATATGAATACTTATTTTTCAGCCTATCATACGGCAAAAAAATCTGCTTAAACCAATAAAACTTTTCAGTACGTTTGCTGTCCTGATAAAAATATATCTCGCGGGCTCCGAATGTTGAACAGTATAGGATAAACTCGCCGAAACTGTTTATCTCGGTTTTGTCACTTGAAAACCAGTTAAGCGCTATAGCGCGAAAAGCCTTCTCAAATTCAGCTATACCAGCCTTTTTTAACTCAGTTTCAATATAACTGAAATCAAGGTTTTCAAACGCTTGCAGGCACACATACACGTCCATAACCATTCTGATACCTATTCCTCCAAAGGAGAAATGTTTCGCCGAATGATATACAATATATATGTAGAAATCCTCGGGCTTCATTTGATACGAGTACGAAAAACCGTCTCTGAGCTTGAGAATATCCCATACGTTATCATAATAGCTGCTCAATCCCTCGTTGATATCGTCGTGAACCTCGCAATATAAAAGCCCTTTTACAAAATGGACCTCTTTGCTTTTCACAACATCTTTTTTAGTAAAACCGAGGTCTTTAAAAATGCTTTCAATCTTTTTGAAGCTTTTTTTATTCGCGAGAATATCAATATCGGACATTGTTCTGAAATCGCTGCGCGGATAAAGCTGCTTCATAAAATATCCCTTTAACAAGGCGTTTTTTATCTGAGATTTCTCGAGCCGCTCAACGACCTTTTCGATATCAACAATTTGGGATGTTTCCTTAATTATCTGATATCTCCTGTCATTTTCCAGAACTTTATATACAGTTTTGGACGGCTTGACATTAACCTTATCCATACTGTACGCCAAGATATTCGCGACAGAATTGCGTTGGGCGTAACGGCAGGCGTAATCCCAGTCAAAGCCATCGGGAAGCTTCGGCGGCTCTGCCCCGTTCAATACAGACGCGAGCAAATCAATAAAGGAGATATACTGTTGTTTTTGGCTTTCGGAAAGCTTAATCGCCATATCAGATATCCTTTACAATTATCTTTTTGTCCTCAATTCTTACTTCTTTGTTGCAGACCTGATTAGCCGCTTTTTTGTGAGAAATAAGAATACAGGTCTTGTTCTTAAAGCTTTCAATATTTTTGAGCAGACGTATCTCGGTTTTCTCGTCGAGCGCCGAAGTCGCCTCGTCAAGAATAATCATCGGCGCTCCGGCAAGTATTGCTCTGGCTATAGCTACACGCTGAACCTGTCCCTCGGAAAGTCCCATTCCCTTTTCCCCAAGGAGCGTATCAAGCCCTTCGGGCAGGTCGTCGATAAAATCGGCGCAGGCAATTTTAGCCGCCTCCATTATCTCCCCGTCGGTCGCTTCAGGACGTACAAAAGAGATGTTCTCGCGGATTGTACCTGAAAGCAGGAAATTACCCTGAGGCACATACGCGAACATACTGCGGATATTCCTGTCCACCATTACTTTTTTGCCGTCTTTGAGCTTTAAGTAAATCTCTCCCTCGTTCACGGGGAAAACATCAAGGAGAAGCTTTGTAAGCGTGCTTTTACCAATTCCCGAAATACCCGTAATAACAACAAAGTCGCCTTTTTGTATGCTGAGACTTGTGCTTTCAAGAACAGTATCGCGACCGTAGCTGAATGTAATGTTATCAAACTCAATTGAGTCAAGCTGCTCATAGAGCTTTTTGAAATCATATTTTTTGTTTTCGTCGAGTTGGTGCTCCTCGGGAAACTCCTCAATCTCCATAATACGCTCGGCGGAAGCCAGCGCCTGATAATACTGAGGAAGTATGGAAGTCAAGCCCTGCACGGGGGATTGAATCTGTGACACAAGCGACAGAATTTCAGTAAGAATACCGTATGTAATAGCGCCGCTGAGAATCATAAACGAACCCCATACAAGTCCGTACATATACGCGGCGATGAATACGATTGAAAATCCCATAGAAGCGCCGATTGAGATATAGTTGCGCTTGCGTCTGATTTTAAAGTTATCCCACTGAAGCTTGTCGGCTTCGTCGGATATTCTCTTATACTTATTGAATACCTTTATCACCAAAAGGCTTGCAAGTGATTCCTGCATAAAGCTTCGGGTTTTGCCGTCGGTCTCCTGAGATTTTTTGTGCAGGTGTTTGAGCTTACCCTTGAACACAAGCATAAAAGCGATAACTATAACCGCGCCTATAACAAAAACTATGGCAAAACGCCAGTCAATTGAGAACAGAATGATAAGAATACCAAGCAGCTTAACAAGGAAGAACGTAACATTGGGCACAATATTCACAACCGCGCTTGTTATCACAAGAACGTCGCTTGTTATTCGGTTCATCATCTCGCCTGTATGATACGAGGTGACCTTGGCGTAATCCTTGCGTATCATTGTGTCAAACAAACGCTGTTTTATGCCAATCTCCATTTTGGTATTCACATTAAACGAAGTAACCCTCAGCGCGACTCCTACGAGAATCTGCGCTCCCGTGAGCAGAACAAGTAAAACGGCGAAAAAAATGACCATATTAAAGTCCTTTTTATACGCCGCGGCGTCTACTATTTCACGCGCGAGCTGAGCCATCGCCACACCGGCGTACGCGGCTAAGCCGTTAAGTATCGCGAGCGCTATGATGCTGAAAAGCTGAGGTTTGGCGTTGTTTATAATCCACAAAGTGGTTTTTTTGTCAAAGTTCCTCAACCCTCTGAGATAGGACTGAGACATTTTTTCTTTTTCCAAATCTAACCTATCCTTTTAGATAAACTCATTTTTGCTCTTATCCATAAACTTCTAATCGGGCGTGTGTAAAACCAAAAGTTGCAATACGTTCTGTACGGCAAACTGTCCATCGAACGCATTTTCCCTTTATGATAATAGTTTATTACTACGCCGATAACGTCGTCGTCGGTAATGCCGTATTCCTTCTGGAAGTTATTATCCCCGAGCATTACATAGGATTTGTCCTTTTTAAAGCCAACGACCCTGTGTACCACGTAGGCGTCAATATCCTTGCGGTAATACAGAGCAACGTCAAAAAGGTGCAGTCTGCCCTCGGGTTTCTTGAGGATAAGCATATCCTCGCCGCCCTTAATCATAGGCCGCATACTCTGACCACGGGGAACAAACGACACGGTTTTGCCCTCATCCAGCTGTTCCCGCATCAGGGCGACTAACTCTCTCAAATCAATATTTTTACTATTCAAGAATGTCAGCGTCCTTTACTTTTGCTACAAATTTCTTTACGTCAGCCTCGGCGACTTCGCGCTCAACCTTGTACTCCTTGAGCAGAGCTTCCACCAGGTCGGTCTCCTCGGCGCCCTTTTGCAGGAGCTTAAAGAGTATGGCGCCGCTTTCGTTGAGATTGATAAGTCCGCTGAAATCCACTACAGAGTCGCCAACGGGGACAACCACGAACGAGTCAGATATTTTCCTTAATATAAAATCGGATTTAACTTTCATAACATACCTCTTCTATTATAATTATACACATAGCATTATATATCAAAGTACAAAAAAAAGCAACCGCAAGGATTGCTTATATAATTTACAGAAAATAAAAAGGCTGAGCATAGCAGCCTTTTTAATCCTAAATGTTATAAAAACTGTCAATCAGTTCTGCTCTGTACATCTGAATATATGTTACATCACGGATATTCACCTTACCGTCGCTGTTAACGTCGGCGCGCATAAACGCTGTATCGTCAAGTGTACTCAGCGCCGCAATATAAAGCTGAATATATGTAGCGTCACGGATAGTCACGGAGCCGTTTCCGTCCGCGTCACCGACGACAAAGTTGTCGGATGTAACGTAATTCAAACCGTTAGCTTCAGCGTACTGAGCCGCGTATGAATCGGGATTACAAACGATGAGCAGATTATCACAGCCAGCAAAGGCTGTGTCGGCAATCTCGGTTACGCTGTCGGGAATTTCAATTTTGCGAAAACCCGAGCAATTATAAAAAGCGTAATTTCCGATACTTTGACACGTATCGGGCAAAGCCATTTTGGTTATGCCGCACTGAGCAAAGCAATATGCCGGAACTGACGTAATCTTAGTGTCAAGTATGTTGATACCGTTTAAAGCTGAATCGCCATAGAAACTGCCGACTCCCAAAGATGTAAGCGAATCATACAACACGACCTTAGAAAGCGCTGTACAGCCGTTAAAGGCATAATCTCCTATGGCATCAATCTTAGAAGTTGTATTAACAGATGTCAGAGAAGTGTTTTCAAGAAACGCATAGTCACCGATAGAGTTGACATACTCCTTGGCAAAAGACCACGGAACATCTACCACGGTGTCCTCACCGTAATACTCGTCAATTTCATATCCATAGTTACGGACTTTCTCATATGCCCATCCGTTAGCTTTGATTACGACCTTTTCACCCGTGACGGTACGGTCGATATTCGCCGCGCTCACACAGATACACGCGGATACTATTATAAAAAGAGATAAAACAATCGTAAAAACGCGTTTCATTTTAATACTCCTTTCTGTTTAAAGAAAGTGCAGTTATACACAATATGCCGCGGCGGTACGGCCGCGGCATATCGCCTATCATAAGTTAATTAAGTTGATTAGAAGTCAGGGATCGGATCCCCTGTAGGAAGCTCGGGTTCATCAGTCTGAATAGGAATTGAAGGCTCTGTACTAGCCATAATTACATCCTCAACAAACTCACATTTTAAGACTTCAAATTCAGGAGCAATGTATATTTTTTCCATATTTCATACCCTCCTTATTAGTCCACTGTATAATCTTTGCTTATAACTTCACTGCACTTGTACGCGTCGGCGTAGTTGCTTGCCGAAGTCGCAACAGAGGCGTCGTAGTAGTAGGACATAACCTTAAACTTACCGCCGCTGAACTTAGCGTAGTCAAGAATCTGACAGAGGTCGATACGGTTCAAATCGGAAAGGCTGTTAGCCTTAATCTTGAACGCGTATGCTTCGCCGTACTTAGTGTTCATCTTACCGGAAGTAGTACCGGTCTTTATAAAGTTATTAGCGTAACCGAGCAAGCTTGCCTGACCGCGGGTATCGAAATCAGTCTTCTGATCATCGGTAGCACTGTTAGCCTGCGCAAGGATTACAATACCGCATTCCTTGTTTCCGTCGAGCGGTAATGTGGAATTGGTTCCGATACCGTTACGGAAAGCTATGATGCTGTCGTTGTAAATCTGACCTGTTGTTTCGCTTGTAAGCTCCTGAGTAATAACATTCTTGTCAATATATGCTTTCCAAAGGTCAGCCCTTGCAGTTTCCTTATCGGATTCTGAACCATAGCAAGCAATAATATCCATATTCTCGGTCACATTGTAGCCGAAGTTGGGCTGAGTTGACAGGTAATCGCCTACAGCTTCTTTTGTGCCAGTATTATACTTCTTCCATCCGATAAACACATTATCGCCGGAACCTAAGTCGATATTGGAATTAGCAGGCTTTCCTGTAAGTGCTTCTTTATACAGATCCACAGCTTTATTGCCAAATGTGGAAATTACTGTGCCAATCTTTGACTTGGAACCGTTATATACATTAACTTCGTAAGTGTTCGCACTACCTCCCGCGGTGTATTTAATTACATAGGGATCAGAAGTGTTAGGAGTATTAAGCTCGTATGTTAATGTACGGTTAAATACCTTGATGTTGTTGATTCCGCTAAGTTTCGATGTAATATCGGCAGATCTTGCTGTAGCATCAAGTGTACCGTTGTTGGCGAGTTCGGCATCTGTAAGGTCTGTACCCTTTGCGGTGTATTGCTTTGTTCCACCATTACGGCTTGTGTACTCAAATACATATGAAGCTGAAGCCGAGTAGAACGCATAGTATGTGATGTCGTCATTGAAGGACGGTGTGATTGTCTGGTTCTTGTAGTTGGAACCGACAGGCACATATCCGCCTTCGCCGTCATCACGATACCAGCCAAGGAAGTTGTCGGTGGTGTCTACAGTAAACTGTACCTGACCGTTTGTACCGCGGCTCTTGATAACCTTTGCAAGGCTGTTGCCTGAGCTAAATTCCGCAACAAGGTTTTCGCCCTTTCCGGCATCCATTGTCGGGCAGGCAACTGTCGCTGTGCCGTAGCCGGGAGCGTTGGTGTCGGACGGGATCCAAGCGCCGTCAGAGTAGATACCTACTCTTGCTTTAGCCTCAACCAGTGTGTTAACGCCGTCGGCGTACCACTGACCTGAGTAACGGATTGTCTCACTCCATGTACCGGGGTTCTCGTAGGCTATCTTGACAGCCTTACCCGATACTGGCAGACCAGCCTCAATAAGCTTGGAAGCGATATATGTGAGTCCTTCGGACTTTAATGTATCAACATATGCCGCTGAGAGCACACCCGAAACGCCTGTTGAAGCGCCTGTAGCGTCATATACTGTCCAGTTGACTGAATAACTGCCGGAATAGCCTGTGCCGTCACGAGATCCATCACTAAAGTCATATGAACCTGAGCTTGCGTATGCGTTGGTATAATAAGCTACAATTCGATATGTCTCGGTCGAGTTAGTCGCGAGAACGTTGCCGTTGAGGTCAACTCTCTTCTTACCCGAACGGTCTGTCAGGTATTCAAAGTTTGAAGCGCGATTATAAGCGCCTGAGCCTGCGCTGTCAATTGTGGGAGCGGCTGTCATATTACCTGACTTAAGAGCGAAGGTAAGGTCCATATCCTCATCTTCATAGATTTTGTCATCTATGTTCTCGATGATTGAGATAGGCTCACGATAGTCGTATGTCTGGTAAACATGAGTGCTATTGCCTGAATATGCCTTTGTGCTGACATCGCTGCCGTATGTTCCGAGGAACGTCTTCTGAGCGCCGCCATATATTCTGCAATAGTTGTTGAATGTAATACCTCTGAGGTCGCCTGCACCGAACGCGAGCTGACCGTAGAAGGAGTTACCGTCATCGGACGGGATAAGCAGCTGTCCGGGCCATCCGCCGCTGTCGGTCTTTGAACCCCATGAGAACATAGCTACAAGTCCGCCCCAGAGATTCTTGTCGATGTCACGGGTACGTACATATACCGTATGAGACTTAAGACCTGTTCCTGTAATATAATTTTCTGTAAACTTATAAACAGGAACAACATAAATACTTGAGTTCTGAGGAACTGTGATGTTTGCTACGTATTTTGTAGCAGCTCCTGTTCCTGTTGTGGAGCTGTGCTTAACAGCTTCACTTTCTTTTGTATCAATGTTATATACTACGAAAGCGTCGAGCTCAAGGTCGGTTGTGTCGGGACAAGCCGATACTACAATCTTACCGTCCTTCTCCTTGACTGTACACTTGTAAACGCTCTCTTCGCCGTAGGTTACGGGAGTTGTAGTTCCGTCAACATCCTTGTTGCCTACTGTCTTGTTAGCGACAGAAACTGTCGGGGTGTTGTAGGAAGGTGTAGCGCCGCTGCTTATAACCGAACTGTAGTTTGTGCAGTCGATACCGCGACCAGCCGATACATAAGCCTTTGACCACTGGTACTCGGAAGTAACCGAGATACCGCCGTCGTAAGCGTAGAAGTATACAGTTACGGGAGCGGCGTAGCCGTTAGCCGCGTGGTTCTTGTTGGAATCGTGGTCATCGACTGTGTTGTCTATAAGCGACCAGTTGTTGGTATTGTTCTTATATACGAACGCACCGTGTGAACCCGCGTCTCCGCTAGTATACTTATGACGACCATAGAATACATCATCTGCGTCGGTAGCGTAATCGCTGCCCGTCCATGTCTTCCATACATTCAGATTAGTTGTATCTGTACCGCTGACTGTGTCATAAGCTCTGAACTGATACTCGGTGTTGGCCGTTACTGTATCGAACTTATAGTAGTAACGTCCTTTGTAAGTAACGCCATCCTTCACAACACTGTAAGTCGGGTCAAACTCCATCTGGATACGGTTAGACGACCATGTCTGCTGACCGGCTGTAGTTGTGTAAGCGCCGCCGTTTGTAAAGTTACCGCCGAGGTACATATCACGCGTACCTGCCGCAATTACAACTGTATCCTTTTTAGGTGTATAGGTGAATGTTGTTTTTCCCGAAAGTTTCTTTGTATAGTCTGGAACGAAGAGGTTGTTTTCAAGCTTACCCTCGAACCAGCCTACAAAGCTGTACTCAGCATCCTTGCCGCTCGCAAAGTTAAAGGTGTAAGTAACAGTCTGTCCTGCCTCAACCATCGAACCTGTCTTGTTGACACCGCCGCGCTTGAGGTAGAAGCTGTGCTGATCAGGATTGTTCTCATACACGCCTGCTGAACCGCCGAACGCGCCATCATAGTACCAATGATAGGTACTGTTGTTTTCATATGCGATATTAGTATCGTTGCCATCACTTACAATAGCTGTAACCGTACCGATATGTCCTGAAGCACTGCTTTCAGCAGTAGCACCGTTTGTCTGATTATAAACGTCTGTCTGGTTAAGCATTGTCTTATGACCGATTTCGTCGCTGACAACTACGTTACCCAGTTTAAGGTTGTACTCTTCTTTAACGCCGATGCCTACATAGATATCGTACGCGGGCATATCCTTGTTGTCTGCGTCTGTACCACGGATGTAGTACTTGCCGTTTGACTTAACGAGCTGTACGTCGGTAACTGTCTCGTAGGTGTTGTCGCCTGTCTTCCTCTGGATTGTGTTGACGTCTGTGAAGGTGAAGTGCTTTGAAGAGTCGGAAGTGTCAAGGCTTACCTCGATACCGTCATCGCCGTTGATTCTCTCACCGGGATAGTAGTAACCCTCGGCGTTGTATGTGCTGTTTGTTACCTCGATGCCGTTCCAATCATCGTTGTTGATGATGATACGGTATTTTGAAGCAAGCTCAAGGTCAATATTGAGGTAGTCGTCAACAGCTGTCCATGTAACTGTATGGTCTGTGTTGTTGACAGTAGCTCTGTATGTCTGACCTGAGATTGTATTAGCTGTATCTCCTGAGTAGAAGCTTGCGTCAGCAAAGAGGGTTGTAGCAGATAAGTAGGTATAAGGGTTGATACTTGTACCGAAGTTATCGTCACCTTCGTTGCCCCATTTATCATCACTCGCGCCTGTATATTCAACTCTGTTCTTATAAAGGTTGTCATCCTCATACTCGTGAGTATAGCGGATAGAGTTGTTGAAGAATACACCGCTGATAGCGTCGGAGGACGCGAGAGCCGAGTAGGTTAACTTAACCTCTGTACCTGCCGGTACGGGGATTCTGTTACCTTCGTAGTAAGTACCGCTTGTGCCAGTAGCTGTGGCGATAATATCCTCGCCGCGCTGCTCGGCTGTACCTGCCGCGTATGTGTAGGTGATGGCGCCTGAGCCTGTGCCTACCTTAACCTGACGCGGAGGAGGCGATACGAACTTGAAGTTATTGCCTGCTTCTTCCTCATATGTGTTATAAAGTGTAATGTAGTGAATCTTCTTGAACAAAGCATTAACGGTAGTCTCGGATGTTACTGTAACTGTTTTGTCTGTAGTAACATACTCGTTGTCGCCGTTATTTACCTTCCAGCCTGCGAATACATATCCTGTATTTGCGGAAGCGCTGAAAGTAACCTCTGTACCGTAAGGTACATAATCACCATCATTAACGATTGTCGGGTCGCTGCTGCCTGAACCTGAGCCTGAGCCGCCGGGTGTATAGCTGGAGCTGGATCTTACAACAAGACCTGCGCCTGCCGCTGTGAATGTGAAGTAAACAGTCTGAGCTGTCTGAGTCTTAAACTTAAAGCAATCGTAATCGTCATAACCGTTAGTATTGTAGTTGAAATAGTCGAACTGAATACTGTTGGGGTTAAACGAAGCGTCCTTAGTAATAATAGTCTGAGTTGAGCTAGCTTTATTGCCGTCACCTAAAGCTCCGCTGGTTGTATTTATAACCATAGGATACTCAGAGTTAGCAGCCAAAGCATAACTTGCATAGTAAACTCCGTTTGTGCTGTCCCACTGGAACGCTACGCTATTGTCCGCGTTTCTAAAGTTAGAGTTTACACCTATATGCATATAATATGTTGTGTCACCGCCGGGAGCCGCGCCGCTTGAGCCTGAACCTGAACCTGAACCGGAGCCGCTGTCGCCGCTGCTGCCGCCGTAAGAAGCGCTAATTGTACCTGCCGCAGCGTAACCGGGAGCGTCATATGTTGTGCCGTTTGTTGAGAGCTTGTTAGAGAAGTGAACCTGCATATCGCTCTGGAATAAAGCCTTTACATCCCTGTCAGCATTTACGGTGATAACCTTATCGGCAGTTGAAAGCGGATTGTCAATAACGCCGTCAACTTCCCAACCTACGAAAGTAAAGCCTGTGTTGGCAACAGCATGGAATGTAACGCTTGTGTTATGCGGTACAGTTGAACCATTCGCAACAGCAGCGCCGCCTGTTGTCTTTGTAACTGTAAGTGTACCGGGAGTAACTCCTGGTACGGGGGCATCATAGGATGTTCCGTCATAGGATACCTTCTGGCTGTATGTTACAGTTCTGTCGTCTGCCGTTACTGTAATTGTAGCTGTATCAGATAAACCGATGTATGGAAGTGTAGTATCGTCGTATGTCAGCGTCCAGTTTGTAGGAGCTACCGCAAATGCCTTTACGGTAATTGTGGATGTACCAGCGTCTACAGGCGTAACTGTTGTTGATGGTGTTGTATTTGTATCAGCTGTAACTGTAGCAACACTTGTTTTCTCCGAAGACCAACGATACTCGCCAACATTAGTCTCTGTTAACTTTGTTGCTGTCATTGTGTAGTTAGTGCCGAGAGCTGTTGTAGCGTCGTCAATTGCAACCTGCGGAATCGGAATTGTTGTGTTTGAAGTATCAACCTTACGATGGCTGCCGTCAGAATCGCTTCTTAACTGGAATGATGTAGCGCTTCCGTGAGTACCGTCAAATACCATTACGGTTCTATCCCACTCGCTGTTCCAGTCAGATCCCGACTGACGCATAAATGTTAAGTGTTTAACATTAGCCCAATCCGTTGATGTAAATTTATAAGCATATACGCTGCGACCAGATCCGTTTGTACCAATTTTGGTCATCTGCGCTCTGTTAGCGATAGCAGTATCGCCGTCGTTTTTCCAAGCGTGGATATACGCTGAGCCCCAGCCGTCGCCGCTGTTATATGTGAAGTCCTGAAGAAGAACTACAACATCTGTGCTCGCCGCGGCGACATTAACTGTGAAGGTCTGGGTAACTTCGATATCGCCCGAAGCGCCTGTAGCGAGTTTGCCCTTAGACAAGCCTTTGCTCTTGTTCGCGGAAGATGCTGAAATTGACGCAGCAGTCTTTGTGCCTGTAACTGTGATTGTCGCTGTGCCCTTAGCTACGGGAACTACGGTAAGTGTGCCGCTTGACTCGGAAGCAGTAGCAACACTTGTATTGCTGCTTGTTACTGTATATGTGGCGTTAAAGTTGCTTGTCAAAGCTTTTGCATAATTTGTGCCGACTGTAAGGTATTTTGTAGAAGCGTTAGCTGTGTCGGCAATCGTCATTGAAGGAGCCTCAACAGTAATTGTCGCGGAAGCTGTGTCTGACCAGCTTCCCTTGGTTGCTGTTACAGTGATATGAGCAGTTCCTGCCGATACAGCTGTAACCTGACCTGTAGAAGCATTAACTGTCGCTACAGAAGTGTCGTCGGAAGCATATGAATAGCTTGGACTTTCCACGTTTGTAGCTGAGCCTGTGAGCGTCTTTTTATCGCCTGTGGCAATTGTAGCTGTAGCAGGTGAAATGCTTACAACAGGTGTTTTAACGGTTACAGTATAGTTATTTGAGGAATCAACTGTTGTAGTCTTACCGTTACAAACAATAGTACGCGTAGCTGAGATAACAGTGCTACCCGGGGTTAGACCTGTGACAACACCTGAATTGTTGACCGAAGCCTTTGCAGGAACGGAACTTGAATAAGTAGTTGTATCGGTAGTTACCGTACCAACCGAGCTCTTTGTTGTTGCTGTGCGTGTATATGTTTCTCCAACATTTATGCTTTGAGTAGTAGCAGTGGCAAACGAAATAGTCGGAGTGTTTACTGTAAATGTCTGAGTAGCTGTTTTTGAATAGCTATTATTATATTTTGCGGTTACAGTAATTGTAACTGTACCTGCTTTTTCAGCGGAGAGAACTCCATTGCTGAGCGAAGCGTACGTAGTTGCGCCAATACTATATGTATATGTAGGAGTTGTTGTTGCGCCTGTGGACGAAGCCCCGAGCGTAACAGTGTTACCTATATTGGCATTGTTAGCAGAAGTAATGCTCACTGTAGGAGCAGTTACGGTAACAGTATATGATTTTGTTTTTTGCGCTTTCTGAACGCCGCCGATCTTTACTGTATAAGTAGCTGTAATAGTAGCGGTACCCGGAGCAACGCCTGTAACCTTACCGTTTGAATTTACTGTAGCGACGCCTGTAGCGTTGCTGGAATAGGTATAGGTAGCTGTTGCGCCTGAACCGTGTGTGCCTCCCGAAGCAGCTTTTGTAACAGTTCCGCCGACATTTATTGTCTGAGCGGTAGTGTTAAATGTAAAGCTGACATCAGCAGTATTTACAGTGAAAGTTGTATAAGCTTTCTCAGCACCCTTATACTGGAAGCTTGCTCTGAATGTTGTTGCGGATGCATTATATGTATCACCCGTAATAGACGAGCCGTCAGTAGTTGAATATGTACCTGATGTACGAGAGTATACAACTGTCCAGTCAGAGCTTGTTGAACTCGGGTTAGAAAGTGTGGGTGTCGGAGTATAAGTCTCGCCTATCTTTAATCCTGTTTTATTATCAACAGATATTGTCGGTGTGTTTACCGTAAATGCCTGAGTTACATCAATATAATAACTTGCGTTAAAAGTAGCTCTGACCTTTACGGTAGCGGTACCTGCGGTAGCGCCTGCCGAAAGAGTTGAACTGCTTACGCTTGCAGCGGCTGTACCGTTAGTAACACTCCATGAATATGTAGGCGTTGTTGTCGAATTGCTGAAGTTAGCGTTCAACAATACTGTGCCGCCGATGTCCGCGTTATTGGCGGAAACAATGTTTATTGTAGGAGTACCGACGCTTACGTCGAATGTTGTGCTCGCGCCGTCAGCCGAACAGCTGATTGTGATTGTAGCTGTACCCGGCTTAACCGCTGTTACTGTGAATGTTCCGTTCTTAGCAACAGTAGCGAAACTTACCGTAGCCGCCGCATTATTAGATGAAACACTAAAGCTACCCGAAGTATGGAAGCTGTTGCCCGCGGCATAAACTGTAAGAGTATCGCCGATTGTCATAGACTCTGTTGTCAAAGTAGCGCCTGAGCTGTTAGTTTTCTTAGCAGTAATAGAACAGGAGCCCGCGTCCACATAGGTAACAGTGACGGTAAGGTCATTGCTTAAAGTATAGCCTGTTAATGTAGCTGTGCCTGTGCCGATTCCCGACCAAGAACCGCTAGGGCTTGAAATCGCGCTGATGTTCTTGCCCGAGGGAGCTGTTACGGTAATTGTGTAAGTACCATATGACTTGCTCTGGTTAGAAGTTGTAAGCGTTGTGTCACCGATAGTGATTGTACCTGTGCCGCCTGTTTCACTCTTCTTAACATTATAGTCTATTAATTTCCAGTGAGGATAAAGAGTTGTCGACGAGTTGGCTGTATATGAGCCGCCGAGGTCATATGCCTTCGCGCCGCCATCAGTTGTAGACCAACCATCCTGCTCATATCCATCTCTTGAGCTCGTGAAAGTTGAACTGGAAAGTGTGGCAGCAACGCCATAAGATTTTGAGGTGGAAGATACTGTACCTGTACCGTTCGAACCGTGAGCATATGAAATGGTATAAGTGTCCAAGGTAAATGTCGCAACTACAGGAATAGATGTTGTTGTGCTGAACGAAGCGTTAGCAGTGTATGAACCGTTACTTACAGACGAAAGCTTATCCACACCATTAACTGTGAAAGCAGTCAGAGTTGAGCCTGTGCTCGGACTAACGTTGATTGTAAAGCTTTCTCCTGCAACCTTGGTTCCACTGGGCACTGTTAAAGTACCGCTACCTGTTCCGTTCTTTGTACCGCTGAAAGTATAATTCTTTTTATATCTTGCTATCGCTACAGCACTGTTAGCAGTAGGTGTAAAAGTTGTGCTTGCTGATGTAGCACTCGCAAATGAACCATTTGCGGAATACCATGTGTAAAACGTATAACCAGATATTGAAGCTGCAGATACACTCACAGAAGAGCCCTGTTCTACGCTTGTAGCGCCAATCGTAGGAGCTGTACCTGAGCTTAATGTTGAATATGTACTACCGTTAACTGTATATTGTTTCGAAGCTGACAGACTGGTATACTGTGGATTAGTTACAGTGATTGTGTCTGTATCTCCAATATAAAAACATCCATTAGTATCAACCATTATAGTTTTAAGAGTATGTTCACCAACACTTAGCGATGATGTTGTCAGGGTAAAACTCTGACTAGATGTGGAAGCTCTAGTTGTTGAACTTGAAACCTTTGTACCATCTAGATAATACTGGTAATACAAATCCGCTCCAATGGAGCTCGAAGTTCCTGTGCAAGTAGTACCTAATGTAATAGAACTCGTTCCACTTTCAATCGTACTTGAAGATAACGTAGTAGCACCTGTAACAGGATCATTGTGTCCGTTATCGCCTTTATCCCATACATCCGCACCGCCACGCGTCATTGCGCTGATATATGAACTTTGATTGTTTTGACCTGACCAACCACCGGACTGGTTATTGGTGATTCGATTATAACTTGATAAAGCTGATTGAGTAGTTGTGACAAGCGCTTTACCGTCGGATATATAAGACCAATTGTATGTGGAAGGCTTGGCTGCCGATGAGTTAACTAAGTCCGCATTGCCGCTATATGACTCAATATAAAACATAAACTGAGTTCCCGCAACAACATTAGAACTAGCGGTCCCAAGAGCCGAGTCCATACTGAAAGTACTCCAAGTGCCGCTGAAACATGACGCATGTCTGTCGCTATGGTTAGTATAGCCTGAACCGATCGTGAACAAATCGTAAGAAGAGTTATAAGAGTTACCTAAAGAACAGCTTACCTCCCAAACTTGGCTATAACTACTCTCATTTACTGTCCAGAACGAGATTCGTCCATTTGTATTCTGAGCAGTGGTTGTACCTTTATAGATATTTCCCATATACTTTGTCATCTGAACCCAACTGGTATCATTGCTCGGTTTATAAGATGCAGCTCCAGTTGTGCTTGATTTATTAGCAGTATATGAACTGTTACCACTTAACGACATATAATAAGTGCTGTTATTACCCCACGAACCACCTGTGAAATTGGTAACATCCAGATAGAATGTTTTACCACTGGGCACAGTAGTCGCACTCGCAGTTATCAGCGAACCTATGCCGAGGATGGAAACCATCATCAGCAGGGCTAGAACCATTGAGACTGTTCGCCGTGAAATTCGTTTAACCTTTGTTTTCATAATTTTAAAAAACCTCCATTCTGAACCCGCCGGGCGGATTCACAATTTTTGAAAGCCGAAAATGTGACAAATAGTCAACTAACGCCTTGTTTGCTTGAAAAAACAAAACATCGTAGATTATAATATTCACAAATTCAGCCTCGAAACTCGAATTCGGGGTTGGTTCATCGTCTTTTCTTGACTGACCTTCAAAACGAGGACTTGGCTTGCCCTTGAGGTAAAGGGACTTTGATATCACGCGTTTTGCGCGCGAGCCCTCTCGACTCCTGAAACGTTCCGAATTCCTTTTTTTCATTTGCGCAAATGAAAATCGAGCGTACACTTATTGTTATAATAAGCGTACCTATTCGTCATACATTTTACTATATTTTATAGCGCTTTGTCAACAGTTTTAACATATTTATCATAAAAGAAAGGCTTTTATTTTCTATGGAGAATAATAACTCGTTAACTTTAGAAGTTTTGGGGAAAGAATGGCTCAGAATCAACCGAAATTCGTTCAAAAAAAGCACGCTTCAAACCTATGAATATATGTTTGACAAGCATATTTTAGTCTCGGAATTCGCGGATAGTTCTTTAAACGAAATTTCCGCGGAGGATTTGGTAAATTATACCGAGAAGCTTTTGAGCGTCGGGCTCAGTCCCAAGACCGCGAACAGCATTCTGGTGACTATGCATTCGGTGTTTAAATATGCCGCCGAAAAATACGACACGGCTGTGCCTGTTATAAAATACGTTAAAGAGTACAGGCGCGAAATGCGGGTGCTGAGCGTAGCCGAACAGAACAGGCTGGAAAAACACCTGAGGAGCAATATGGACAAATACAACCTCGGGATACTTTTCGCGCTGTACACGGGTGTGAGAATCGGCGAGCTTTGCGCGCTGAAATGGGGCGACATCAGGGACGGAACCGTCAGGATTAACAAGACGATGCACAGGCTTCGCGACCAGAACGGCAAAAGCCGCGTGATGATAGACAAGCCCAAGACAATCAGCTCCAACCGAACGATTCCTTTGCCCGCTTTTTTAGCGAGGCTGATGGAACAATTCCGCAGCGACGACAATGCTTATTGTATGGCTAACAACTTCACGTCAACGGTGGAGCCCAGACTGCTGCAAAAGAAGTTCAAGAGAGTGGCTGAGGAGTGCGGGCTGGAGGACGTGACGTTCCACACGCTGAGGCATACTTTCGCCACAAGGTGCATAGAATGCGGCTTTGACGCCAAAACCCTCAGCGAAATTCTGGGGCATTCCGACGTAAAAACGACGCTGAACAGATATGTGCACTGTTCGCTGGAGCTGAAGAAAAACAGTATGAATCTGCTCAATAAAATTACCGCGTGAGGGTATATTTTGTGTTGACTTTTCGAGAATGTGTGCTATAATAAATATAGAAATGGAGTTGACCGAACAACGGTTAGCCTAAATATATGCAATTATTAAAAAATAACCGCTACTTATGGCATTAGGCGGTTATTTTTTTATGTTTTTGATTATCTCCGATAAAACTACCAATAAAAGTATCAGCAGTATATACTCGGACAACCTCAACACCCCCTTTCTTACTTATGATAAGAAAGGGCTAACCGCAACGTTTACCGTTTTTAATGTTCGGACAACTCCGTGTGTATATTATAACACATATGTTCGGTAATTGCAATAATTATTTTTGTTTGTGTTGACTTTTTGGGATTGTGTGCTATAATAAATATAGAAATGGAGTTGACCGAACAACGGTCAGCCTACTTTCGATTGATTATTTTTAAAAATAACCGTCACGTTTGCAGGGTGCGGTTATTTTTTTATGTACTTTATGATCTCCAAAATAATTACCAAAAATAATAAGGCGATTATTTCTTCAACCAAGGCACTCACCTCCTCTCACGTTTTCTTGAATTCATCTTAAACAAGCTAAATTAAGAGAAAGTGAAAGAGGCTAACCGCTTCCGTTATAGTGTTCGGACAACTCCGTATGTGTATTATAACACATATGTTCGATTATTGCAATACAAATTAATAAAAAATATAGGAAATCCACCCGATTCGGGTGGATTTTTTGCGTTATAAAAACCTCCTAGGGGGTACGCTTATTATAACAATAAGTGTACACACTATTTTTCGTTTTATTTATAGAAAAGCGGAAAAATTTCGTGAAAGTCGAGAGGGCTCACGCGCAAAACGCGTGACGTAAAAAAAGCCCCTTAAATAAGGGGTGAATCGAACAGTATTATCCATCGATTTTGGGGAAATTTCCCCTGTTTAATGAAAAGCTCTCGTTTCGAAGGTCAGTCGAAAAAAGACCGCAGCGAAAAATCCGCGTCCCCGAAGTTCGAGATTGTTAATATTATAACACACTTTAAAATTTTTGCAAGGTCAGAACGCAAAATGTGTAAATGTTTCTCGAATTTCATAAACGTGAGCCCGCGCGGCGGGTTCAGAATGGAGGTTTTTTAAAATTATGAAAACAAAGATTAAACGAATTTCAAAGCGCTCCCTGGCTATGATTTTAGGCGTGCTTATGCTCACACTGAGTATAGGTTTGGGGTCGCTTATTTCAGCAAGCGCGTACACATATGGTACCGACACATTGTATTTTATCCATGGTTCAGGAAACGCTAAATCAAATCAAACCACAAACGGTGGAGCGTTAGTTTATATTTCATCATCAAATACTTATGTGTATGAGCTAACCACCACGGGTTCGAGTGTATATTTTCATTTCAGCACCACAACAACAAATGATAACAATATATTCACAGGTGTAAGTAATTCTGATTGCATCAGCGACAGTTATGGTAATTACAATATCAGAGAAAATGAAAACAGTATTACTCAGTTTATTAATCAAAGCAATAATAATCACTACAGCCTTCTGATATACACAAATGCCACATGCTACATTATCTTTGACAAAGGCACTTGGAAGATAACCGCTACAACCACAAAACCTGACGGTTATGACGCAGCGGCGAGCGGCGGCGAGACTCCCGATCCTGATCCCGAACCCACCTCTGGAGGTTCAGGAAGCTTAGGTACCAAAGTTACAAGCGGCTCTAATCTGGATAAAATCCTTAAAGAAACTGATATTGCCGTATATCTTTATGGTTATACCGGCAACGACAACAATCAAAGTTTGTCTACATCAAGCAAAAATTACAAAGAGGGTACAAATATAACAAATGATTATAGTTTTATTCAAATTGCAAAAACCGACTTGTCAAGCTATTATTACATAACAAACCATAAAGGCGATTGGGAGGGCAATCAAAACTATGATCTAAAAACGGCTACAAATGGCGGCGCAGTTTATGACGGACGAAATAGCTATACATCTTCCGGTGGAACTAAAGACGCTGCCAAAACAGGTTCAACCAGTATAACAAACGGCAACACTTTCAACACTTTCTACAATGCTAACAACCTAAATATCAGCACCAGTGTGAATTCCACAACTATGTCTTACTCAAGCGACGCACTCCAACTCTGCTATTATGTTAAGGACTCCAGCGATAACTTCTATGAGCTTACCGATATGACTGGTTTAGAAGTAAGTGCGGCTAATACCGCCCAGACTTACAGCGTAAGCCTCGCGGGTTTCGCGGCGGGCAGCTATACACTGTACACAGTGGCAAAGAGCGGTTCACGTAACCTTTGGTATATTTTGGATAAGGACGATACGTTTACTGTTACCGCTGTTGATACTGAAACTATCCGCTCAAACCTAATTATTTTTAACAATAATTCCTCAAGCGCCATAGTACGTGGTTGGCTTTGGAAAGATAGCGGAAGCGGAACAAATAAGAATTTTACCACAAAAGGTACATATAGCTCTAAAGCTTTATCATATTATAACAATTCCAGCACAGGATATAATAAAGGAATCGGTTTTACAAGTTCTGCTTCTGAAGGTGGAACTTGGGTCGGTACTGGTCAGGTTACAGGCGATATAACAGACGGTAGTGTTTCAACAGATGGAAACAGATATTATTATAATTCAAGCACTTCTAATGACAACGGCAGTTGGACTGCTTTCGCTCATATTGGAGATACTATCGCGCTTGATAACAGTACTGTAGGTGTAGGCGATACCGTTAAAATTTCAAACACTATTACCGGTACTCTGTTTGATGGTTCAGGTGGTGCAACCAGTGCCAGCGTAACTTATTACTATATCAACAACGCCGACAACACTATAACTACAATCGGTACTGACGCGAACGCTACAAACTCAACAAAAAAATCATTCAGCATTAACACAGCGGGAACATACACTGTAGTAGCTTATGTAAGCGATCAGTGGGGCTTTGAGAAAGCTATGACTAACGTGGCTACGCTTACTGTTGTACCCACATATGAGGTAGCGGCACAGACTAACAACGCGATTTACGGTACAGTTTCAGTAAGCGACGCCACAGCGTATTCGGGTCAGGAGATAACGGTAACAACCAGCGAAAAGTCGGGTACGCTATCGGAAGTAAAGATTACAAAAACATCGGATGGATCGGACGTAACATCCAGCGTATCTTATAATTCTTCTACCAAGAAATTTACGATGCCCGCTTACGCTGTAACCGTTAAGGCAACATTTACGGCGTATTCAGGGGATTCAAATTTCTATTATAACGGATACAGTATTAACACTACTAATACTACAGCCACAATAAAAAGCGGATATTACGGAGAGAGAATGTCTGAAGCACAGGTCGGCGGTTCTAAATTCGCGTATTATCACGTCACAGGAAGAGGCAGTGAAACTTATCAGGCTTTCTGTGTTTCGAAAACCAATATGGCGTACAGTAATGACACGCGCGTTTACTTCACCCGTCCGAGCTGGGGCGACAATAACGATCACTGGTCCAACTGGGATTCTCAGTATGTTATGTTCTATTCCTCAGACGGACAATGTATCCGTGACTGGACAGCAATGACAGGTGACGGAAGCGTAACGGGCGGTTATCAGTTCTACGCAACAATTCCGTACGGCGCGTATTACGCACAGTTTAAGGATGGTTATAAACAGCATACATCGACATGGTGTAACTTATCAAATGGCGATGGCGGAACATATAACAACAAAGGTTTCTACCTGACAGGTACAAACGAGAAAAACGGAAACGACTACAAAACAGCAAGTTATAATGTTAACGATGGTTTGGGCGGTGTTCCCCTCGGTGCGTTCGAATACTATTACGGCACTAACCTGTACGACAGCGCGACTTTCAGCACAGGCGCCTTCAACAACTATAACGCAGGATATAATGATAACAGCAACAGCTTAGGCTCACACAGTTATCCCAGACCCACGACTATGGGTGATGCGGCAAATGACTACTATGTAATTGCCCTGTATGACGGAAACACATACACAATTAACGACACAACCGCGACAATCAGTAACGGAGACGGAAAACCCACTATAATTTGGATGTCTGAACTTCCCGAGGGTGTGGAGGACAAAATACCCGTATACGCAAAAGACGGCGCGGTATCAGACAAGACCTCAACCACAGCGTCCGACCTTTCAATCGGTCAGCAGATAGCCGACACAGCTATATCCGGCGCGGGCCTTTCGGGACTAACCACCGAAACATATTACCAGAAAGCAAAGGCAGACGTCGGCAGTGAGATTACAATTACAACAACAATCAAGAACACAACCAAAGCTGTCTCGTCAACCGAAAGCGAAAATCTCAGGGATTTATACTATGTAAAGGCATTCTCGATTAACGGTATGTGCTACTCGCTTAACGAATGGAATAGCTCGGGCGTATATACCACAAAATACACCGTACAGCCTACCGACACATATGTTGAGATTACACCGATTTTCTTCCTAAAGGACAGCTCGAACTGCACTACATTCTATCTGGACGGATATACCGACGAAATCAAAAATTCAGGCTGGGGCGAGACGCTCTATGTTTATCCGTTCTATACGGATCCCGACGTTTCAGACGATGACGTATCGGGCGGTAATAACGCTTTTGGTAAATATCCGGGGCAGCCTGTAATAAACTACGGCGGTAAATATTACACTCAGGTTCCTATGAGCTATTACACAACCGACGAAAAATCCCATACGAAAGAATGTACAGTTGAAGGCGTAGTAATCAGCAACGGTTATTCCGATATTGTGCACAGCACAGACCTCGGAAAGTATAACGGAGTTACATCTCATAAGCAAACATATGACTTCAAGGATTTCTACACCATTAAAGTAGCTCTCAAACCCGACCGAATCATATATACTTTTAAGTATCGTTCAGGTGAAGAAAACAACAATCCCTCTCCCTCATCAAAAGAATCGCGCTCAAGCGTTACTTCATCTTTGCACGCGTCCGAAAGCTCATATACAGGAACTCACTCAAGCGAATTTCTGAAAGACACACACGGAAGATATGTTGATATATTCGGTAAAGTATTGTCAACCCAGCCGACCAACGAGCCTGACTCAGGATATTTAAGCGTGTATTCCGTCGGCTATGTTCAGAACGCATCAGGTAATTACGCGACAGAGTGGGTTGTGTATGACACAAGCGGAAATATTATCAAATACAGTGATTCAGACAAATCAATTATACCAGCGGCTCTATACTTCAGTAGCTCATCACAGCTCAGTTCCTACGGCTTGGGTGATTATGTCAATATGTACAACACATTGAACAATGATTCGTACAAAAACAAACCTGTTAAGATTTGTTATGAGCAGGAAATTGAAATAGACAGCGCCAAACGAAGCGACGGCGTATGGCTGCACTCCAGCGATAACGATGTAATCTCGGCTAACATCAAGATTCAGTATATGGCGTCGGGCTCAAGCGTTTATGTTGACGATAGCATGTCATATGACAGCGCTTCGGGAACCAGCTCAGGCTCAACCACAGGCGCAAAAGCGTACTTTACAAACACCGATACAAACAAAGCGGGTGAAACCTATAACGGCAACTACCAGACAGGAGATTTGTACAGCTCCTCTTCCAAAAACTTTACTTTCACAGCTGAATCAAACGGAAATTACATTTTCCAAGGCTGGTATCGTGTGAACACCTCTGGCGCAGAAAGTCTTGTAGCCACTGAAAATGACGGTTCGTCCGATATGACCTCAAGCGATACTTATATAGCGAGATTTAAGTATGTTACAAGCGGCGCGCTCAATTTGAGCGCCAGTATGACAAGCGCGTATACGGGTCTCGGAACCGCAAAAATCGGCGTAGATGTGCTCAATTCATCCGATGAAGTTAAAAAAACATATGAGCTGGGTACAAGCGCGATAACCGTTCCCTCTACATATATTAAATCTGACAGCACATATAAGCTTAGGGTTACTCTTCAGACTGTTGCCTCAGGTGATTATAGATTTAACGCGTTCTCATCTACCGCGGCAGCTACATTCTTTGGAGGAACGGATTCAAAATCCACAACTAATTATACTGATGACACGGGTACGAGAACATTCACGTTTAATGTAAGTGATTTGTATACCGACACAACTCAAAATGTGCTTTCCCTCGCCTACACATCAACTCTTGACAAGGGAACCGCGTACACGGTTGAGTACAATTACACAGGTCTCGGCGGCGCAAGCAAAACATATACCACAAAGGCATACAGCTTTGAGAACATTACAAACGGCACGAATGTCACAAAGCTCACCGTTGGAAACAGAGGAACGACTTTCCAAGAATGGGTGACTAACCACGTTCCCGCTGTAGACAATAAAGACTACGACCAGACATGGACTATAGGCACATTAACCTATACAAATAATAAGATTTCGTTAACAGCTGCTTCCAACGCCAGAACCTATACGGTAATTGAGGATATTGACGGCGTAACATCAACAGCCTCAGGCTTAGCAAAAAACGTTTACTCAAGCGGAACAAGAACGCTTACATGTACCGAAGCGCTAAAGAGCGAGTTTAAATACTGGTCGGTTCACAACCTTACCAAGACAGGCACAAAGGGCAATATTGAAATGGCTCGCTGCTACAGCTATGACTTCACATTACAGCTGACAGGCGACAGCTACATTTCTCTGGAAACCGTATCGGATGACAGTAATCCCGCATTGCTCAGCGATCCGACCTACAGCCGTGAGATTTACACTGACGGCGAAAGTACTGTGGATAAGGTATATGTTGACTTTATCCTGGCTTATATGAATAAAGAAATCAGCCTCAAGGAAGATGAGCTCGAAAGCAACACTTACCGTTCGGGAATTATTGTAGAGTTTAACGAAAACACCACAGTATCCTCCGCTTACAACGGAGAAACATTCATCTCCGACAACGATCAGGTTAGATCATTCGCTAAAGACAACGCAGCTAATTCAATCTACAACGCTGAAGGTCAAAGCGGACGTAACGCTATGGTAAGATTTACTGCTGACGACTCAAACTACAACAACTTCAACAGATTAGACTACAGACTCGGATTTAACAACAATACATCTTGGATGACGAGAGTTATGAAGGCATATTACTATGTAACCGACGGCACAAACGTATACTTATCCGATCCTGTTTACTTCTGCTTGTACGACACGTCAGTAGCAGTTTATGAGCAATAAAAGGGGTGTGATAATTATGAAAAAGGAATACTTATCACCGAAATTTGAGGTATTAAAAGTATATTTTGAGAAAGATATTCTCGCGGGGCCCAGTCAGAACGTAAATGAGGAAACTATTGCCACACAGGCAACAGATGTTACCGAGTGGGATCCGTTCATGTAAAAAACTGCCCGATGAGAATTATTCTCCTCGGGCTTATAGGATTTGATTTTATGAATAAACGACTTATTTCTATTCTCGCCGTTGTTCTGTTTGTAACTTTGAGCATATCAACTGTCGCAGCGGAAACTTACTTTGTTTATGACGGCTTTAAGTACACTGTTGAAAAAGAAAAGTGTACAATTGTGGAATATGTTGGAGAAGATACCAATGTGATTATTCCGTCATATATACTTGGAAACGAGGTAAGATACATTGGCATCGCGGCTTTTCAAAACCAGTCGGATATAACTTCTGTTTCACTTCCGAGTAATATAAGAAGCATTTATATTTCGGGTTTTGAAAACTGCTCCTCACTTAATTCTATTATAATTCCGCAAAACTGCAATACAATCGGCAACGCCGCTTTCAGAGGTTGCTCCTCGCTGACATCGGTCGAGATAAAATCTTCATTAACAGTCCTCAGCAACTCTACCTTTGACGGCTGCAGTTCACTTCAGAGCGTTACTCTCCCTGACAGTCTGACGGAAATCAACAAAAAAGCTTTTACTAATTGTACATCTCTTGATACTGTTAAGATTCCAACGAATTGTACTAAACTCGGAGATTACTCTTTTTCGGGATGCAGTTCTTTAACTAAGGTATATATCCCCAACACAGTAACAACGATTTCATCCACCGCTTTTGACGGTTGCAGTAACCTTACGATATATTGTCTTCCCGGCTCCTACGCGGCGAGTTACGCCGAGGAAAACGATATTGACTGTGTGACTCTCGGTGACGTCAACGGCGACGGCAAGGTAAACATAAGGGACGTAACCTATATTCAGCTTTACCGTGTGGGAAGCTGTGATTTGGACGATAAGGCGCTGTTGCGCGGTGACGCTGATTTAAGCGGAGAGGTTACTATCCGCGACGCGACAACTATTCAGCTCTACTTAGTAGGAAAAACAAGTATTATATGAACATAGAGAATTACTCAGCAAAAGCTTGCTCATCTTGAGCAAGCTTTTGCTTTTATTATTTAATCTATGGACAAATAGGTTTTTTTATATTATAATTAGCTTACAACCTTATTAGGAAGTGAAATTATGAAAAGATTAGTGGCATTAATGATATCCATCATGATAATTATCGCTGTTTTGGCGGGTTGTTCGTGCGGCGGTCCTAAAAACGAAAAAACTACAACATCGCAAAGCGCCAAAAGCTCCGAGACAACTAAAGTAGTTGAAACAACCAAAGACGGCGGCACTGTTGAAAAGGACAAGGACGGCAACACTATCGTCAAGGACAAGAACGGCGGAATTGTCTCCGTAACGGACAAGAGCGGAAGCGCGGTTGACGTGGACGACTATGTAGCGTCTCACCCGGGCACCAAGAAAAGCAAGTCCGCCGGGAAAGCTTCCTCATCAAACAGCTCATCGAGCAAAAAAAGCTCAAGCTCGTCCAAATCAAAGAGCAGCTCGAAATCGAGCAGCAAGAGCTCGTCCTCGAGCAAAACAAACAGCAATGTTGTGGAGGATGAAATCCCGACAATGGTTGTTGACGACGAGGGAATCGAGACCGCTCCCGAGTTGCCTGACTTATAAAAACACAATCGAAAGGGGCTGGCTCAAAAGTCAGCCCCTGCTGTCATTTTGAGCGTTAGCGAAGAAGCTTAAACCGCATAAAACCTGAGATTCTTCGTCGCGCTGCTCCTCATAATGACACTAAGGGGTGGCTCAAACTTACTCTTGAGCCACCCCAATTTTCTATTATTTAGATATATTGTCCTCATCGTTATCGGGTTCTCTGCCGACCGTAATAAAGGAAAAGATTACGCCGACTATCGCGAGCACCGCCGCGCACAACGCCATAATTATCACAATGTTACCGGGGCTAAGCAGTCCGAATCCACCGAAATTATGGGTAAAGTACATCGCGCCGAGTGTCACAAGCGAAGCTATCAAAAGCATAACAATCAGCGGAATAATAACAATCATTAATTTTTGAAATCCTGAATACTTTTTAATGCTCTTTGTTTTCATTGCTTCTCCTCCTTCACCTTACTGAACAAGCAGAGTGTAATTATAGCGATAAACGAGAACACGAACGATATCCCGGCAATAACAGCAGGCGCGAACGAGCTGTCATCGAAAACGGCGTGGAGCACCATTGCGCAAATCAGCGAAACAAAAGACACTCCGAAAAGCACCAGGGATATAATAAAAAATAAGAATTTTTTTGTACTCATATTATCCTCTCCGCCAACGCCGTAAAGTCGTCCATACTTAGGTTCTCAGCTCTAGCCGTCGGACTGATTTTACACTCCTCAAGCGCCTTTATAACCTTGGCTTTATCTCTGCCGAGTGTGGAGCTTATGGAGTTCGCCGCGGTCTTTCTGCGCTGGGCAAATGCTGCTTTTATTATTTTAAAGAATTTTTCCTCATCTGTCAATACATATTTAGGTTCTTTGCGGACATTTAGCCTGATAACAGCCGAGTCAACCTTTGGAGCAGGCATAAACGAGCCCGCGCTGACCTTAAAAAGCAACTCGGGATCGCTGTAAAAGTTCACCGCCGCGGTAACGGCGCCGCCAGCTCTTGTGCCGACCTCGGCGCAAATGCGCTCGGCGGCTTCCTTTTGAACCATAACGGTAATCGCCTCTATGGGGAGCTTGCTTTCAAGCAGCTTCATAATCACGGGCGAGGTGATATAGTAAGGCAGATTGGCGCATACCACAACTTTCATTCCCTTGAACTCGCGTTCAATCAGCTCGTTTAAATCAAGCTCCATAACATCGGCGTTAATCAGCTTGAAGTTGTCAAAGCCCTCCAAAGTTTCCCCGAGCACAGGCACAAGGCGGGCATCGATTTCGACAGCGACAACCTTGTCGCTGATAGCGCAGAGCTCCTGCGTCAACACGCCGATACCGGGACCGATTTCGAGAACCCCTGCCCCATCGCCAGCTCCGCTGAGTTCAGCCATACGCGGACACACGGACGGGTTAACAAGAAAATTCTGCCCCAGCTTCTTGGAAAAGCTGAAGCCGTGGCGGGACAGGATGTCTTTAATTGTGCTGATGTTAGAAAGATTTTTCATAAAGTTCGTAGACCTTTGGGATATTTATTCTTCAGCGCCGAGCCTGACGCCTTGCCGAAACCGACTGTTATTCCGTTAACGGCAACACCTGTGTAGCCTTTTATATCGCCGCTGATACTAAGCTGTTCGCCGTGAATAAACCTTTTAATATCATCGCTGTTGACGTCAAAGTCAAGCACGCGGTTGAGTTCTTCGGGTTTTGCCGCCATAAAAGCCTGATGGCAGGGCTCAATCCTATTCTTCTTGATTTCGCCGAGCTTTACTCCCTTATTCAGGATTGGCAGACCTCTTGTGTCAGGGAGATAAAATGACGCGGCGATTATTTTATCGCCGAGAATTCCAAGGTTATCTCCGAACGGCTTGTCCTTGAAAATATCATTGTAAAATTCGCGGATGTTTTCGGGGACTTTAGATTTTTCGGGACTCATATCGGGAGCCGAAAGACAATCGGAAGTTTTGCGCAGCCTTACGGCAAAGTGACCTTCTCCCCCGTCCATCGGAAAAATGCGGCGGGCGTATTTGAGGGTAGGTCTGCCGAATGTCACGCCGCTGTCCTCAATCTCAAAGTCGGAATTCTGCCTTAAAAACTCGGTAATTACTCCCTCGTTTTCCTCCTCGGAAAACGTGCAGGTTGAGTACACGAGCACACCGCCGCCTTTGAGCGCGTATTTAGCTGAGTTGAGGATTTTCAACTGACGCTCGGCGCAGCTTTTGACGTGTTCGAGGCTCCATTCCCGCGCGGCGCTGTTCTTGCGGAACATTCCCTCGCCGCTGCACGGCGCGTCCACAAGCACCTTGTCAAAATACCCGCTGAGCCTTTCGCAGAGGATATCGGGACGGCAGTTTGAGACGACGCTGTTTTTAACTCCCATGCGTTCAATGTTCGATAAAAGAATTATGGCTCTGTTTCGGACTATCTCATTACTCCACAAAAGTCCCTCACCACCGAGCTTCGCGGCAATCTGGGTGCTCTTTCCACCCGGAGCGGCGCACAGGTCAAGGACCTTGTCGCCTTTCTGAACATCCAGCATAGTTACCGCCGAGGTCGCCGACGGCTCCTGAACATAGTAAGCCCCGGCGTGGTGGAGCGGATTGTTTCCCACAGAGGTCACGAAGGGCGGAATATAAAAGCCGTCGTCACAGAACGGCGTGGGTTCAAGCTCAAAGTCAAGAAGCTCTCTGAGCTTGTCCGCGGAACACTTGAGTGTGTTCACTCTGAGTCCTCTGAAATTGTCAGAGCTGTTATAGTATTCTAAATAATCGTCATACTCGCCGCCGAGCATTGACTTCATTCTGTTTAAAAAATTTTCCATATTTAGCGCATAAATATATTGTTATCGGTAAAAATATAAGCAGTCACAAGGAGGTGATTACCGTGAGTAATTATCAGGACAAACAGGCAAAGCAGAACCAAAACAAGAAAGACCGCCAGAACGAAAATAAAACCCAGCAGAATAATCAGAACAAGAAAGACTGCAATAATCAGTAAGTTTAGCCTAGCCCTCCCTTGGGGGAGGGTGGGCAATTCGCTCCAAAAGCGAATTGGTCGGGAAAGGATTCACTTGGAAATATACATATTATCTAACGTTTTATACAACGAGCTTTCTAAAGTTGACCCTCTTCAGTCTCGCTACGCTCGACAGCTTCCTCCCAAGGGAAGCCTTTTTTAATATCCGAGTTCTTCGCCTACAATGATAACCTTGATTCTGTCGATGTGTCGCTGTTGAGCGGAAATTACAAAGTTACAGCAGATTCTGTCCTTGGAGTGACAACCGTCGCAATACTCCCCGCCATCTTTATTCATAGACACGCAGCTGCCCTTCTCGGCGCAGTATGTTTCGCAATTGAGCCTTACTGTGTTGGGCGGCGCGGCTAAAGTCTTGACGCGCTTGACAGCCTCGTCAAGATCTTTGACAATCTTGTTATATCCGCAAACGAGCACAACGCTCTTGGGACCGTAGAGTATAGCGGAAACACGGTTGGAGTTGCCGTCAACATTATAAAGATATCCGCTTTCTGTAATCGCGTTGGAAGAAGCGAAGTATACGTCGGCGCTGTATGTATCGCGGTAAACCTGCTCAACCTCCTCGCGGGTTATGCCCTCGCGGGAGCGGTCAAGGTAGTTATATCTTCCGCTTTTCAGTTCATCCATAACGCCAGTTTGTTTGAGCGTTACGGAACCGCCGTTAGACACAGTGTCGCCCTCGTTTACAAGTGTTCTGACTAAAGGGAGAACCTCCTCTTTTGTTTCAACATAAAAGGGCTTTATGTTGTTCTTCTTGAGGTTTTCCATCGTTTTATTGATGATAGCTTCCATTACGGTTGTCATAATTACACTTCCTTTTTATATATCTTACCCCCTTTTAAGGGGGTAAAAATTTTTAAACGTTTACGTTTCAATTTTTGGGGGTCGTCTAGCGTAGCGTTCCTCAAGAACAACGTTCAAATTAAGGAAAGATAATCCCCCGAAATCAAAGATTTCGACCCCTTTAAAAAGGGGTACATTTATTATAACACAATAATCTTTTTTTTCAAGGCTCGACAAAAGGCACGCCAAGCGTTTCAGTTACAGACTTTGAAAGGTTGCGGGCTATGTTGTTTATATTGTCGCGAATCCAGCGCGCGTCGTCAATATTATCGTGGTACGCTACCTCAATCAAAGCGGCGGGAGCGCGTGTAAGGCGGAGCTCGCCAAGGGTGGTTGTAGGTAATGTCCTCACCCTCTCGGGTATGGGATAAAGGTCGGAAAAGTTAGTCGCGAGAGTTTCGGCGAAGTTCTGTCCCTTTGTACTGTTCGGATAGTAATAGACCTCTACTCCCCTGTTTTGCCCCGCGCTGTTCTCTCCCGAGGCGTTTGAGTGAATCGCAAGGTGGAGGTCGTAGTTTCCCATATTGCTCTGGTTAATCGCCTGGCGCAGGGTCATATCGGGCGAGTTGCGGGTAAAACTGATTCCGCTCGCCTTCAGGTAGGGCTCCATAGCGTCGGCAATAAGGTTCATATAGTACTCCTCGTTGCCGCCGTCAACATACGGGTTCCACTCCTGCAAGGACGGGCTGAGATAAATATTCGGCATATAAAAAATCCTTTCTGAATAAATCTTGTAAATTATATTCATAATAAGATTTTTTATTACAAAATCGCTTTACAAAAGCATTTCGAAATGTTATGATGAATTTAATAATATTAAGGAGGATTTTCCATTATGAAGAAATTTGTATGTTCCGTTTGCGGATATGTTTTTGAGGGCGACGCGGCTCCCGAGCAGTGCCCTATCTGTAAGGCCCCCGCTTCCAAATTCAACGAGGTTAATGGTGAGGCTGACTACGCTACAATGCACGTTTTAGGCGAGGCTCAGGGTGTAAGCGAAGACATCATCAAGGATTTACGCGATAACTTCACAGGCGAGTGCACGGAGGTTGGTATGTACCTCGCTATGGCAAGAGTAGCTGACCGCGAGGGTTATCCCGAAATCGCCGCAGCTTTTGAGAAGTACGGTCTTGAAGAGGCTGTTCACGCCGCTAAGTTTGCCGAGCTCCTCGGCGAGGTATTAACAGACTCCACAGAGAAGAACCTCAAGATGCGCGCTGACGCCGAGGCTGGCGCTTGCGAAGGCAAGTTCGACCTCGCTAAGAGAGCAAAGGCTCAGAACCTCGACGCTATCCATGACACAGTTCACGAGATGGCTAAGGACGAGGCTCGACACGGCGCGGGCTTCGCGGCGCTTCTTAAGAGGTATTTTGGCTAATTTTTTATTAGCACTTGTGTAACGCTTCTGCCTTTTAAATAGAAAGCACTATCACATACATACTGCGGTTTTATAACCTTTTTCAGATGCATTATAATTGATTTTTAAGCAGAGTAGAGTTTTTTCTACTCTGCTTTTTTGCGCAAAAAAGGGCTGCCGTGAGGCAACCCTTTTTAGTTTGAAAAATTAGTGTCTTGGTTTATATCTGCCGCCTGATTCTTTCGCGTGCTTGGGCACGGCGATTTCAGCGGTATCAAATTTACTTCTCTGCTTTTTGGTAGTTCTCTGGGGCTGCGCGGCTCTCTCCGCGTGAGCTCTCTCGGCATTGGCAGGTCTGCTGTGAGCGGGCGCTGTACCTCTCGAGGGCTTTTTGGCGCCGCTGACTCCTCTTGAACCTACTCCTGACTTAGCAACCGCCTTTTTCCGGCGAATCTTCATAACAATCAGGAATATAATAATGCCGACGCCGAGGGCTTCCATAGCGATACCCAAGATAAGCATCCACTCGCCGTTATTGGCGCCGCCCTGGTCGTTGTTTCTGATGAACGCGAAGTCGTCGTCGTCGTTGCCGTTGGAGTTTTTCAGCTGAGCGGCAATTTTAGCCCAATCGCCCTTTTTGAGAGTTTCCTTGGAAACATCATCCTCCTCAGCGTCATAAACAGCCGAAGTTTCAGCCTTCTCATTAGTAGTGTTGCTCTCGCGTTCCTCATAATTTTCCTGGCTGTCGTAATTGTTATAATTATTGTTTGAGTCATCGTAGGAAACGGGATCGTCCTGCTGATTATTATCAGGAGCTTGTGTTTCGGGGGCGTAGGTCTGGGGAGCCTGAGTCTCGGGAGCCTGTGTCTCAGGAGCCTGTGTCTCAGGAGCCTGTGTCTCAGGAGCCTGTGTCTCGGGCGGAACATACTGAGTCTCTGTTTGTATAGGCTCCGCCGTCTCATCCTCGCCAACCGCGAAAGCGCTTATCGCCGTAAACATTGACAAGCATATTGCCAAAGAAATAAATAATGCTAAAAACTTACTTTTCCTATTCATAATCTAATGCACTTCCTTCCAATCGTATCATTAGATAAATAGCGATTAAGACTCTTCGCTGTCCGAGCTGCTGCCTGTGCTTGATGTTTCCTCAGGCTTCTCATAGAACATATCGGGATTATAGCTGTTGACAGCGCCATCGTTCTGCTGGAACTTACTGTCCTTGGAGAGGTCCTTAGCTTCCTTCTTCATCATATCTTTGAAGTCGTCGCCCTTCATACTCTGGAGCACGCCGGTGCGCTGGTCTCCGCTGACGTAAGTCTTTTTATCGTTATTAATATCATTCTTTACAATAATGTACGCTGTAGGCGCGTCGCCGCTCTCGTCCTTGATTACGAGCTCGGCTTTTCCGTTTTCGAGCTTCTTGACGGACTTGTAAACTTCCTCGTCCTGTGACTTGAGTGTGTCGAGATTATCAACTCTGTTTTTAACCTCTTCCTCGGAAGTTACGCCGTACTTCTTCTCGCAGTTCTTGGCGATATCGTCAAAGTCGGACTTGCCGCCGTTGATATCCTCAACATAGCCTTTGAGGACTTCTTTGATCTTCTTGGTCTTTTTGTCGCTGAACTTTGTATTTGTCGCGTTGCCGTCCTCGCCTGTTTTGCTCTCATAGAGCTTAACGGGGATATAGCTGTAATCGGCATAATTCTTTATAAAGTAAGCAGCAAGGTCTTTGTCGGAAACTTCTTCACTTCCGCCCTTGGCATAGAACTTGTCAAATACTGCCGACGACTTAATCGAATAGGGTGAGTTGCCTGTCTGTGAAACATAAATCTGCAGGAAACTCTCATAAGATACGCCGTAGGGTTCGAGCTGCTTGCTCATAGGGTTATAATAGTTGGAACCATACATAGCGTAGGGACCCATATCCCAAGCGTCCTTGACAGTCTCCTCAGCGCTCTTCATTGTCGCTTCATCCCAAGTAGCGCCTGTTTTCTTGACAAGCTTGTCAAGCGCAACAAGCTGACGGGCTGTCTCGGAGGCTTTCTCTTTTATCCAATCGCGGGCGACCGCAGTTTTGCCATCGTCGTCTTTGATTTTAAGGTCGAGGAAAGATTCGCCCTCTTTATAGCCTTTAGCGTCCTTGGCGTAGCTTTCCGCCGAAAGATAAGCGTTATACAGCGAATAAATATATACGCCGATATTGTACTCTTTGTCACCGTACTTGTAGCTCCACTCCTTTGCAAGGCTGCAGCTTGCCATTGAAACTGCCATAGAAACTACAATAATTACCGCAAGTAAAGCGGCTACAACTTTTTGAAATGGTTTCATTCTCATTACCGTCCTAACTTTAATGTGCACAAACACATAATATTCACCCTACAATTATACACGATAGTTTGTCAAAAGTAAATGATTTTCAGCAAATTTTTCAAATTTGTATTTTTTTACTGCGAAAATCCGTTAAAAACCGCCTTTAAAGCCGTTACAACGTCCATATTCTTGGGGAATTTTACGGAGACGTAGGGTTTTCCGCCCGCGTTGAGGACTGCCTGACCTTTTAATAAGTTCAGAAGCTTCTCGGTTGTGTCGCTTTTTATACTCTTGACATAAAGCTGGAGAGCGGAATTATTCTGGCGGATTTCATATATCCCAAGGGAATTGGCAATGTTGCGGATAAGCGCTATCTCTATAAGCCCCTCAACAGCCTCGGGTACCTTGCCGAAGCGGTCCCGCAGCTCGTCAAGAACGTCCTCGCAGTCAGCCTTATTGCGTATATCGGCTATCCTGCGGTAAACGTCAAGCCGCTGCGAAAGATTATAGATATAGTTTTCGGGGATATGCGCCTCAATATTCACGTCGATGATACAATCAATCTCGGCGTTTTGGTTCTCCTCGCCCTTTTCCTCGCTGACGGCTTCGGCGAGAAGCTTTAAATACATATCATATCCGACATTCTCGAGGTGTCCGTGCTGTTGAGCGCCGAGGATATTGCCAGCGCCGCGAAGCTCCAGATCGCGCATAGCTATCTTGAAACCCGAACCGAACTCAGTAAACTCGCGTATCGCGTTGAGCCTTTTGACGGATATCTCCGAGAGCACCTTCATCGGCGGATAGGTAAAGTAAGCGTATGCCTTTCGGCTGGAACGCCCTACCCTGCCTCTTATCTGGTGGAGCTGGGAAAGTCCCATACGGTCGGAGTTTTCGATTATAAGCGTATTCGCGTTAGGCAAATCTACGCCCGTTTCAATTATAGTAGTGCACACGAGCACATTTATATTCTGCTCGAGCATATCACGCCAGATTGACGAAAGTTCTTTTTCGTCCATTCTGCCGTGAGCAACGGCAATTTTAGCGTCGGGAACCGCTTCCCTGATTATTGCGGCTTTTGCCTCGATTGTGTCGGTACGGTTGTACAGATAGAACACCTGTCCCCCGCGTCTGAGCTCGCGGCGGATTGCCTCGTTAATCACAGCGTTGTCGTGTTCGAGCACATAGGTCTGAACGGGATAGCGGTCGCGGGGAGCTTCCTCAATAACCGACATATCGCGTATTCCGCTCATAGCCATATTCAGAGTGCGCGGTATCGGAGTAGCCGAAAGCGTGAGCACATCAACGTTCTTCCTGAGTTCCTTGAAGCGTTCCTTTTGTTTTACGCCGAAACGCTGTTCCTCGTCAATTATCGCCAAGCCCAAATCACGGAAAACGACATCCTGCTGGACAAGCCTGTGGGTGCCGATTACCATATCAATCTCGCCCGACTTGAGCTTTTCGATTATTTCCCTTTGCTGTTTGGGCGTTCTGAACCTCGAGAGCAGCTCCACCGTGACGGGATATCCTTCAAAACGGCGCGTTACTGTCTGGTAATGCTGCCACGCGAGAATAGTTGTCGGACAAAGCAACGCGCATTGCTTGGAGTCGCTCACACATCGGAATGCCGCCCTGAGAGCAACCTCGGTCTTGCCGAACCCGACGTCGCCGCAAAGCAGTCTGTCCATAGGCTGAATACGCGTCATATCGTTCTTGATTTCCTCTGAGCATTTGAGCTGGTCGGGGGTTTCCTCATACTCAAATTTCAACTCAAAATCGCGCTGCCACTCGCTGTCGCCCGAAAACGCGTAGCCCTTGCTCTGCATACGCTCGGAATACAGTCGTATGAGCTCCTTGGCGATATCCTTGACAGAGCTCTTTACACGGGATTTGGTCTTTTGCCATTCGGTTCCGCCGAGTCGGTTAAGGCGAACAGTACTGTCCTCACGCGGACCTATGTATTTCGCTACCAAATCAAGCTGTGTAACAGGAACATAGAGCACGTCTCCCTTGGCGTATTCTATGCGGATATAGTCCTTTGTGACGCCGTGAACGTCCATCTTCTGAACGCCGCCGAAGATGCCGATTCCGTGGGTGCTGTGCACAACATAATCGCCCTTGCGCAGCTCCGAAAGGCTGTAAATTTCCTGTCCGTTCTTATTCTTTCGCCTTATTCTCTTTGAGGGTTTATAGGCATTTGTCAGCCCGAGAGTGATGAGCGCGAATTTGTCGCCCGTAAACTCAAAGCCCGCGGAAAGCGCGCCGGGCATAACGTACAAGCCTTTTGGCAGGGTTTCGTATTCTTTATTCAAAAGCTGAGCGGGGAAACCTTCCTTGCGTAAATTATCGGCGGTGTTCGCCGCGCCTTTTTCGGTACCCGAGAGCACGACGACGGTGTAATCCTGCTCAAGATAACTTCTCAAATCATCGGAAAGATATTTTACCGAGCCGTTCCAAAGACCCAATTGCTTCGCCGAGAATGACGCGAGTTCTTTTAATGGGAAGTCATAGCTTCCGCCCGCGAATGTGCTGGCGAAAACAGCAGGATGCTTTCGTATTTTTTCTACAAAAGAATTAAAAGTCAAGGAGTAAGTTTCAAAACCCCTGCAAAGAGTTCCGTCCTTGAAGTAATCTATGAGGCTTTCGTTAAACTGAAACTCCGTCGCCCTCGCTCTCTCCCTCACCGCGTTGTATTCTGAAACAAACACGAGAGTGTTTTTATCAAGATAATTTAGCAGAGTGGCGGGCTTTTCGTACACCTCGCCGATAAACTTATCAATAGAAGTAATGCTGAGCCCGTCGCGGATACGCTGAACCTCGCTCAACAATATTTTCTTGGCTTGGTCGTCCTTCATTCGCAGGACTTTTTTCATAATCCTGTCAGCCAGTGCGTCCTTATCGTCTATAATTATTTCAGCTGACGGAGTGAGGATAATCTTGTCCGCCTTTTCAATTCTGCGCTGAGTTTCAATATCAAAATAATTGAGGTCGGTTATCTCGTCGCCCCAGAATTCAGCCCTCACGGGATTGTCGCTGTCGGGCATAAAGAAGTCAAGTATACCGCCCCTGAGCGAAAACTGCCCTTTGCCGTCAACCTGGTCAAAACGCTGATAACCCAGAAGTGTAAGCGCCTTGACGCAGCGCTCCGTTGTTATCTCCATACCTTGCTCAATTTCGAGCACGGCGTCTTTCAGATACCTTGGAGGAATTGTGTACTGGCACGCGGAGTCGGGACAGGAAACGACTATGTCATAATCTCCCCTGAGCATTTTGTACAGCACATTCAATCTTTGGTGCTCATACTCACGGGATTTTCCGCTGATTTCACGGAAGATAAAATCCCTTGACGGATAGAACAACGCCCTAACGCCCATAGAGCAAAGGTCGTTGCAGAGCGTCTGGGCTTTTTGCTCGTCGGGAGAAACGACGAAAGCCCTGACATCCAATGAACGGCAGAGCGAATTAATCAATATGCTTTTGTGAATTTCCGTAAGTCCCGTGGCGCACACGGACGCTTCGGGCTTCAGAGCTTTAAGAATGGTGTTAAAAGAGTTATTGTTCTTTAACACCTCGGATAAAAACTTCACTGATTTATATCCTTAGTTAAATTTATTCATAGCCCTGTCAATCTTGCCGTCAAGCATGAGCTCAACAGCTTCATAACAGTTCTTTTTGACTTGTTCAAGGGCTTTTAAGTCGCTGCCTGTAAACTTGGAGAGCACCCAGGCGGCGAGGTCATAGTCGGGGTTGGGCTTTTTGCCTATACCGATTTTAACGCGCGGAAACCGGTCGGAGCCGCTGAGGTAGATAATATTCTTCATACCGTTCTGTCCGCCGTCGCTGCCCTTTTGTCTGATACGCATTTTGCCCACATCAAGGTTTATATCGTCAAGTAATACTACAACTTTTTCGGCGGGAATTTTGTAGAAATTCATCGCTTCAACAACCGCTTGTCCGCTGTTGTTCATAAAAGTCGAGGGCTTCATAAGCAGCACCCTGTGAGCACCGATTTTCGCCTCACCCACTGTTGACTTGAACTTGAGCCTTTTGACCTTAACGCCGAGCTCATCGGCTATATAATCAAGCATTATGAATCCCGCGTTGTGGCGAGTGTTTTCATATTTGCGGTCGGGGTTGCCCAGTCCGACAACAAGGTACTCTATTGAATTGTTAGAAAACTTTTTTCTGCCAAACATATATATTACCTTAAAAGTGGTAAGCGGACTTACCACTTACCACTTTCCACTTATCACTGATTAATCAAACGCCGCTGTAAAGGGCTTATCGTTATAAATACGAGCGATAGCCTCGGCAAATACGGGAGCTGTGGGGAGAACAGTAAATTTGTCAATCTTCTTGTCGTCGCTGAGCGGAACAGTGTCGAGAAGCACAAGCTCTTTAATTACGGAGTTTTCGATTCTCTCGATAGCGGGACCGGAAAGCACAGCGTGAGTAGCGCAGGCGTAAACTTCAGTAGCGCCGCCCTTTTCAACAATTGCCTTCGCGCCGTTGCAGAGAGTACCCGCGGTATCAATCATATCATCGAGGATGATAACCTTCTTGCCCTCGACGTTACCGATGATATTCATAACCTCTGAAACATTAGCCTTTGGACGGCGTTTGTCGATGATAGCGAGAGCTGTGCCTATACGGCTGGCGAAGTTACGGGCTCTTGTAACGGAACCCAAATCGGGAGAGACAACAACGTATTCATCAGCGTTATCGCCGACTTTTTCTTTCATATGGTCAGCGAGTATTCCGGCGCCCTTAAGGTGGTCAACTGGGATATTGAAAAATCCCTGAATCTGATTGGCGTGAAGGTCCATAGTCAGAAGTCTGTCAGCGCCTGCCGCAGTGATGATATCCGCGCAAAGCTTGGATGAAATCGGATCACGGGGCTTAGCCTTGCGGTCCTGACGAGCATAACCGAAGTAAGGCATAACGGCGGTAATTCTCGCCGCGGAAGCTCGCTTCATAGCGTCAATCATTATGAGCATTTCCATAAGATTGTCGTTTACAGGCGTACAGGTTGACTGTACGATAAAGCACTCCGAGCCGCGGACGGATTCGTTGATTGTTACCGAAATCTCTCCGTCCGAGAACTTCTGGCAAGTGCATTTACCGAGCGGTAAACCTAAACAACCCGCGATTCCCTGGGCGACGGGGACATTGGAACTGCCTGTGAAAATTTTGATGTCTTTTCCGTGAAAATTCATTTTGTACTCTCCCTTAAAAAATTAACCTGTTTGTACCCCTTTTCAAAGGGGTCGAAATTGTTGCGAATAAAATGAGCCAATTTCGGGGGATTATCCAGCTTAGCGGTCCTCTACTAAAACATTCATAAAGAGAAAAAATAATCCCTCTAAATTGAAATGCTGCGCATTTAGCAATTTAGGTCCCTTTAAAAAGGGACGCAATTAACACTTGTACCCTTTTGCGATTGCTATATTTTCAAGCTCCTTGAGCTGTTCGCGGTCGTTAGCGCCGAGGACAGTGTCGGGGCTCTTTGCCGTAAATGCGCCAATCTTCTCATTTTTCTTTAAAAGAAGTTTAAGCGCGTCGGGAAGATAGTATTCCTTGGCGTTATTATCAGACTTAATCTCGCCCAATACCGAAAGAAGCTTTTGTGTGTCAAACCAGAATCCGCCCGAGTTAACCTCGTTAATCGCCGCGATGGCTTCGTCGGCGTCCTTCTGCTCGACAATCGCTTTTAAATTTCCGTTCTCGTCGCGGACTATGCGTCCGTAACCTGTGGGGTCGTCAACCTTTGCCGAAATAACCGTGGCGGAGTTTTTCTCACTCTCGTGGAACTCGTAGGAGCTCTTTATCGTATCGCTGTCCATAAATGGCGCGTCGCCGTTGAGGATAACCACACTGCCGCCCGCGTTCTCCAAAAACACCTTAGCCTGCATAACGGCGTGACCTGTACCCAGGCGCTCCGCCTGATATACGGTCTCAACGGGGAAATCGAGAGTCTCTACAAACTCGTCTATGTATTCCTTGCCAAAGCCCTTAACAACACAGATATTGTCAATCCCCGCTCTCTTAACCGAGTTTATAACCCATTTGAGCATCGGTTGTGAGAGAACCTCGGCGAGAGGCTTCGGCTTGTTCATCTTCATTCTTTTACCCTCGCCGCCCGCGAGGATTACCGCGCATTTCCTCATAAGTATTACTCCATATCTATTACATACTTATATTTATTATCGCACAACTGTGAAATTTTTCAAGCCCAAATTGTAAAAAAATTGTATTTTCTTGTATTTTATTTGTTTTAAATACTGTAAATTAAAAATTTTTTAACATTTTTTGCAAATTTTTCGAAAATCTTATTCCATTTTGAAAAGAAGTTTGTTATAATATGTCCAAGACTGTGTAAGTCGGTACAGCTATGCTGTATCAAATCCAATTCTAATTTTTTAGGAGGTAATTTTTTATGGCAAACAAATGGGTTTATTTGTTTACAGAGGGCGACGCTTCAATGCGCGAGCTCCTCGGCGGTAAGGGCGCTAACCTTGCCGAGATGACAAACTTGGGGCTCCCTGTTCCACAGGGCTTCACAATCTCTACAGAGGCTTGTACTCAGTATTATGAGGATGGTCGTCAGATTAACGACGAGATTATGGGCCAGATTATGGAGTACATCGAGAAGATGGAAAACATTACAGGCAAAAAGTTTGGTGATAAGGAGAATCCTCTCCTCGTATCCGTACGTTCAGGCGCCAGAGCTTCAATGCCCGGTATGATGGACACAATCCTCAACCTCGGTCTTAACGAGGACGTTGTTGAGTATATGGCAGAGGCTTCGGGCAACGCTCGCTGGGCTTATGACTGCTACAGAAGATTTATCCAGATGTTCTCCGACGTCGTTATGGAAGTCGGTAAGAAATATTTTGAGGAGCTCATCGACAAGATGAAGGCTGAAAAAGGCGTTACTCAGGACGTAGACCTCACAGCTGAGGATCTCAAAGAGCTCGCTAACCAGTTCAAGGCTGAATACAAAGCAAAGATTGGCGAGGACTTCCCCACAGATCCCAAGGTTCAGCTCATCGAGGCTGTTAAGGCTGTATTCCGTTCATGGGACAACCCCAGAGCTAACGTTTACCGCCGTGACAACGATATTCCTTATTCATGGGGTACTGCCGTTAACGTACAGTCAATGGCATTCGGCAACATGTGTGACGATTGCGGCACCGGCGTTGCATTTACCCGTGATCCTGCTACA
>JAFSZY010000019.1 GCA_017458845.1 Ruminococcus sp.
ATGACCGAGCCGTGTATACGCCCACGAGTTGGAACCATAGAAAACAACCATTTGGTTACCGGAATACAGGACGATATCGCCTGACGAGGTGGTTGTCTGCACATCATTTCGCGGCAAGTCCGTACCGATACTTCCTACCTGTTCAAAGCCGCCGTACATGGACATATAGATGGTGAGGGGCTGATTCCTGCACAGCTCTTTGAGTGATTGTACTGCGTCATTATCCTCCCACGCGACTGATACCGCTGTGCCGTCGATTGTCATTTGAAGGTCGCCGCTCCGTACTTCCTCCGGCTGTTCTTCCTCATATTCCGACTGATCGTAGTTATTTTGAGGCTGTTCATGCTCAGCTTCAGTGGGAGTCGGCTCTGTAGCCGTATTCTGTGTTTCGGGTACGGATGAAACCTGATCTGTTGCGGCAATAGTAGACTGAACTGTCACCTTAACCGCTGTAGTTGCTGTTGTCGCGGCTTGCACGGTCGGCGCAGTTTTTTCGTTCCGGCTCTGCTCACCATTGCAGGCAGCTAAAAGAATAATTAAAACAAGCAATAAAGATATCAGAAATCCTTTTCTCATTCTGTTCACTCCGTTTCAATAAAGAAGTTGCTAATCAATAGTCACCTCTGCTCAGTTGCGGAGGTTATTGTTTTGATCAGACTCCTTTTGTGTTCACATAATCATAAGCTCTTTCCTAATTTGTAGGCTTTCTCCGGGTAATTGCTTTGTTTGGTCATTGAGGGTGAGCCGCATCCGTAGCCGAGGATCATTCCCATATCCTCAAAGTTGATATATCGGACAAGTGTCTTGTAATGCGTTTCGAGCGCGTCAAAAGTCCAGTCATCCGCATTCCACGCAACAGTCAGTAAAGCGGATTTGAGATGCTTGCTGTTCAGGCTTGAATTATACGCACAGAAGCGGTCAACGACGATTTTGAGCTGTGCAGACAATCCGTAGTAATACAGCGGAGTTGCAAAAACCACCATATCACTGTTGAGTAAAGATTTTCTGACAATCGCGTTATCATCTTTTTGAACGCACGGACCTTCATAGCCGCATCGCACACATCCTATACAAGGATTGACATTAATCTTGCAAACATCGATCACTTCGACCGAATGTCCGCTTTCCTCAGCGCCCTTTTTGAAATGCTCTGTCAAAATCGCTGTGGATCCGTTCTTATTGGGACTTGCGAAAAGTACCGTAATCTTCATTTTTCTTCACCGCTGTATACTTCTTTAGCGAGGTTAAAGGTTGCCCATGCTTTGGGCCAGCCCGCGTAAAACGCCGCGTGGGTGATAACTGCTGCCATTTCCTTTTGCGACACGCCGTGGTTTTTGGCGTTCATAATGTGGTATTTAAGCGAGCTGTCCGTAATGCCCTGCGACATCAGCGCGACAACGGTGATAATGCTCCTTGTTTTGAGGTCAATGTCCTCGTTGTTCCAGTTTTCGCCGAAAAGGACATCGTCATTAAAATGCGCGAAATCGGGAGCGAACTCTCCGAGCGCGTCGCGTCCTGCTGTTTGTACGATTTTATCAGCCATAGTTTTCCTCCTTACAGTGCGTTATAATACTCGTCGGTTACCGGCTCGAGCCATTCGTTTGAGCTGTTCTCACCGGGAACTTCAATAGAGATATGCGAGAACCAGCTGTCCTTCTTAGCGCCGTGCCAGTGCTTGACCCCCTGCGGAATCACAACGACATCGCCCTCATTGAGCGAACGCGGCTCCTTGCCTTCCTCCTGATACCAACCCTCGCCCGCGGTACAGATAAGTATCTGACCGCCGTCCTTGTCGGCGTGGTGAATGTGCCAGTTGTTGCGACATCCGGGCTCAAAGGTAACGTTAAAAAGCGGGAACTCTCCATTTTGAAAATCTGTCAGCGGATTGAGAAAGCTCTCGCCGATAAAGAACTGTGCAAAGTTTACATTAGGCTCACCTTTACCGAACAGATTGGCTTTTCTGAATTCGTTTTCATTTTGATATTTCATAGTGATTACCTCTTAATACTTCTCCGCAAACGCTTTTAACTTCTTTTCATTCGGATTGCCGTTAAGGATTTCACCCGCGATAATCTGCGCGTTTGGCGCGGACGGCTGTAAGCTCTGCACGGCCTTGCCGAAGCCCGAACCGCCCGATGTGGCGAATAAAACGACCTTCTTACCGCTGAAATCATACGCCTCTAAGAATGTGTTGATAATCGTGGGCGCGATATACCACCAAATCGGGAAGCCGACAAAAATCGTATCATAGGTAGTAATATTCGCAGCGGTATCTGCTAATGCAGGTCGCGAGCTTTTGTCGCGCATTTCAACCGAGCTGCGTGACTGCTTATCCCTCCAGTTCAGGTCATCTCTTGTATAGGGCACGGCGGGTTTAATTTCATACAAATCAGCGTCCGCCGCCTTTGCTAAATTCTCTGCAACTCTCGCGGTGGTACCGCTTGCAGAAAAATAAGTTACTAATATTTTACTCATAATTTTTATCTCCTTTGTATTTTAATAAAAGCATAGCAAAATTGCCGCATACCGCAATGAGCGTTCCTGCAAGAAAACCATAAACACTATTACGCATAATAAGCATAAGCGCTATTCCGACGGCAAGAAACGCTGCCGAACACAAAATATCTTTTCCGTTTAAGGAAAACTTTTCATGATAATATCGGCTGTTTGCGTAAATCGCAACAAAAAACAACACAATTGCCGTTGACATCAAACCTGCTGTGAATAAGCTGTCTGCCGCTTCGTTCTCTAAAAATTTGAATGCTACGGTAATCAGGTTCACTGCAATCACGATAAAGTAGTGACTGAACATCAATGGGAGCGCACGCTCTACACGATGATGATTGCACAGATAATGAATCTGCGTAACATAACAACCAAACAACGCAAGAATAGCAGCAAATACAAGAATTGGTCTGAGTGAGAAATTCTTCACATCAAAGAAACCGGTCATACCGACGATTCCTTCACCGAAGGTGATAATCGTTATCAACTCAAAGCGTTCGACAAGATGCGGAAAACTGATAATCGAAGCGTCAAACTTTCCTCTGACAAAAAACGGAAGAAAAGCACCGACAAGTACTGCGACTACATCCAGCCAAATGACGATCTGTTCCATATGGAATACGGAGAAAAGAAATGCCGCCAGATACAAAAAGCAGTCAACACTCAAAATGACGAGCGAGTTCTTTGCCGCGCCTGTTTCCTGTTGTTTTAACCGTGTTTGAATGAAATACATCGCCGCTACGCACAACAGCATAATCAGCATAGCCAGATTAAATGTCAGCGTCATTTCATTCCAATCTTCGGAAATCGTATTCGCCATATACACCGTCGCCGTCATATTTACGGCAGTCAGCGAGTATTCGTACCACTTCCATCTGCCGTAGCGGTTGACGTAATTGGTCAAATACAGCCATGCTTGCAAAATTACAAAACAGACAACAATATACCTCAGAAATCCGCTGACAGGAATCACGCCGGTCTGCGGCTCCTCGATTAACAATGTCAATCTGGAAATAGCGTAAACATAGATCAGGTCGTAAAACAGTTCTATCAGTTCGACCTTCTTTTCCTTTATCTTAATTGACATTTTTCTCACTATCCTTAAACTTATTTGGAAGTTATTGATTCATCTTGGCGCAGTTGCCAACCTTATCACCGGTTACAAAATACTCGTATGTCGGGAATTCAAACAGCACGGGCTTAAAGACGTGATAATTGATTTTTCCTTTCTCATTCAGAATTTCTTCGTCCGCATATGTTGCGAGAATCTTGCAGATAAAATTGTCAAAGTGTTCAAGTTCGTAATTGCCGTCAACTTCACACTCAATGGATACTTTGGCAGCATTGATAAGCGGTGCGCCGTTTTCGCCTATCGTATATTCAAACACATCGGATTTATCTGTCTTATTACCGCTGACCACACCCATACGATCAGCTTCTTTCAGCCATGATTCATCAACTACATTGACAGACAGAATTTTGTTGTCGCGGATTCCCTTGTTGATATAGTGAACCTGAACCAAAGAAATCATTAAGTGACTGTGCGCTACTGTTCCTGCGTGAGCTACCAGCGTCCATGTTGGCTTGTTTTCAACCATTGCGCCGACAACGATTACAGGGCTAGGATACAAGGCGAGTGCAGCTCCGATATTCTTCTTCATATCACTTCATCTCCTTTTCCCACATACGGATAACGTTCAGTTCAAGGCTGTCAGCGACCCTTTCAAGCTCAGCGACTTCTTCAGCTGTGAGAGCAATATTCGCCGCCTTAACAGCATCCTTAACCTGATTTTCCTTTGTCACGCCGATAATCGGTAGGGTTCCTTTAGCGATAGCCCACGCAACGGGGATTTGTGCCGCACCGACGTTGTATTTGTCGGCGAGTTTTTTCAGTTCTGCGTTCATCAATTCGAGCTTATCAAGTACGGGGTTGTAGGTTTCTGCTCTTGCCGAGCCTGCAGGCATTGGATGAGCCGTATCGTACTTGCCCGACAGCGCGCCCTGCTCCAGTACCATATAAGCAAAGAAAAATATATCGTTTTCTTTGCAATAGTCAAGAATTCCCGAATCCTCCGATGAACGGTTAATCAGGCTGTAGTGATTTTGAACAGCGCCGAGCTTCAAACCGTGCGCCTTTAATATTTCGTCAGCCTGCTTGATTTCTGCAAGGTTGTGATTGGATACACCGATAATCGGCACATTTCCCTTGCCCTCATAGAATTTCGCAAGTTCTTCTGTCCACTTCGGTGCGCCCCATACATTATGAATCCAATAGACATCGAAACGGTCAAGCGCCATTAAATCGAGCTGCATCTCGATCATATCCTGCATGGCGGTTTGAGAAGTTGTGTCCGCGCACTGCGGCGTGAATTTATCCGAGATGAGATAGCTTTCTCTCGGAAGTCCTTTCAGAAAGCCTGCCAGCACCTTTTCCGAGGTTCCCATACCGTACGCAAAGGCAGTGTCCCAGAGGTTCAGTCCGTTCTTCATAGCGGTATCAAAGATTGGACGAAGCTGGTCGGCTGTAAAGCTGTTGCCAAAGGTTCCGTCGTTGCCCCAAGCCCACGCGCCGAGAGCGATTTTAGGTAAGTTTTTCATCATTCATTTCTCCCTTCTTATTTGAGTAATTTTAATATACAATTATATGTCAATTCATAGACCGAATAATAAGTGTAGCTGATACCAGCCTCTTTCATTGCGTTCTTTTGTTTGTCTGTCACCATTGCGTATGGATAGATTCCGAACATAAACGGAAAGAACGTATAGATAAATCCTTTAATTTCACTTTCTTCCATTTTCGGACAAAACTTTTTAAGCAATTCAGCGACCAGCTCCTTTGAGCGACCGTATGCTTTTTTGAAGGACACAAGGAGCTCGGGACGGCTGTTCGCCTCCATATCGAAATTGTTCATCGACAAAAGCCTCAGAAGCTGAATCCTGTCGCCTAAAGACTTAGCTATCTTATCAGCAAGTTCTTTGGCGGTTAAGCTCTCATTGTCATTCAATATTCCCTCGAGTGCTTTGTTCCAGCGGTGATACTCGCGTTCATATAACGCAAGGAAAATTTCTTCCTTAGTTTCAAAATAGTTGTAAATCGTCGGACGGGAAAATGAAGTAACATTACCGATCTCCTTGATTGTAACATCCTTGAAGCTCATCTCCTGATAGAGGTTTTCACAAGCATTGATGATTTCCTCGCGTCTCTGCGCTATCAACTCCGGCGTTCCCTTAATCATAATTATCCCTTCTAAAACATATTGACACAGTGTCAGTATAATCATTATATACTATGTCTGACACCGTGTCAATACATTTTGAGTATAAATTTTAAAAAATTCCTCTGTTCTGATATCTGAAAACCATACGAAAAATAAAACACTATGAATTTCTCACTGAATCCATAGTGTTCGTTGTTTCCTATTCGGTTTTACTTTTTCCGCTAACGTCATCGCGGATTGTTGCTACACAATCTACATAACCGCAACCAGTATATGCACCGAGTCTGTGATTATTCCAGAGAAATAGGTGCATATCTAAAAACTACCCCCTTGAAGATAGAAAAAGGGTAGTCTACTGATTGCAAAATATTTTAATGTAGATTATGTAGCATACTTATCATATCACAAAGGACAAAGAAAAGCAATAAATAATACATCTGCGATCAGCAAAAAGAAATCGACGCTGATACGAAAGAACGTATCTGCGCCGACGGGATCACTAACATTTTTCTTGTGTCGTTGGGTTTCATTTTTTGACAGCTTATTGACAGCCTATGACAGCTTATGACAGCCTATTGACAGTCTATTTTTTTGTTGTTTAATTACTTTAACTTTTCTCAACTTTTTCTCACTACCCGCTCAAAGTCCACTGTTCAAGCCGTTTTAAGCATTTTAAGAAAAGTTGAGCAACAAAAAAAGACGGTTGAGAAACCGCCCTTTTTGGTGCCGGTGACCGGACTTGAACCGGTACGGATGTTACTCCGAGGGATTTTAAGTCCCTTGTGTCTGCCTATTCCACCACACCGGCGTATGGTACAATAATCAAATGCCTTATTTCTAAAGCAAATCCCCTGCCACAAGACAGGGGGTGTGGTGACCCGGACGAGAAT